>CAMDBX010000020.1 GCA_945889445.1 Rhizobium sp. Q54
TGATCTATTTCCGCACCGTCATCCGGTTCGAGACCGCCGCTCCCGCCCATGATGCCTTAAACCGCTCTCTGTTCCTGTCGGTCGGAGAGCGCCGGCCCGATGCGGTGGTGTTGCAACTCAGCGCCCTTTGACTGCCAGAAAAGCTTGCCAACGGCGATGAGACACGGCCTATCCCGTGGCACGTTCGTGTCATCTTGGTGGCTCCCGCAATTGTCAATGAGTGTGACCGTGCCGCCAGCCAGTATCAAGCGTCGCCCAAGCCATGCTGAACTCGGTGTAGGTCTGGATAATGAACAGGATAGGAAGAGGATCAGGCTGCTACGACGCCAATGGTCCTGATCGCATGCTCGACAAGTTCGACGTGCCTCTCGCGGGCAATGCCGGGAAACTCGACTTGAAGATCTTCTACAAGCCGGCTCTTATCTGTTGCCAGTTTGGCGTCGAAGATTGCCTGTAAAATCGCGGTGATCCGCAGGATGGCATTCATATGAAATTTTCAAAACTAGCGTGTATGGTAATTTTGCCGAAACACAAAGCCGGAATAAACGTGAATACCTTATCGTCTACATGAACGCTATCGAACTGCGTTGCTATGTATTCTTTGCACTTGGGCCGGTGACTGTTTGCATAGCCGCAGGCTTGCAGTTCAGGCTCCGGAGGGCTGTCTCCGACCTCACCTTGAACAAGCTCATCCCGAAGGTGGCGGCACGGGAAAATTACTGAGGCCCGCGCGGCGCCGGGCAGGCCCCGCGCATACATTGCGGCAACCTTCGAGCCTCTTCCGTCAGATTCTGCTGGACTTCGACCGCACAGCAAGCACTTCTACCTGTCAGTAAGACTTGGCGATCGGGCGCAGCTGCCCCGCCGAGAGCGCCCCGTTCAACTGCGGGGCTTTGAGTGGTGCGAGAGCTAGATTGTCTGGCTCTGAACGGGAGCACCATCATGATCAAGATCCTCAAGAGTAAGGCAAAGAAAGCCTCAACGGCTCAGCCCAAGTCGAAGACAGAACTGCTCGTTGGGCTGCTGGGCCGACCATCGGGCGCATCGATACCAGAGATGATGAAGTCGACTGGATGGCAGGCTCACAGTGTGAGAGGCTTTCTGGCAGGAAGCCTGAAGAAGAAGGGACATGCCGTTTCCAGTGAGCTAGACGCGAGCGGTGTCCGCCGCTATCGGCTGGCTGCAATGCCGGTGGGCGCATGAGCGGGACCAAGATGCGGCATGCCTCTTCGGCTGGCGAGTTATCGCCTGCCTTGGAGTTCAATCCGAGCGGGTTGTCGGCGATGGATTTAGACCGAGCCATTGCTACACTTGAGGCCCTCGACATTTCCAATTTGCAAATGAGATGGCGCGACATGTTCGGGCACAATGCCCCTGCCCGACTCGGCGCCGACCTTCTCCGGCGCGCAATTGCCCACCGCCTGCAGGAACTGGCACTGGGTAGGCTGAGCCGCCAGGCACAGTTGCGGCTGAAGTCGCTCGGTCAACGGTCGTCGAAGGGAGGTTCTTCTGGCGGCAGTAGTTCGCTGGCTCAGCTTGTCAAGCCGGGCACCCGCTTCGTGCGCGAGTGGCAGGGACAGATGCATGAGGTACAGGCCATAGATACGGGCAACTTCGTTTATCGGGGCAAAGCCTATCGGAGCCTCTCGATCATCGCACGCGATATCACCGGGACGCACCAGTCCGGCCCCCGCTTCTTCGGCCTCAGCCGAAGCCAACCGCAGAAGGCTATGCGGGAAAATCTCAATGGGTGAGCCCCTCACATCGAGACGCTGCGCAATCTATGTCCGCAAATCCTCCGAGGAAGGGCTCGACATGAGTTACAACTCGCTGGAGGCCCAGAGTGATGCCTGTGCCGCCTATATTGCCAGCCAGCGCCATGAGGGCTGGGCGAGGATTCAGCAGGTCTATGAGGATGGCGGCTATTCGGGCGGGACCTTGGAACGGCCAGGTCTGCAGCAGCTTCTCGCAGACGTTGCCTCGGGGAAGATTGACATCATCGTAGTCTACAAGATTGATCGGCTGACCCGCTCTCTAACCGACTTCGCCAAATTGAACGACCTACTGGACCGGAACAAGGTTTCGTTCGTGGCTGTCACCCAGCAGTTCAATACCTCGACCTCGATGGGGCGACTGACGCTCAATGTTCTGCTTTCCTTTGCACAGTTCGAGCGCGAAGTGGCGGGCGAGCGCATCCGAGACAAGGTGGCAGCTTCGAAGAAGAAGGGCATGTGGATGGGAGGACCCGTGCCGCTGGGATATGCTGTTCGCGATCGAAAGCTGATCATCGTTCCGGACGAGGCAGAGATCGTTCGAGGAATGTTCAAGCGATATCTTGAGCTTCGGTCGGTACACCTGCTTCAGCGCGAACTAGAAGAGCAAGGTGTCCGCTCCCGTCTCCGGCACCTCGGAGATGGCAGGACGCTCGGGGGACAGGTTCTTGGCCGCGGAGCGATCGCCCACATGCTGAAGAACCCCTTATATGTGGGCCAAGTCAGGTTCCAAAACCAGCTCCATGCAGGTCAGCATGACCAGATTGTCGAGCGGGAGTTGTTCGATTCCGCGCAGACGGCTCTGGCCGCGCAGTCTCCAGGAGAGGATGCCCGGACCAAGCGGAAGATCGGCACTTCACTACAGGGGATCGCCTTTGACGATAATGGCAACCGGCTCACACCGAACTTCAGCAAAAAGAATGGCGTGCGATATCATTACTACACATCCGCCAAGCGACTGAAGGCCGCAAGCGACGATCTCCAAGGAATAAGGGTGCCGGCCGGAGACCTTGAGCGCCTTGTCGTCGTTGCCGTTGCGGATCGCCTACGTGACGGAACAAAGATGCAGCAGTGGGGCAGACTTCATGCTCCGGCGAGCGAACTTCCCAAGCTGCTATCGCGATGTTCCGGACTGGGCGCACTCGTCGGTTCCACGACGATTCGAGGAGAAACCGCAGCGCGAGAGGTCATCGAAAGAGTACAAGTCTCCAAAAGCCGGGTCCAGATTCACCTCTCGGCAAGCGGCTTGCGCAAGAACTTGGGCCTGACGGACAGCGCCCACGCTTGCACCGACAACTCACAGAATGATGCTTTGGACCGGGAGCACGATGCATCATCCTTTGATCCGCTGGAGATCACCCTTGTCAGCCACCTCCTGCGCTGCGGAAAGCAGGTGAAATTAGTGCTCGGGCAGGACCCCAGTGAGCCGGCCAGGACCAACCCGCATCTGATCAACATGGTCGTGAAGGCCAGGCTCTGGTTTGATGGTCTGGCCTCGGCGCGATATCTGACGCTTCGTTCGATTGCCAACGAGGAAAACTGCGACAAGTCCTATGTGAGCCGCCTTCTCTCCATTGCCTTCCTGGCGCCAGACATCATTGAACGGATCCTCACGGGTGAGCACCCGGCGAGCCTGACGCCTGAGCGATTGCGCAAGGCCTGCCCTCTGCCCATGCGGTGGGAGGATCAGCGTGCCGTCCTCCTCGACTGACTGCAAAAAAAGCCAAACTTCAGCGCCCGGTCTCGTGCCGGGCACCTTCGCTTCTGACGGTACAAATGGACTATAAGACGATGCAGGATCCACGCGCCTGCATCGTTGCGTTGACCAGAATTCGGCGATGCAGAGATCCCGGGCCCTGCAATCCGGGATTTGGGGTGCGTTTCTCCCTCTAATACTGACCAGAGACAAAACATAGCCGGTAACTACCCAGAAAGTCGGGAGAATTCCGTATGCCACTGGAAGTCTTGGTTCGTAGTGGGAAGAATGGTGGGTGGTACAGGGATCGAACCTGTGACCCCTACCATGTCAAGGTAGTGCTCTACCGCTGAGCTAACCACCCACGATCGACGCGGTGGCGACCCTATAGCTGGCGCCGGAGGGCCGCGCAACCCCCAAAACTCAGGCCGCCATCAGCCTTTCAACCTCGTTGACGAGGTCGCGGAGGTGGAAGGGCTTCGAGAGTACCTTGGCGTCTTTCGGGGCCTGCGAATCCGGGTGGAGCGCCACCGCGGCGAAGCCGGTGATGAACATGATCTTGAGCGTGGGATCGAGTTCCGAGGCTCGGCGCGCCAGTTCGATTCCATCCATCTCAGGCATCACGATGTCGGTCAGGAGCAGGTCGAAGCTGGTTTGCTTGATTTCCTCGAACGCGCTCAAGCCCTCGCCGAAACTGGTCACTTCGTGGCCGGCCTTCTGCAGGGCCTTTACCAGGAAGTTCCGCATGTCGTCGTCGTCTTCCGCAAGGAGAATCTTGGCCATGGTCTTCATCGTCATCGTCACAAATCGTCCCGCACCCCGGGCGCCACCATCGGAACGCCGTTTTAGCCTGCTATGGTTGTGGCGGTAAACGGTGAATGAAGTCTTGCTGCCGGCCGCCCTCTGGGCAAATATTGGGCAACAACCGTCAGGGGAACGCGAAACGGCATGCCGGACCTGAAGAAACCACCCTTTGAAATCCTGTCGCCCGAGGAATGGACGGCACCGGCCGTCTTCAACTCGCCACACAGCGGAAGGGACTTCCCGGACGCGTTCCTGCGCCAATCCCGGCTTTCGAAGCCCACGCTGCGGAAATCGGAAGACTGCTTCGTGGATGAGCTGTTCCTGTCCTGCGTCACCCACGGCGCGCCGATGCTGCGGGCCCTGGTGCCGCGGAGCTACATCGACCTGAACCGTGAGCCATACGAGCTCGACCCCCGAATGTTCGCCGGCGAGCTTCCAGGCTATGCCAACACTGGTTCGCCACGCGTGGCCGGCGGGCTGGGCACGATCCCGCGGATCGTCTCGGAGGGCGAGGAAATCTACCGCGGCCGCATCGAGTTTGCGGAGGCGCGAAATCGCATCGAGCAGATCTATCTACCCTACCACCGCACGCTGTCGGCCCTCACCAACGCCGTGCTCTCCAAGGTGGGTGAGGTGTTGCTGGTCGATTGCCACTCCATGCCGGCCAGCGCCAGCGCCCATGTGGCGCCGCAGGTGGCTGGTGGCGTTGACGTGGTGCTGGGTGACCGCTTCGGCGCCTCCTGTGCGGAGGATATTTCAGGATTTGTCGAGGATGCCTTGCGCAACCACGGCCTCAGGGTGCTCCGGAACAAGCCCTATGCCGGTGGTTTCATCACCCAAAACCATGGTGCACCCCATCGCGGCCAACACGCGTTGCAGATCGAGATCAATCGCAGTCTCTACATGAATGAAGCAACGCTCGAGAAAAACGCCGGCTTCCAGCAGATCAGGGCCGTCCTCGCCGAGC
The DNA here is from genome assembly GCA_945889445.1 of Rhizobium sp. Q54. Taxonomy (GTDB): domain Bacteria; phylum Pseudomonadota; class Alphaproteobacteria; order Rhizobiales; family Aestuariivirgaceae; genus Aestuariivirga. Next base: position 5,240 of record CAMDBX010000020.1, read on the forward strand.
TTTCGGCCAACCTGCTGCCTTATCTCGAACAGCGCTTCGCGCCACGCCAACTCGCCGCCGAATAGAGCGCTTGGCTCAGACGGTCACCAGAACAGGCCTGTCACAAATCGTCAGCGGAAGCTGCAAGGGACGGCGTTGTCGTGGTGCAGGTTAGGCCACCACGGTTTGCGCGATCAGTACGGCAAGCACCAGCCCCACCATGAGAGCAATTCAAGTAAGGACTTCAAAGATTGCTTTGGCCATGGACCCATGCCTTACAGACACCGACGCACTTGAATCCGTGCATATGTCAGCAGTTTGAGCCTGGGTACCGAAACCGGCCACCGGTAAGGGTTTCAGCCCATGCCAGCCTGTAGAGACTATCGGTCTTCGCCACCCAGTGCGACAGAGGCGATGCGATAGGCGCGCGCAAACATCTTCCGGGCTCGCGGCGACAAGGTAAGGCGCTTCGTCCGCCCGTCGGGTTGGTCGCTGGAGCGTTCGATCCAGCCTTGGCTTTCGAGTTGATTGAGCGCGCTGTAAACGGTGGGAGCGGTCCCAACATTCGCGCATTTCACCAACTGGCCAACGCTGAGCGCCGCACCATGCGCATCTTCCTCGCCGATGATGCGCAGGAGTTCCCGTGCCCGAAGATCAAGCTCTCCGGCGCCCGCCTCTCGCTCCGCCGATCCCAGCGCGCGCAACACATGAAAAATGAGCCGTGACTTCATCGTGATTCCCTTGGGATAGTTCGACTGTCAGACCACACTGTCCGACCGCGCAATAGGCCAATGGGCATACCCCTACAATGGTATGATCAGCACCCTGAACGGCGCGCCCTAGTCAAAGCATAAGAAAACTGCCGATGCATCAAGGTAACCGGCCAAAGTCTATGGCAAAACCGACCCATAGCATTGACATTCGAGTATATATACTAATCCCTGGATACACAACTGCACAAAATCGTTCATTCGAACGCAAAAATACTTACAGAAGACGCGCAGTTCTACTCCACGTCCCAAAGAGCATCAGGGTAATACGGAAACGCCCTCCGGTCCAGATGCCGTAAAAATTGGCGCGGCGGAGTGGAAGATAGGGCGACAAACTCAAGACGGGTGACCCAGAGCAAGGATTGCGCACAGCATGGCTACACTGGACAGACATGCTTGTGCCCGCGAGAATCAGATTGCGGCGGTCGAACGCATTGTGCCCGACCGGTGCGTTAGGCGTGAGCCCCCGTCGTCCCCAAGCGGTCATCGAAGGCCCTAACCCACATCGCGCAGAGGCCCGACCGCACCACGTCGTCGGTCGAAAACTCGACCACCGGAACGGGGAGATTGCGTTCCTTCACCAGTCGAATGGCAAGGTGCAGGCCCGAGCCATTGGCGAGGTCGCACTGCGCGATGTCACCGTTGATGACAGTCACGCAGCCCTCTCCTGTGCGGGTGAGGAACATCTTGATCTCGGTCTCGGTAGTGTTCTGTGCCTCATCCAGAAGCACGAAGGCATCGCGCCAGGACCGCCCCCGCATGACTTCGAAGGGCACCACTTCGATGTCGCCGTTCTTTACCGCGAGATCAAACACGGCCTTGCCCAGTCTGTCACGCATGGCATCTGTCACCGGAACGGTCCAGGGCGCGAACTTGGACTCGATGGTTCCGGGAAAAAAGCCCAGGGAGCGACCGCATGGCACGTTGGGCCGAGTGAGAATGATCTTGGTGATGAGGCCGCTGCGGTAGAGGTCTGCTGCATGCGACGCCGCGATCCAGGTTTTGCCTGTTCCGGCCGGTCCCAGCACGAAGACCTGCGGATGGGTCCTGAGGTAAGCGATGTACTCCGCCTGCCGGGCATTCATCGCGACGATCGGCGGTGCTTGCCGCTCCGCTTCGAACTTCCGCTTGAAGGGGATCACGGTCCCGTCCTCCCGGTCTTCAATCACACGTACGCGACGCTTGTCCTTGGCCTTCACTTTGGTCTTGGTCTTGCCCATCTGGTTCTCCTTAAGGCACTTTAACCAACGTAAAACGCTCTTCGTCGCACAACCGACTGACACCGGCTCGCACGTGTTGAATCATCCAGAATGTGAGGAGGTTCGAAATGAAGCCGCCTGTGGCGGTCAGCAGAACACTTCGCATGAGCGCAGAAGCACTGATTCTCATGACAGTTTGACAACTACAAACACGTCAAGCGCAGTCCCTGCGCGAAGCTGAGAGAGCACAATTCTCGGTTGAAACGCGAAGGTTGACTCGGTTGAATCCTGTTAGTCAGCGACGCACCTCCTTCAGCAGCATGTCCGGAAACAGACGCGCCGCGGGAAAGCCAACAGCGACTAAACGCCAAATGTTGATTGTGACAATGCCGCCCCTTAAGCCGAGCCCGAGTTGGCTGAGAGGACCTGATGAAAGTTGAAATCGAACGCAAGTTTCTGCTTGCGTCGGAGGGGTGGCGTCGTGAAGTTCACCGTAGTGATTACATTCGTGACGGCCTCGTTGCGAGCAGCGATGAACGCAAGGCCCGTGTCAGGATCATTGGCGAGCGCGCCACGCTGACGGTAAAGACCCAGCGGGTCGCGGGCAGCCGATATGAATTCGAGTATGACATCCCACTGGAAGATGCCGAGCTCATCCTTTCAAGCTGTGGGAACAATGCCACGGCCAAGCGCAGGCACTACGTGTTGCACGGAGGCCTGACATGGGAGATCGATGAATATGACGGCATCTTGAAAGGCATCGTGATGGCAGAAGTTGAACTGGATGCCATCGACCAACTAATCGACATGCCAGGTTGGATTGGTCCGGAGGTCACTGCACAAGCACCCTACCGCAAGATCAACATGCTGCAGGCGCGCCAGAGAGATTTGACAAACCCTCCTTCGGAAACATGAGCAAGGGTGGTGCGAAAGCGCAATTCAGCTCAAGTGCCAACGGCACTTCGCTGCGAGGCGATCTCGGCTCCATATTGTTCAATCAGTCCGGCAAGCGCCCTAGAGCAGACAATAGACAGAGCCGTCTCCATGTTGCAGAGCCGCACCGTCCTCTGCCGCTTCTCGTCAAAATCCCTTAGCTGCTTCTCAACATGCATGGGGTACACATCAACAAGGCAGGTTTCGCCGGAAACGCGCAGGCGATGGAACTCGAAGCTGCCGAGCCGACGCTGCCGGACCTGGCCTACAAGCCCGGCCTCTTCCCTCGCCTCCCGCGCAGCCACATCTGGAGGCGACAGTCCTGAAATCGGGTTCCCCTTGGGAATGATCCAGCGCCCGCTGCCCCGGCTGGTCACCAGGAACACATCGATGGTGCCATCGGCATTGGCTCTGACCGGGAGGGCTGCGATTTGTCGGAGCATGCGGGACGTCCAGTCGGCAAACGTGATTCGGTCTCAATTATGGGTCCGATCCTTGTCACACACTCGACATACTTCGGGGGCCGAGACAAGCTAGAGTGCCGGCTGGGGAGGTCAAAACATGAACGGCGATCCAGTAGCCAGGCCCGATTCGTCTCCAACCGCTCAGGCAACGGAGGCAGCGAAATCCGGACGCGAAGTGGAGATCAAGTTTCGGGCAGACCCAGCAACGGTTCAGGCGGTGCTGAACGCTCCGCAGCTTGCTGGCGTCACTGTCGGCCCGGAGCGGGAAATTGTTTCGATTTATTTCGACACGCCATCTCGCGAGCTGAAACGCAAGGGCCTCACCCTTCGGCTACGCCGCAAAGGTCGTGCTGCGCCGGTGCTCGGCGTGAAGTGGACTGGAGAAACAACCGAGGATGCCTTTACGCGTGGCGAGATCGAGGTGCGAGCGCCGGAGGGGATGCCCAACATCAACCTCTTCGAGCCAACGCTGCGCGATCGCATGAAGTCGGTGATCGGGGAGGCTAGCATAATCCCCTTGTTCGAAACCCGTTTCAAGCGCCGGACCGCTGTTCTCACCCATGGCCGCTCCACCATCGAACTCGCCGTCGATCATGGGGCAATCATCGCGGGAGATGCACGCTTGCCATTAGCGGAGCTGGAACTCGAACTGAAGAGTGGAAACATCGCCGATCTCGTCAGCTGTGCACGGGGGCTCGCCAAGGAATGCAGCCTCAGCCTTCAGTTCGAACCGAAGGCGGGGCGCGGCTACCGCTTGCTGGAGGGTGAAGCGGCACGGCCGCAAAAGGCACTGCCAGTCGCCCTGACCCGGACTGCAAATTTCGACGATCTCATCACCGCTGTCATATCCAGCAGCCTCATGCATTTCGTTGCAAACTGGACATCGCTGAACGACTCCGATGCGCCAGAATCCATTCATCAACTGCGGGTGGCACTCCGCCGCATGCGAAGTGCCCTGAGCATCTTCCGGAAAACAATCACGCTGCCTGAACTGGAGGATATTCGGTCCGAGGCGCGTCGCATTGCGTCCGCACTGGGACCGGCGCGCGAGTGTGATGCATTCCGGCAAAACGCCCTTGCCGGACCATTCCGCAATCAGTCAAAGCGCTTCAATTCCGCCGCAGTCCTGCTCGAGGTCGTCGAGAAACGCCGCCAGGAAAGCTACCTCAGCGCGCGTCAGATCATTGAAAGTCCAGCAACGACACTCTTCGTTCTCGACGTCCAGTCATTCCTGCTGCGACGTGCCTGGCGCACCGCACTTGCCCCGCAGGAACTGTCCCTGCTGACATCAGAAGCTCGCGCCTTCGCAGGCCCGGTGCTTGACAGGCTGAGGCGGCGGGTCCTGAAGCGCGGAAAGCATCTTCCCGACATGCCGGATGATGAGCGCCACGAACTCCGCATTGCTTTGAAGAACCTCCGCTACGCGATCGAGTTTTTTGGTAGCCTGTTCGGCAACGGCAAAGACGTGAGAGACTTCCTGCGGATCGTCGCAGATCTGCAGGAGGACCTCGGCATCCACAATGATTCCGTCACAGCCGAGAGCTTCATCGCCACGCTAGACGTCGAGAACAACGCCGAGGCACAATACGCGGCTGGATACCTGTTGGGATATTACCGCCATGCCACAATTCTAGCCGACACTCATTTGTCGAAAAAGTGGAAGAACTTCCGACGCGCTACTACTTTCTGGGCATGACCAGACACGACATCAAAAAGGGAGACGGGACGTGAACACGCAGCTTCTCGAAGAGGAATACGTCCGGCAGGACTGGCTCGACAGCCTCGACGAGGAACTTGAGCAAGAGCTAGATGACGGACGCCTTGATGCACTGGTCGAGGATGAAGATGGAGGCATGGCCGATCTCGGCCGCCGTTTCTACTACGAAGAACTGTTCCGCCTGCAACGCGAACTGATCAAGCTTCAGGATTGGGTAGCCACGACGAAGCAGAAGGTCGTGGTGATCTTCGAGGGTCGCGATGCCGCCGGCAAGGGTGGCGTCATCAAGCGTATCACGCAGCGGCTCAACCCGCGTGTCTGTCGCGTGGTTGCCCTTCCCGCGCCCAGCGAACGCGAACGCGGGCAGTGGTATTTCCAGCGCTACGTTCCGCATCTTCCAGGGCCTGGAGAGATCGTGCTGTTCGACCGCTCATGGTACAATCGCGCCGGCGTCGAACGGGTGATGGGATTCTGCACCGAGGAAGATGTCGCTGAGTTCTTCCGCAGCTGCCCTGAGTTCGAGCGCATGCTGGTGCGCTCCGGCATAAAAGTGGTCAAATACTGGTTCTCGATCACCGACAATGAGCAGCACAAGCGCTTCCTGATGCGCATCCGCGACCCGCTGAAGCAGTGGAAGCTGAGCCCAATGGACCTGCAGTCCCGCGTGCGATGGGAAGCCTATACCAAAGCCAAGGAGGCGATGCTCGAACACACCAACATCGCGGAAGCGCCGTGGTGGGTAGTCGAAGCCGTCGACAAGAAGCGGGCACGGTTGAACTGCATTGCGCATCTCCTGAGTCAGTTCCCTTACGAGGAGATCGTCAGGCCGGAGGTCGTTCTACCGGAGCGGGTGCACAATCCTGACTACCACCGCGGACCTATCCCGAAGAACATGTACGTTCCTGCAAAATACTAATCGAAAGTGATGTGACGGGGCCAGCGGAACTCCAGTTCCGCTGGCGGGGCATCGGGTCCACGCAACGATAGCGTGCGGCAGCGCAAGTCCTTGATCACTGCATCGCGCGCGCCGATCAGCTTAAGGTCTTCAGCCCGCACCGGCGTGCCGATGGTGACCGATATCCGGGTGCTCTGACGCCGCCGCGACTCACTGAACAGCAGCGCCACTCGAAGGGCATAGTGGATGTGGCTCGCGATCTGGAACAGCCTTGAGTTCTGCCCCTGGAAGCAGACCGGCACGACCGTCACGCCTGGGAGCAGCGCAAGCTTTGCCACAAAGGGGTGCCATGCCGCATCCACCGCCGGCCCGCGCCATGGGGATGGCGATGTCGAAACACTGCCCGCCGGGAACACCGCGACGGCATGGCCGCCGCGCAGCCATTCAACGCAACGCCGGCGCGTCAACGCTGATGTCTGTACAGCCTCAGTCGTGCCGCCAAAGTCGACCGGGAGCAAGAACTCGCGTGCCTCGGGAATCTGGCACAGCAGGCTGTGGGTCATGACCTTTGTGTCGGGCCGCACGGTGGTTGCCAGATGGCCCAACATGAGGCCGTCGATCACACCGAAGGGATGGTTGGCAACGAACAGGACCGGCCCCTCGGATGGCACGCGCGTCAACGCCGAAGCATCAATGTCGATCGTGATGTCGAGAAGGCGCATGGCGGCTGCGAAAAAATTCTCTCCCTCCGGTGGGTTCACGGCCCATTCGCGATAGAGACGCTCAAGACGCTGCTGTCCGCTGAGGCGCTCCACCGCGCGAATGAAGCTGCGGTTCAGCCATCGCTGCTCAGGACGGGAGTAGGAAAAGCGGATGGCGCCACGCTGCGTGCGGTTGCGCAATTCGGCATATTCGAAAGTCTCGGTCATTTGTCCTGCCGCAAATTTTTGATTCTTCTGTTGCGGAAGGATGACAGGAATATGAACCCGCCAACAAACATTGGGCCCATGCGCACTGGCGATTTGGGTGACATAGCACTGTCACATGATGGGCCTAGTCACGCCCCGTCGTAGCGATCGTCGACGCGCGGCGTGGCAACACAACAGGATATGATCATGAAATTCACAACCCGACTTCTGCATTCCACCATGGCTCTCGCCATGCTTGCATCGGTGGTACCCGCCCATGCTGGCGCGATGGAAGACCTCGTGGCCGCCGCGCAGAAGGAAGGCGAGCTGACCGTCATCGCTCTGCCGCATGACTGGTGTGGCTATGGCAAGGTGATCGAAGGCTTCAAGGCCAAGTACGGCCTCAAAGTCAACGAACTCAATCCCGACGCAGGCTCGGCCGATGAACTCGAGGCGATCCGCGCCAACAAGGACAACAAGGGCCCGCAGGCTCCGGACGTGATCGACGTCGGCCTCGCCTTTGGCCCGCAGGCCCAGAAGGAAGGCCTGCTGCAGCCTTACAAGGTCATGACCTGGGACGAGATCCCGGCTGACGTTAAGGACGCCGACGGACATTGGTACGCTGACTACTACGGCGTCATGGCTTTTGGCGTGAACAAGGACATCGTGAAGACGACTCCGGCCGACTGGTCCGACCTTCTGAAGTCCGATTACGCCGCTTCGGTTGCTCTCACGGGCGATCCGCGCGCCTCGAACCAGGCAATCCTCGCCATCATGTCGGCCGGCATGTCGCGGGGTGCCAAGCCTGGCATCGAGTCGGGCGAGAAGGGCCTCGAACTGATGGCTGAGCTCAACAAGGCCGGCAACTTCGTTCCCGTCACCGGCAAGTCGGGCACCATCGCCCAGGGCCAGACGCCAATCGTCATCGCCTGGGACTACAACCTGCTGGCCTGGCGCGACAGCCTGAAGGGCAACCCCCCGATGGACGTGGTGATCCCGGCTTCCTCGTCGCTCGCCGGTGTCTACGTGCAGGCGATCTCGGCCTTCGCGCCGCATCCGAGCGCCGCAAAGCTGTGGATGGAATATCTCTACTCGGATGAAGGCCAGCTCGCCTGGCTCGAGGGCTATTGCCACCCGGCCCGCTTCAACGCCATGTCGGCCGCCGGCAAAATCCCGGCTGACCTGCTGGCCAAGCTGCCGCCCGCCGAAGGCTATGCTAAGGCCGTGTTCCCCACCGTCGAGCAGCAGGAGGCCAACAAGGCCGCTGTGACCGGTGGCTGGGACAAGGTCGTCGGCGCCAACGTTCAGTAAGTAGCGTACCCACCCCAAACTTGCTCCGTCCCGTACCTCTCGGGACGGAGCCTTTATTTGGAACACTTGCCATGAGCGCGAATGCCCCTCTGCGGCGCAGCGAAGCGAACCTCCTCAAGTGGTTCGGCGTGGTGCCCTTCGCGCTGTTCGCGCTGCTGTTCCTCATCCTGCCGACGATCCGGATCGTCATCGCATCCTTTCAGACGCCGGATGGGTTCTTCACCCTCGGCAACATCGCCGGCCTCGCCGCGCCAAACATCGTTGACGCCACGATACTGTCGCTGAAACTCAGCCTGCTCACCGCCTTCTTCGGTTGTTTTCTGGGCCTCGGCATCGCCATCGCCGTAACGCGGGGCGGGCTCCCGGAGTGGCTGCGTGGCGGCATGCTGACGTTCTCGGGCGTCGCTTCCAATTTCGCTGGTGTGCCGCTGGCCTTCGCCTTCATAGCCACGCTGGGCCGCCTCGGCCTCATCACCGTGCTGTTGCGTGACTGGTTTGGCATCAATCTCGCCGCGCTGGGCTTCAATCTCATCAGCTTCACCGGTCTCGCCGTGACCTATCTCTACTTTCAGATCCCGCTGATGATCCTGATCATCACGCCAGCCCTCGACGGTCTCAAGCGTGAGTGGAACGAGGCGGCCCAGACGCTGGGTGCCAACAATGTACAATACTGGCGGATGGTGGCACTGCCCGTCCTGTGGCCTGCGCTGCTGGGGTCCTTCGCGCTCCTATTCGCCAATGCCTTCGGCGCGGTGGCCACCGCCATGGCGCTCACTGGATCTGCACTGTCCATCATTCCCATCATTCTCTTTGCGCAGATTCGTGGTGATGTTCTGAATGATCCGCACCTCGGCTATGCGTTGGCCTTCGGAATGATCGTCGTCACCGGCATCGCCAACCTCATCTACATCCTGTTGCGCGTGCGCGCCGAACGGTGGCTCAAGTGAAGTCCGGCAAGTTCTGGGCCTGGATCGCTGCCGCCGGCGGCATCATCTACTTCCTGCTGCCGCTCATCGGCACGTTCGAGTTTTCGCTGCGTGCCCGCCGCGGCGTCTATTCCTTCGACGCCTACCGAAGCGTTCTGTTCGATCCACAGTTTCAGGAAACATTCCTCTATTCGATCGTCATGGCCCTTCTCACCATCGTCATGGGCGTGCTGATCGTGACGCCAACGGCCTTCTGGGTGAGGCTCAAACTGCCCGCCATCCGCCCTGTCGTGGAGTTTATCACGCTACTTCCGCTGGTGATCCCGCCTATCGTGCTCGTCTTCGGATATATCCGCCTCTACAATACATCAAGTTTCCTCCCGCTCACCGGCTCGACCATGGGTACCAACCTTCTGCTGATGCTGGGCTACACAACGTTGGCACTGCCTTATATGTACCGCGCCGTCGACACCGGACTGCGCACCCTTGATGTCCGCACCATGACAGAAGCCGCACAGATGCTGGGAGCCGGATGGATCACAATCCTCGGGCGGTTGATCCTCCCCAATGTGCTGGTTGCCGTACTATCCGGCGCCTTCCTCACCTTCGCGATTGTGATAGGCGAGTATGTGCTGGCAGCTCTCCTCAACCGCCCGGCTTTCGGGCCCTACATGGTGTGGATGGGCTCAAACCGTGCCTATGAGCCAGCGGCACTTGCCGTCATCGCATTTGCCGTCACCTGGGGTTGCCTGGGGCTCATTCAGCTTGCCACGCGCCTTGCCCCGCATACGAGAGCCAAACGCTGATGTCCTTCATCCAACTCAACCGTCTCGCCAAGCAGTTTGGCTCCACAAAGGTCGTCAACGACTTCTCGCTGTCAATCCCCAAGGGTGCCTTCGTATCGCTGCTCGGTCCTTCGGGCTGCGGCAAGACCACCGTGCTGCGCATGCTGGCAGGCCTCGAGACTCCGACCGCTGGCTCCATCACGATTGACGGCCGGGACGTGACGGGGTTGAAGGCCAATCAGCGCCAGATCGGCATGGTGTTCCAGGCTTATGCGCTGTTCCCCAACCTGACGGTTGCCCAGAACGTCGCCTTCGGGCTCCGCGTCGCCAACAAGCCGCGCGCCGAGATCGACAAGCGCGTAATGGAAATGCTGGAACTGATCGGTCTGCCCGACCTTGGCGGCCGCTACCCCTTCCAACTATCAGGTGGTCAGCAGCAGCGCGTGGCGCTGGCGCGCGCCATCGCACCCCGCCCGCGCGTCCTGCTGCTTGATGAGCCGCTCTCGGCCCTCGATGCCAAGATCCGCGTCAGCCTGCGGAGCGAAATCCGCGCCATCCAACGTGAACTCGGCATCACAACGGTGTTCGTGACGCATGATCAGGAAGAAGCGCTTAGCATCTCTGACCAGGTTGTTGTCATGTACAAGGGGATCGCCGAGCAGGCGGGAACCCCCTTCGAAGTCTATAACGCGCCCAAGACACGGTTCGTCGCCACCTTCGTCGGCACGCTCAATGTGCTGCAGGCAACGGTAGAGGATTCGGCGAGCGGAACTGTAAGGGTGGGCGACTTTGTTTTTCCGGTCAGCATGGCTGCCCCATCGGGCAACGGTGCCCGGATCTCCCTGGCCATTCGGCCCGAAAGCATCAGGCTCAAAGGCGCAGAGGCCTGCGACATCAATGTCCCAGCCGACATCCAGGACGTCTCCTTCCTTGGCTCGGTCATCCGCATCCGGGCCATGGTCCTCGGTGCACCAGTCGAGTTCGACATGTTCAACCAACCGGACATGCCACCACCCGCCCCTGGCTCCCGTGTCACCGTCGGCATCAACAGCCGCGACCTGCTCCTTCTTGCCGACTAAGACGGTCTGGTTTGCCGCCGATCGTCCGTCACGCGATTGTCATAGATTGTGTCGATATCTCTCGACACATGAGAGCAATTGAAGCAATCGAAGCCTTGTCGGCGCTTGCGCAGGGCACGCGTCTGGAGGCGTTCCGCCTGCTGGTGAACCACGAACCCGAAGGGCTGCCGGCAGGGGACATCGCGCGCCTGCTGAACGTGCCTCACAATACCTTGTCCAGCCACCTCGCCACACTAGCCCGCGCGGGGTTAGTCACGGTCGAACGCCGAAGCCGGACGATGATTTACCGCGTCGAACTTGGGACCGTCCGGAGCCTGGTGATGTTCCTTCTCAGGGACTGCTGCAACGGTCAGCCCGAACTATGCAGCCCCCTGGTTGACGAGATCGCAAGAGTGTGTTCGCCCCAAGTAGCTTGCGGATGCGAGGAAAACGAGTCTTTGCGCCCGGCAGATTGATCGAGGAGAAACTCATGCGCGTCGGTATCAACGGAATGGGCCGCATCGGACGGCTGGCCTTGCGGGCCGCTCTTGGAGCGGCTGAGCGCGGCGAGGACGATCCACGCCGCGGCAACGGGCTCGAGGTCGTCCATCTCAACGAGATCAAGGGAGGGGCGGCAGCGACCGCCCACCTGCTCGAGTTTGATTCCGTCCAGGGGCGCTGGCGCGGCAACATAAGCTCTGAAGGCGAAGACACCATTCGCATCGGCGAACGCAAGCTCGGCTTTTCCACAATACCCGCCGCCGGGGACATTCCGTGGGGTGACCTCGGCGTTGAATTGGTGCTGGAATGCAGCGGCAAATTCCTGACCCACGCGACCCTCGACGGCCATCTGAAACGTGGCGCAAAGCGGGTCATCGTTGCAGCCCCGGTCAAGGAACCGGACGTTCTCAACGTCGTGGTGGGCGTCAACCATCACCTCTATGATCCCACCAAGCACCCGATCGTCACCGCAGCCTCCTGCACCACCAACTGCCTCGCCCCGGTGGTCAAGGTCGTTCACGAGTCGATCGGCATCCGCCACGGCCAGATCACCACCATCCACGACCCGACCAATACCAATGTGGTGACCGACGCGCCGCACAAGGACCTGCGTCGCGCCCGCTCCGCCATGCTGTCGTTGCAACCGACGACGACAGGCAGCGCCACGGCCATCGCCCTCATCTACCCCGAACTCAAGGGCAAGCTTGACGGCCATGCGGTGCGCGCACCTGTTCTCAACGCCTCACTGACCGACTGCGTGTTCGAACTCCAGCGTGCGACGACAAGGGAAGAGGTCAACGAACTGTTCGCCGAGGCCGCCAAGGGACCGCTCGCCGGCATCCTCGGCTATGAACCCCGCCCGCTGGTCTCGATCGACTATGCGCGCGATACCCGCTCTTCCATCATCGATGGGCTCTCGACGCTGGTAACGGACGGCACGCTGCTCAAGGTCTATGCCTGGTACGACAATGAGATGGGCTATGCCTGCCGCATGGTCGATCTTGCCTGCCACCTGCGCGAAGTCGGCATCTCATGACGGCGGGCACGCGCAACTACGCAATCGTCACGTCCGCCTACTGGGGGTTCACCCTCACCGATGGCGCCTTGCGCATGTTGGTTCTGCTGCACTTCTTCAATCTGGGCTATTCACCCTTCGTGCTGTCCTTCCTGTTCCTCCTCTATGAAGCGGCAGGGATAGCGGCCAATTTCGTCGGTGGCTGGCTCGCTACCCGCTTCGGCATCACGCGGATGCTGACGGTCGGCCTCTCGACGCAAATCATCGGCTTCCTCGTGCTCTCTGCCCTCTCGCCCGATTGGACCGCCGCTGCGTCGGTCGCATGGGTCGTCATGGCGCAGGGCATCTGTGGTGTTGCCAAGGACCTCACAAAAACCGCATCGAAGTCAGCCATCAAGGTGGCCGAGAAGGAAGCCCGCGCTGAGGATGCGGAAGGCCGCCTGTTCCGCTGGGTGGCATGGTTCACCGGATCGAAGAACGCCATGAAGGGGCTCGGCTTCTTCCTGGGCGGCGTTCTGCTCCAGGTCGCAGGCTTCAGCCTGTCGCTGTGGCTGATGGCGCTGATGCTGGCACTGGTGCTTGTGGGCGTTGTCTGGTCGCTGCCGCCGATGATGGGAAAGAGCAAGGCCTCTTCATCGGCAAGGGAACTGTTCGGCAAGTCGCGGGGCGTAAACCTGCTTGCCGCTGCCCGCATCTTCCTCTTCGGCGCACGAGACGTGTGGTTCGTCGTGGGGGTCCCTGTCTTTCTCTATGCCAATGGCTGGACCTTCACCATGGTTGGCGGCTTCATGGCGCTGTGGACCATTTTCTACGGCCTCACCCAGGCGTCGGCACCTGCCGTTATCAAACGGAGCGCTGACGGACTGACGGCTGAAGTGCCAGCGGCTCGCCTGTGGTCCGCGCTACTCGCGCTCGTGCCGGTCATCATCATCCTAGCACTTGCCGCCAACACCCCGGTTCGACCCGACATCATTCTCGTCGCAGGCCTTGCTGTGTTCGGGGCGGCCTTCGCCATCAACTCCTCCGTACACTCCTACCTGATCCTTGCCTATGCCGGGTCAGAGAAGGCGGCTGAGGACGTGGGATTCTACTATGCGGCCAACGCCGCTGGTCGCTTTACGGGGACGCTTCTGTCAGGCATGCTTTACCAATGGGGTGGGCTCACGGCTTGTCTTGCAGGCTCTGCCATCATGCTTGCACTTTGCTTTGTCGCGACGATGATGCTGCCGTTATCGAGAGAGGCCTAGACTACCCAGCCAGAATCTCCACTGAGGCCAGCTACCAGAACGCAACCGCGCTCAACGTGGCAAGGATGCAGTTGTATCCTTCTTGGGCCGCGGGCCAGAAGGACCCTTGCCATCCACGAGATAGCAAATATTCTCGGCGATATTCGTCGCGTGGTCGCCGATGCGCTCCATGTTCTTCGCCGCGAAAACCAGGTGCGTGGCAGTGCCGATGGTGCGCGGATTTTCAAGCATATAGGTCAGGAGTTGCCGGAAGACGGCGTTGTAGAGCTCGTCCAGCTCCTCGTCGCGCTGCCAGACGGACAGCGCGGCAGCCGTATCGTTGTCCCTGAAGGCCATTAGAACCTTGCGCAGTTCCTCCTCTGCCAACTCGCCGATAGGGAGCACCACAGCTGCCAGACGCGTGCTGTGGTCTGACATGGCGGCAGATCGTTTGGCAATATTCTTCGCCAAATCACCGATGCGCTCAAGATCGGCTGCGATCTTGAGCGAGGCCATGATCGCACGAAGATCGCCAGCCAACGGCTGGCGCCTCGCAATCATGCGGACCGCCTTCTCCTCAATGTCCCTGAACAGGCAATCGACCGTGATATCCTTACGGACCGCCTGTTCCGCCAGTCTTGCGTCGAACCGTTGCAAGGCCTCTCCAGCGGCGCCGACTTGCTCAACCACCACGTCACCCATGGTCTCGATCAGAGACCGAAGTTCCGCGAGGTCCCCGTCAAATGCTCTTACGATATGTTCAGACATGACAATCCATGAAAGCCGCACGAGGTATACCTGACGGCCGGAGGGAGGCCGGCAGCCAGATGATCCTAGCATTCTCGTCGCACTGCAGCAATGCCACCACCTTGTTCTTGCTTGGCAACTGCTGTTGCCAGGCTCACTCCCACCGACCGTCATCCAGTTGCAATCTATCTGTCACGCAGCTGTTGTTGCCTTGCGGTTAATCCCAAATCCGCAAGGAAGGCGCACATGCTCCGCATCGAAAACCTCGGCAAGCGTTTCGGCGGCAAGCCCGCCCTTTCAGGAGTTTCCGCCGAGATCATCGACGGCTCATTTGTCGGTGTTATCGGCCGCTCCGGCGCCGGCAAGTCGACTTTGCTCCGCTGCATCAACCGTCTCGTGGATCCGTCCGAGGGCCGCATCTCCTTCCAAGGCAAAGACGTCACCAGCCTGCGTGGGCGGGCGCTTCGCGACTGGCGGTCCTCCTGCGGCATGATCTTCCAGCAGTTCAATCTCGCCGGGCGGTTGGACGTCCTCACCAACGTGCTGATGGGGCGCATCAATCACATTTCGCTGGTCCCGGCCCTGCTCAAGGCCTGGCCGGACGAGGAAAAGCTGCGGGCACTCCGCGCCCTCGACCGACTGGACCTCGCCGAACTCGCCGGTCAGCGTGCCGAGAGCCTGTCAGGCGGGCAACAGCAGCGCGTCGCCATCGCCCGAACGCTTGTGCAGGACCCGCGCATCATCCTCGCCGACGAACCTGTCGCCTCGCTCGATCCGCGCAATACCAAGATTGTGATGGACTCGCTCCGGAACCTTCACCGTGAGTCCGGCATCACCGTCATGTGTAATCTCCACTCCCTCGATCTTGCCCGAGAATACTGCACACGGCTCATCGGCATGAAGGCTGGGCGCGTAGTCTTTGACGGCACGCCCGAGGCGCTCACCGAAGACATCGTCATCGACCTCTATGGTCTTGAAGCGAACGACGTGCTGGACCTCCCGGAGGCGGCAGCACGGCAGTCCACCGGGTCCGCAGCGTTAGACAGCGCGGCCTGAACTCGCCTCCCAATCTCACGATCCAACAAACAGGAGCTCTAGCCATGATGAACCGTCGTAACATTCTGCAGGCCGCTGCCGGCCTCGCCACCCTGCCGGTCCTCGCGACCGCAGCCCGCGCCGACTGGAAGGCCGATTTCCCTGAACTGACGTTCGCGGTCGTGCCGGACGAGAATGCCACAGGTACCGAAAAGCGTTACGAGCCCTTTATACAATATCTCAGCAAGCAACTAGGCGTTCCAGTCAAGCTGCGAATTGCCAACGACTACGCCGCCGTTATCGAAGGGCAGATTGCCGGCAATATCCAGATCGCTCTTTATGGTCCTTCGGCATTTGCCCGCGCCCTGATGAACGGCGCCAAGACCGACGCATTTGCCATGCAGGTGAACAAGGACGGCACGAAGGGCTACTACTCGGTACTCTATGTAAAGGCCGACTCACCCTATCAGAAGATTGAGGACCTGAAAGGCAAGAACCTCGGACTTGTCGATCCGAATTCGACCTCCGGGAACAACGTTCCGCGCTTTGAGATGAATACGATGGGCATCAAGCCAGAAGAGTTCTTCTCCAACGTGGTTTACACTGGCAGTCACGAGAACGCTGTGATTGCCCTTCAGCAGGGCCAGGTTGACGGAGCCTTCAACTGGTGGAACGACGAGAACGAGTCCATGCTCCGCCGCATGGAGCGTAAGTCGATGGCGAAGTACGATGACTTCCGCATCATATTTAAGTCCAACCAGATCGTAAACTCGCCCTTCGCCATGCTGAACACCCTGCCTGCCGAGCTTCAGACGGCAATCAAGGATGCCTTCTTCAGCATTGAGAAGAATGACCCGGAAGCCTTCCAGGTTATGACTGATGGCGAGCAGCAACTTTGGACGCCAATCACCAACGCTGATTATCAGGTCATCATCGACCTGAACACCTTTGTCGACTCGTTGCGCAAGTCGTAACGCGGAACAGGACCCGCGCCACCTTGGCGCGGGTCGCTCCGCCGGGTACATCATATGAACTCCTCCGCCGCTATGCCGCCGCGCCCCACCGTAGAGCAGATGGCCAGCGCCTATGCTGCCGAGGTCGCTCTCAAGCGCCGGCGCTTTTTGGTCTCCACCATAGGTTTCGCCGCACTTGTAGTTCTGGCAGGCTGGATGGCGGAGATACGGCTTGACGTATTCTTTGCCAACATTCACAAGTTTCCAAATTATATCGCCAGGCTTTTCGTTCTGGATTCAGGCCCCTTTGCAGGGCACTTCGTTCTCCTTGATGTACCAGCGTGGTTCTGGGGCATTGGAAAATGGCTCCGCCTTCTAGTCGACACGCTGTTGATCGCATATGTGGCTACATTTCTCGGAGCACTCTTTGCCTTCATTGCCTGCTTTCTTGCGGCCAACAACCTCGGTTCATCTCATTGGTCATCGTTCGCGGCGCGCCGCTTTCTGGAGTTTTGCCGCACCGTACCGGAACTCGTTTTTGCGCTGATCTTCGTCATGGCCTTCGGGCTGGGACCGATCGCCGGTATCCTCGCCATCGTCATCCACACAACCGGTGCCCTCGGAAAGCTCTTCTATGAAGTGCTCGAAAATGTCGACCAGAAGCCCATCGAAGGGCTGGTTGCCAGTGGTGCGTCGTGGACCAAGACGATGCGATTCGCCGTTCTGCCGCAGGTATTGGCCAACTTCCTCAGCTATGCACTGCTGCGCTTCGAGATCAATGTGCGCGGAGCATCAGTCATGGGCTTCGTCGGCGCCGGTGGCATCGGGCAGGACCTGATGGAGGCGATCCGCAAATTCTACTACCCCGATGTCTCGGCCATTCTTGTTCTGATCATCATCACAGTGGCACTCATCGACCTCGTGACAGAACGCGTACGCCACCACTTCATCACGCAGGTGAGCTGACATGGCCAACACCGAACGCGCCGACGGCTATACCGAGATCGAGAACGCCGCAATGCGCGCTCGCTATGCCTCGGTCTTCGCACCACCCAGCTGGGGTGGAAGGTTGTTTGCCGCAGCGGCACTGGCGCTGCTGGTCTTCGGGCTTTGGCATCTCGGCTTCTCGCCCTCGCGCTTCCTCAACGGCGTTGGAAGCCTCGGCAAGCTCATCGTATTGATGTTCCCACCGGAGTGGGGCGACACGGCCACCCTGTGGCGCTTCGTGAAGTCATTGGGCGAAACCGTCGCGATCGCCTTCCTCGGCACTCTGCTCGCCGCCGGCATAGCCCTGCCGCTCAGCCTCATCGCGGCCCGAAACACCACCGTGTCACGCGTTCTGCGCTTCTTCACGCGGCGCAGCTTCGACACGCTGCGCGGGGTCGATACGTTGGTCTGGGCCCTGATCTGGGTGAATGTCGTCGGGCTCGGGCCCTTCGCCGGCGTGCTGGCCATCGCCATTTCCGACATCGGCTCCCTGGGAAAGTTGTTCTCCGAGGCCATCGAGGCCTCCGACCAGCGTTCGGTGGAAGGCGTCAAGGCGTCGGGCGGCGCCAAGCTGCACACCATCCGCTTCGGTCTTCTCCCGCAAGTCGCGCCAGTCCTTATCGGACAGTGCCTCTATTACTTCGAGTCGAACACCCGTTCGGCAACCATCATCGGCATCGTGGGTGCTGGCGGCATCGGATTGCAGCTTTCAGAGCAGATCCGGACACTTGAATGGCAGAAGGTCGCCTTGTTGATCATCATGATCCTCATCACCGTGTCGATCATCGATCATGTCTCAACCCGGCTGCGCAATGCGATTGTAGGCGGCAAGCCGACCGCGATCTGAACTAGGTTGCAAGGAAACGTCCTCGTGACTGAGCGGCACGCCCCTTCCCGATGAGCGGTCGCACCGGAGTGGCGTCAAAGACTAATGAGCCCGATAGACTGGCCGCCCGGCAACGATCGTCATCACAGGCATCCGATGCGTGGGCGAGATGACGACGAGGTCGGCGCGCCTCCCCACTTCGATACGACCCCGATCTAGCAGTCCGCTTGCCATGGCCGGCGCCGCGCTGATCAGCGCCCAAGCCTCATCCAAGCCGAGCACACCCCGCTCCTCGAGAGCGAATGCTGCCCTGAGTTGCGCGGGATAGTAGTAGTCCGAGGCGAGAACTGTGCATCTGCCACCCCGAATCGCATCCTCGGCGCCGATCGCACCATTGTGACTTCCGCCGCGCACCACATTCGGAGCACCAAGGACAATGACGTCACCCGCCTCCGCGGAGGCTGCCAGCGTCAGCTGGTTCATGGGAAACTCCGCGATCGCAGCACCCAGCGCCCGGTAGGCAAGGCGCTTGTCCGGCGTCATGTCATCGTGCGACAGCATGGCTATGCCCTGTGACGCCGCTACGGAGGCGATGGCCTGTATGGCGCCAGGAACCGCATCCTGCCTTTGTCCGATCCGCTGAAGAAGTTCGTTGTAGGCGGAAACATCCAGCATGGCCCGCTCCGCCGAACCCCGCAGCTTTATTTCCGAGCGTGACCCGGCAAGTGTCGGCGTCGTGTGGTCGTTGAAGGCCAGCAGTGGCTTCTTCGTGCGTGAGAACAGCGCCTGAACGTCCGCCATTTCATCGAGAGCGAATGTCTCCCATCGGATGTGAATCCGATGGTCAACGAGGAGCCGCTCCTCAAGTCGATCAAGAACCTCAATGATCTTGAGCGCCTGCCCCAGGCTCCGAAGGCCGGGTTCCCAGGAGACGGTGATCCCGTGATAGGCCGTCGTGATGCCGTTGGCAGCAAGCTGCCTGTCCGTTTCGAGCATGGCGATCTCAAGGGGAAACACCGTCTTGGGCCGCGGCATGATCTGTCGCTCGAAGGCATCGCCGTGAATGTCGACGATCCCCGGCAGAACAAGGCAGCCATGAACATCGATCGCCCGTCCCGACGCCGCACCCAAGGTGCGCAGCGCGACGATCTCCCCACCTGCACAAACGACGTCCGCCGAAACCAGTCCCTCGCCGGGTAAAAGGCAAAGCCCACCCCTGACAATCAGTTCCTGCTGAGGCCCGGCATCATCCATTTTCACGGTCTCCACCTTTGCACAAAGACGTGACGGCTCTTCATGACAGTGTCATGAAACGTTGCAAACTAAGCTTCGTCATACGAGGAGCGACATTCATGACAATTCAGAAATGGCTTGCCAGCCTTGCACTTGCCGCTGGCCTTATCTCGACGGCTGCATCAGCCGAAACCATCCGTCTCGCCGTCACAGACGTCGAAGGCATGGAGCAGCTGCAACGCGAGTATGGTGGCTTCGTCGAGGAACTCGAAAAGGCGACGGGCTATGACGTTGAATTCACGCCAGTCAACAACCGCACCGCCGCCGTCGAAGCCATGCGCGCCGAGCAGGTTGACTTCGTTCTGACTGGGCCGGCCGAATACGTGATCTTCGCCAAGCTCACGGACGCCAAGCCCGTGGTCGGCTGGCACCGCCCCGATTACTTCGCCCAGGTTGTGGTGATGGCCGAAGGTGATATCAAGTCGATGGCTGACTTGAAGGGCAAGAAGGTTGCCTTCGGTGAGGTCGGTTCCACATCGCAGCAGCTCGGCCCCGCGCAGGTGCTGTCCGACGCCGGACTGAAGTACAATACCGACTACACCGCTGAAATCATCAAGCGCAACGTGGCTGTGGAAGCCATGATCCGCGGTGACGTTCAGGCCATAGGCATGAATCTCACTCACCTGCGCTCCGTGCGCGAGAAGTTCCCCGGCCAGAAGTTCGCCGTTGTCGGCCGCGGGCCAGACCTGCCGAATGACATCCTGATCTCCGCCTCCTATGTGAAGCCCGAGGTTGTCGAGACCGTGCGCAAGGCCTTCCTTGAGAAGGGCGACGTTCTCATGGGCGGCGTGCTCAAGGGTGAAGACACCAAGAAGTATGACGGCGGCTACTTCGTCGCCACGGTGAACGACAAGGACTACGACATGGTCCGCCTGATGTACGCTACCATCGGCGTGCCGGAGTTCTCCAAGTTCCTCGGTGAGTGAGTGAACGTCGAATTCACATCTATCAAGCAGTCAGCGGAGGTCGGTCCCTCCGCTGCCATTGCCATTTCGGGTCTGACCAAATCCTTCACACCGGGCATGCCGGTATTCTCGGACATCACG
This sequence comes from Rhizobium sp. Q54, assembly GCA_945889445.1. Classification (GTDB taxonomy): domain Bacteria; phylum Pseudomonadota; class Alphaproteobacteria; order Rhizobiales; family Aestuariivirgaceae; genus Aestuariivirga. Next base: position 25,814 of record CAMDBX010000020.1, read on the forward strand.
CTCGACATCGAACCGGGCAGCATCGTTGCCCTCATCGGAGCGAATGGCGCGGGGAAGTCGACGCTTCTGCGCTGCATTCCGCGCCTGATCGAGCCCGACATGGGCAAGATACGTGTTCTGGGTTCCAATGTTCTGGGGCCAAGCCGGGAGTTACGTGGTGTGCGCACACGCATCGGCTTCGTCTTCCAGAAGCACAACCTCGTTGGCAGACTGTCCGCGCTGACGAATGTGGTTCATGGCGCACAGGCAAGGGGTTTCGGCGCCAAGGCATGGCTGCAGTCCCTTGCGCCTCAGTCCATCCGCAAGGAAGCGCTTCATTGCCTCGGGCGCGTAGGTCTCGCAGCCATGGCCGCCCAGCGGGCCGACCAGCTTTCGGGTGGTCAATCGCAACGTGTGGCAATCGCACGCGCTCTCATGCAGCACCCCGAGATCGTGCTGGCCGATGAACCGGCCGCGAGCCTCGATCCGCAGGCAGGCGACGAGGTCATGCAGCTCTTTGCAGCACTGATGCGGCAGGAGGCCAAGACGGTCGTCTTCACCTCGCACAATCTTTCCCACTCTCTGTTGTTTGCCGATCGGGTAATCGCCCTGGGCGGCGGCAAGATCGTGCTCGATTCCCCATCAGCCCGCCTCAGGGAAAGCGAACTCCGGGACCTCTATGTCTGAGATTGCCCTTCCATCGCGGGTCTCACGGGTTTCGCCGCTCACATTCGCGCTGAGCCTCGCTGTGATCGCCTTCGTTATTGCGAGCTTCACCACCAGTGGCATTGCCCCCGACAAGCTGTCACGCGGCATTCCGGCGCTGGGCCGCCTGGTCGGGCAGATGTTCCCGCCCTCGGTCGAGCGGCTCGAACCAGTTCTCTGGTCGCTCCTCCAGACATTTCAGATGGCGGTTGCTGGCACCATTCTGGGGCTCATTTTCAGCCTGCCGCTCGCGATACTGGCCGCTCCAAGCCTCTCGCCGCACCCGGCGGTGGTGTGGGTGGTGCGCAGCGTGGTGGCGCTGTTCCGGACGGTCCCCGACCTCGTGTGGGCCATCGTGTTCGTGATCGCCGTTGGGCTTGGGCCCGCGGCGGGTGTGCTGGCTTTGATGGTCGACACCATCGGTTTTGCCGCTCGCTTCTTCGCCGAGGCCATGGAGGAGACGGAGAAAGGTCCGCGCGAAGCACTCACCGCCATGGGCGCGCGCCGCAGCGGCATCATCTTCGCCTCGGTCATCCCCCAGGCTCTGCCTTCAATGATCAACACGTCGCTGTTTTCGCTGGAGAAGGCCACACGCGGGTCCGTGGTGCTGGGCCTGGTGGGCGCCGGCGGCATCGGCATCGAACTCAAGGTCTCACTGGAGATGTTCGACTATGATCAGGCCGCGACCATTGTCATCGCGATCTTCCTGCTCGTTCTGGCTGTCGAGCGCGCCTCCACCTGGGTTCGCAACCGGATTCTTTAAAACCTCGCAGAAACGGGCAACGGCACGCTCAAGCGGCCCGTCATTGGTGATCCGAACCACGCGCACGCCGGCGGGGTAATCCGGCACCTTGCGCTGCACACGCTCGCGCGCCTGCTCAGGCGTTTCCCGACCACGCGCCACGATGCGCGCCACGAGAACATCTTCAGGGGCGGAAATCTCCGCGACGGTGACATTGGCAAAGCGTTCGAAGGCATCGCCCACCGAGGCGCGTGAGCAGTTCACCACCACCGTGGCGCCGGACTCGAGATGGCTCTCGATGAAGCGGCCGATGCCATAAGAGTTGCCATGGGCACGCCACCACAGAGCGAATGCTCCATCCGCCACCGCGAGCGCGAATTCCATCTCCGTCATGGAAACATGGTCCTCGGCATCGGGATTGCTGAGGCGCGTCACGAAGCGGCGCGGGAAGACCACGTTGCCATCGCCTTTGAGGATGTGCCTCGCACCCGTCATCACGGCATCCTTGCCGGCCCCGCTGGGGCCAACGACCAGAACGAGCCGACCTGTTGCAGCATTCATCACATCACCCGCACGCCTTCCCGCCATACGCGGCGCACGGCAGGGATACCATCCCGAACACAGACTTGGACCAGGTCGGCTCGCCGGTGCGGCTCGATGGCGCCACGATCATCGAGCCCGGCGGCACGTGCCGGATTGAGGGTGATGGTGCGCATCGCCGCTGGAAGCGTCATGCCCGGCACGGTGTCGGCAAGGCGGAAGGCGGCCGGCAGAAGGCTGGATGGCACATAGTCAGAGGACAACACGTCGAGATGGCCGCTGGCCGCCACCTCCACCGCCGAGATGTTGCCAGAGTGAGACTTGCCGCGCACGACGTTGGGCGCGCCCATCAGCACGGCAAGGCCATTTCGGTGCGCGGCCTGCGCGGCCTCCCGCGTCGTCGGGAACTCGGCGATCGCCACACCATCGGCAATGGCCTCCTCCACATGCGCCACGGTCGCATCGTCATGGCTCGCAAGTCGCACGCCAAGCCTCGCTGCCATGTCGAGGATTGCCCGCTTGTTGATGCCGGCATGCTTGGCCTGCATCTGCTGACGGACGGCGATATAGTCATCCATCTGCTCAGGCAGGATGAGCTTCTTGCCGATGTAGTACTCGCGAAACTTGTCGATCGACACGAACTGCCGGGCACCCGGCGTATGGTCCATGATGGAGATGAGATGAAGTGGCCCGGCCTGGGCCGTTATCTCCGCCGATTCCGCTGTATCTGCGCAGGGAAGTTCGCAGCGGAGATGGATGAAGTGCTGGGCCCGCAGGCGCCCGCTGTTCTGGGCCTGAAATATCGCCGCGCACAGCGACATGGCCTCGCGAGCCGAGCGATCAACCGGCTCGAAGCTTCCCGCCCGCAGCGCATCGAAGACGGTTGTGATGCCGGCCGCGGCGATCTGCGCATCATGCGCCATGACCGCCGGGATGGCCGGCCAGGCTACGCCGGGGCGCGGCATGTAGTGGCTCTCAAGATGATCGGTATGAAGCTCGACGAGGCCTGGAACCAGATAGTCACCGTCAATGTCCTCGGCAGGTGCCGCAACATTTCCGGCGATCACTTCGAAGACCTTGCCGTCGCGAACGATCACTGTCCCCTCAAGGATCTCGTCAGGAAGCACGACGCGGGCATTGGTGAAGAGGGTCTCGGTCATGCGGCAACCTCGGCGACTGAATGGGGAAAGGGAAAGTGTCGTGTTGCCAGGAAGGGCGCGCCCGGAGCCGGCTCCTCGAACAACGCAAGCCCGTCGATGAGCACGGGAGTGTCCAGCACGGGCGCAAAATGCTCCACCGCCGCGGCTTCGAACCGGTCTGCGTCCGTCGGAGGAAGACGCTCGGTCAGCGTCATGTGGAAGCGAAAGTCCTCGAAGACATAGGGGTAGCCCCAGTCCACCAGATGCCGCTCCTGACGCTCGCTGAGACCTGCCGACCTGCGGCGTGCCAGTTCGGAGGCAGAGGGCCGGCAGCGGAAGCCGTCGAGTTCACGCACCGCTCGGTCAGCGATGCGATGCAGTGGCGCACAGGGCTCGCGCGGCACCAACGCGAGAAAACGATCAAGCAGCGACACTTTGAGCGACACCCGAAAACACTGTTCTTTCGCGACAAGTGCGGCCACCGCCCGCAACAAGGCCTCTGGGCGCACGGTGTCGCGCAGCGCGAAGGGAGGCTTCATCGTGGCATGGAAGCCATAGCGGCGCGGATCACCGGTCACCGCGGAAAGGCCCGCGACCCCAGGCTGTTCAAGCGCCTCGCCGGTGAAGGCATCGCGGCCGAGCCAGCGCGAGCCCAGCGCATGAAGGGCCGTGCCGCACGGCGGCGCGAAATAGATGGCGTAACGCATCGACATCTCAGTCCAGCCTGATGCTGCGCGAGCAGGCGCGCCGGCGCTCGTTCTCGTCATGGAACACGGCAAGAATGGCGCTGCCCTGCCCCTGAGCCTCGGCAATCAGTTCGAGCACGCGATTTCGGTTCTCGGTGTCAAGCGATGCGGTGGGCTCATCGAGCAGCAGGATCGGGAAGTGGGCTGCAAAGCCACGCGCGATGTTCACCCGCTGCTGCTCGCCACCCGAGAAGGTCATGGGCGACAGATGCCAGAGGCGCTTCGGGATGTTGAGCCTTTCAAGCAGCATGCGAGCTCGCGCCAGCGCCTGCTCCTCTGCAATGCCGCGGTCCATCATCGGCTCCGCCACCACCATCTCGGCCGGAACCCGGGGGATGACTCGCAGGAATTGCGTGACATAACCAATCACGTCGCGCCGCAATTCGATCACGTCGCGCGGCGCCGCCGTCACCACATCTGTCCAGTCAGTGCCGGACAACACGCGGATCGCACCGGCATTGGCGCGGTAGGTGCCATAGACGAGCTTCAACAGAGAACTCTTGCCGCGGCCCGACGGCCCGGTGACAGCCACGGCTTCACCTGCCCCGACTTCGGCGTTGAGGCTCTCGAATACCGGGATGCGCGCACCAGCCTGCTGATGCAGCAGGAACGACTTGGTGAGGTTTTCGATCTTCAGCACCGCGCTCATGGTCACACCTGCAGCACGGAGGAAACGAGAAGCTGGGTATAGGGCGCCTGCGGATCCTCGAGGATCTGGTCCGTCAGCCCCTGTTCGATGACCTGCCCCTGTTGCATGACCATCATTCGCGACGAGAGAAGCCGCGCCACGGCAAGGTCATGCGTCACCACGATGGCCGCAAGGTCGAGCCGTTTGACGAGACCGCGGATAAGGTCGAGCAGCCGTGCCTGCACCGAAACATCGAGGCCGCCGGTTGGTTCATCCATGAACACGAGGCGCGGCGAGGTCACGAGATTGCGCGCGATCTGAAGGCGCTGGCGCATCCCGCCGGAGTAGGACCACGGGCTGTCGTCAATCCGGTCCTCGGGAATCTCGACGCGCTTCAGCCAGTCGGTTGCCGTGGCGCGGATGTGGCCATAGTGCCGCTCGCCCACGGCCATCATGCGCTCGCCGACATTGGCGCCGGCGGAGACACCCATGCGCAGGCCATCACGCGCATCCTGATGCACAAAGCCCCAGTCGGTGCGCATCAGCAACCGCCGCTCAGCCTCGCTCATCTCGTCGAGGGCCACGTTGCGACCATCTCTCATGGTGTAGCGAACCTTGCCGGAACTGGCCGGCAGGTGGCCGGACAGGCAGCGCAACAGGGTCGTCTTGCCGGAGCCCGATTCACCCACGATGGCCAGCACTTCACCTGGCCACAGTTCGAAAGACACGTCCCGGCAGCCGGCACGCGTGCCATAGAACTTGCTGACATTCTCGGCGGACAGCAGAACGCTCATCGGTCTCCCCGCTTTCCAGCGCAGAAGTCGGTGTCGGAGCACACGAACATGCGCGTGCCCTGGTCATCCATCACGATTTCGTCGAGGAAGCTGTCACGCGATCCGCACAGCGCACAGGGCTCGTCCCAGGACTGTACCTCGAAGGGGTGGTCCTCGAAGTCGAGGCTCTTTACTTTCGTATAGGGCGGCACCGCATAGATGCGCTTCTCGCGACCGGCACCGAACAGCTGCAGCGCCGGGCAATCATCGAGCTTGGGGTTGTCGAATTTCGGGATCGGCGAGGGATCGAAGACATAGCGGTCCGCCACCTTGGCCGGATAGGCATAGGTCGTGGCGATCTCGCCATATTGCGCGATGTCCTCATAGAGCTTCACGTGCATCACGCCATATTCTTCCAGCGCATGCATGGTGCGGGTCTCGGTCTCGCGTGGCTCAAGGAAACGCAAGGGCTCCGGGATCGGCACCTGGAAGACGAGGATCTGGTCCTCGGTCAACCGCGCTTCGGGTATGCGATGGCGGGTCTGGATGACGCTCGCCTCTTCCGTCCGCTCCGTTGTCGCCACGCCCGCCGTCTTGACGAAAAACTTGCGGATGGAGACGGCATTGGTGGTGTCGTCCGCGCCCTGGTCGATCACCTTGAGCGTATCCTCGGGCGTCAGCACTGCGGCCGTCACCTGCACGCCGCCCGTGCCCCAGCCATAGGGCATTGGCATCTCGCGGCTGGCGAAGGGCACCTGATAGCCGGGAACGGCAATGGCCTTGAGGATGGCCCGGCGGATCATCCGCTTGGTCTGCTCGTTGAGGTAGGCGAAGTTGTAGGCGGGCGCGTTCATTCCGCCGCCTCCAGCCTGTCCTTCGCGCCGTCAATCTCGGCGCGCATGCGGCGCAGCAGAACCAGTTCCGACTGGAAGTCGACATAATGCGGTAGCTTGAGGTGCTCGACGAAGCCCGTCGCCTGCACATTGTCGGAATGCGACAGCACGAACTCCTCGTCCTGGGCCGGCGCCACACGCTCCTCGCCCAGTTCACCGGCGCGCAGCGACCGGTCAACCAGCGCCATGGACATCACCTTGCGCTCGCACTGGCCGAAGCCCAGCCCATAGCCGCGCGTGAATTGCGGCTTTACCGTCGCCGAGCCCTTGAACTGGTTGATCATCTCGCATTCGGTGACGGTAATCTCGCCGATGACGACCGGAAAACCCAACTCCTCCGGCGTGAAGCTCACCTCCACAGTGCCAAGCCTGATCTCGCCCGCAAACGGATGGGTGCGGCCATAGCCACGCTGTGTGGAGTAGGCGAGCGCCAACAGGAAGCCCTCGTCGCCGCGTGCCAGGTTCTGCAGGCGCAGGTCACGCCCGGCGGGAAAGTTCAGCGGGTCCTGCGTCAGGTCGCCCGGTTCACCAGCCTCTGCCGACGGTTGTTCCATCAGTCCTTCATTGCCCAGCAGTTCCAGCACGCGGGGCATGTCACTGCGCAATGCGCTGGGTGCGCGCGCCGCTTCGGCAGGTTCCACATCCCCGGCCAGCGAGAAGTCCAGCAAGCGATGGGTGTAGTCGAATGTGGGGCCCAGGATCTGCCCGCCCGGAATGTCCTTGAAGGCGGCAGAGACGCGGCGCTTCACGCGCATCGACTGGGTATCGAGCGGCTCGGCATAACCAAAGCGGGCAAGCGTCGTGCGCGTGGCGCGGATCAGGAAGATCGCCTCGATCAGGTCGCCCCGCGCCTGCTTGATGGCCAGTGAGGCCAGCTCGCGGTCATAGAGCGAGCCTTCGTTCATCACCCGGTCGACGGCCAGCGTCAGCTGCTCGGCGATCTGGTCCAGCGTGATGGACGGCACGCTGCGGTCGCCGCGGCGCTCTTCGTCGAGCAACCGGTGCGCGGCATCGATGGCCTGCTCGCCACCTTTCACGGCCACATACATCAGGCGGGCTCCAGCATGCGGATTTCGGTCGACCGCGGCAGGGCCGCCACCCGTCCAGGGGCGGCAAAGATCACATCTATGCCCACGGGAAAATCAGCATGGTTGTTGGCCATCGCCGCCCAGAAGGACGCGCTCAACCCAGTCACACCGAATGGCTCGCTGCCCCGGATGCCGGGGCCGGAAAGGGCCACGGCACCGGGCATGAAGCCTTCAACCTGAATGATCAGTGTCGCCGACCGGTCAGGATACTCATGCGTACCCTGCATCAGCACGTCGGGCGCGGGCAGCGTCGGGCCTGCCTCGGCAAATAGGAATTGCGCCTTGTCCGGCTCCGCCATGATCGGCGCTCCGGCATGGAAGCGCAGATAGTGCGTCACTTTGTCATTACGCAGCTCGGGCGCCAGCCAGATCGGAGTCTGGAAGTCACACAGCGTGAGGGCAATGGCGGCGGTGCTCGCAAGCAAAGGCTCCGGTGCCTCGATGTCAGCACCCAGTTCAAGCACGCGGCCCGGCCTCGCCATGGCCTGCATGATCGCCCGGAAGGCATGGGCGGACTGCACCGCCACGTCGGAAAAGCCGCGTTCAGTCATCGCCACGCACCATGGTGAAGAAGTCGACCTTGGTGGCAGCTGCCTTGGTGGACGTCTCCACATGCGCGGCCTGCAGCTTCGCCTCCAGTGGTGCGATCACCTTCTCGGAAATCACCATGCTGGTGTCACGTCCTTGCAGCAACGCGTCACAAATGGCTGCGAGACGCGCATGCGCACCATTGCGACCCATCACATAGGAATGACCCTCCGTACCGTCACCAAGGCGCACGGCGCAGCGCGTTACCGTTGCCTCACCGAGGTTGAAGGCAGCACCGGTTGCCCCCATCCGGCCGCGCAGCATGACGAGGCCGGTCTCGGGCGCCCGCAGCACGTCATGTGGCGTGGCAGCGACATCCCTGGCACAGGACTCAAGATCGTTCCACGCGGACAGTGACAGAACGCGCATCCACGCCGCGCGCTGGTTCCCGGCGGATGTCGGAGATTGTGATGGCATGGATCCACTAACCAACCGAATGTAACGGCTGGATGACAGAGACATGCTCATAGCGCTCGAGGAAGGCCTCGGCCGAGAGCGACCGAAAATCCGGTAGCGCGGCGCGAATCTCCTCGTGCGACCAGTCCCACCAGGCCAACGCCTGCAACCTGTCCGCAATGTCGCGCGGGTGGCGCCACTTGATGAAGCGCGCCGGCGCACCTGCCACCACCGCATAAGGGGCCACGTCCTTGGTCACCACCGATTGTGCCCCGATGATGGCGCCATCACCAATGGTCACGCCCTTCATGACGATCGCGCCATGCCCGATCCACGTGTCGTGCCCCACCCGCACCGGGCGGGACCGGCGCCAGTCGAAGACCGCCTGCTCGTCCTGCTCGTCCGGCCAGAAATAACTCGAGCGATACATGAAATGATGCAGAGATGCCCGGTGATAGGGGTGTTCGCCGGGGTTGAGCCGCGTGAAGGCGGCAACGTTCACGAACTTGCCGAGCACCGAATAGGCAATATCGGCATAGCGCGCAGTGTAGCTGTAGTCGCCCATCTCCGATTCAAGGATGTTGGAACCTTCTCCAATCTCAACAAAGGCGCCGAGCTGGCTGTTGCGCACCGTGGCATTGGGATGAAGGAAGGGCTGAGGTCCAAGTTGCGGCATGCTGTGTCTCCGAAACCCTTCTCTTCCGAGCGTTCGGTGACATGCAGATGAAGGATGGTTGCGAAGGCTTAGGAATTGTCTTCACGGGCCGCAACTGTTGCCGCAGCGCCGTCGACGATGTTCAAGTGCTCGGTCAGGCTGGCCATCTGCAGCATTTCCCGTACTGTGCCATTGCGCGGAGCAAACGTCACGAATGCAATGCCGCGCTGTTTGAACTGCTTGAGGGTGGAAACCAGCAGGCGAATCCCCATCGACGATAGGTAAGTGAGGTCTTGGAGGTCGATTGTCACCTTGCCATCCTGCGCATTCACCGCACCTGCCTTGGCAGCGAACCCGGTTTCGATCTTAGCCACCGCAGCGGTGTCGAGTCGGCCTTCGAGCTTCAGGATTTGAACGGTCATATCAATTGCCTCCGGCGACATTGGATGATGCATTGTGTGGTGCTCAGATTACATGACAGTTTTGTGACTTCTCTGCAGCGTGTTGGCTAACTCCGGTCCATCAATTTAAGATACAGGATCACCGCACCCGAGGAGAGCAGGCACAGCCCGGCGGCCGCCCAGAAGCCCCAGGGCGAGTCGGTGAAAGGAATGCCCTCCAGATTCATTCCGAACATGCCAGCCACCAGCGCGGGCGGCAGGAAGGTGGCCGTCAGGGCAGACAGGGTGAAGAGCTGCCGGTTGGTCTCGGATGCCAGCTTGGCATCGATCTCGTCATGGAAGAACCGCGCCCGCGCTTCCATGTCGGCGAAGTCCTGGTCGAGATTGCTCAGTCGCGCTGCGGCAAGGCCGAAGCCTTCGGGAGTCGGGATGCTTGCCCTCTCAGCCGTCTGCAGCGCTCTTCGCATGGCGCGCATGTGGCGGTGAAGCTGGGCGATCTCGCGGCGCGTGAGCATCAGCCGCTTGCGCTCTCCACGATGGTGCTCGTCAAGGACATGGTCCTCGATCATCTCCAACTCGTCGGACAGCTGGTGCAGCGCCACGTCCAGCGTATCACTGTAAAGCGACAGGAGGTGCGACAGCAAGCTGGCTGGATTTGCGAAGCTGGAACCCGTCCCGATCGTCTGCCGCAACCGCTCAGCCGACTGCACCGCCTTGACCCGCCCGGTGATCAGGAAGCGCTCGCCCAATGCGAAGTGAATCCATGCGAATTCGGTCGAATCCGCATCGAACTCTCGGCGAAAGTCAGCCAGATGGCCATACAACACGCTCTCCGACGCACTCACATGCTGTCGCAAGGGAGGGTCGCATATTTCGTTCACAAGCTCGACCGGAAAACCGAAGGTCTGGGCCAGCCAGCGGCGGCAGCGCCAATCAGCAAAATTAAGGTGAAGCCACAACCATTCATCCGCGCCAGGAAGAGGTTCGCTGAGCGCGTCTTCGGACAAAGGCCGCGCGCGGCCCGATGCATCGAATCCAAAGGCACAGATCAGGCCCGGAACGGCGGTGGCGTTCAAAAGAGGGTGTCCGGCGTTGAGCAGCGAAGGTGCCCCCGGCTACGCCAGGCGTGTGACAGTTCCACGACACTCCGTATTCACGCGGGCGGGGTCCTGGTGAGCCAGTCGTCACACCCCCGATATGCATCGGCAGCAGCGTCAGCAGTCTGGCTTCGCCTCCGTGGGCCAGCCTGCGAGCCTCGCTCCCTGCGAGATGGAGCGGGGCTCGCCCCAAGCAGGCAGTTAGGTTGCTTAAAGACGCTTGAAGAAAGGCCCTGAGAGCGCTGGTGGCCGGCAGAAGTTCCCGATCCCGGCGGTTCGTCATGGTCAACGGGAGATAACGGACAACCACCGCCATATGCGCGAGCGGCCCCACCCCGTGCAGCCAGTCGGAACTGAAGCCCTCAAACCATCCCAGAAAGAAAAAAGGGCCGCAGGTTTGCACCGCGCGGCCCAAGTCTAGGGAGGAAACGCCCAAGAAGGGCATGCAGGGCATCGCTGCCTCGCAAGGGGGCATATGGCAGTGCGACATGGATTTCGCAAGAGGGGCTTCGGCAGAATTTTGCACAGAGGGTCAAAATTTGCACGAGGACTGCCGGAGGATCATGTGCAAATATCTGAAGTAACATGTTTATTCTACTGCGCTCGGAAGCCCTCGTGAAGCCATGCAGAAAATGCATGGCGTCGGGATTATGCTGCAACGCAGCATGAAAGCCGGTCTTGAGGCCGGCGTGTCCTTCACCTAGGAAGGGTGCGGAGAGGAAAGACACCATGACTGCGCCGGACTGGGCTGAACTCACCCGCTTTGCCATTGCTCTGGCCGAGGCCTCCGCTGCCGCCATCCTTCCCTATTTCCGCAAGAACGCCGCCATCGAGGTGAAGGACGGCCCCGTCTGGGACCCCGTCACCGAGGGCGACCGCGCTGGCGAACGGGCCATCCGGGCGCTGATCGAGCGCCATTTCCCCGACCATGGCATCCACGGAGAGGAATACGGCATCAAGCCCGGCAGTTCGCCCTTCACCTGGGTGCTGGACCCGGTCGACGGGACCCGCAGCTTCGTCTGCGGCATGCCGACCTGGGCCACCCTGATCGGCCTCAGCTTCGAGGGCCGCCCCGTGTTGGGGCTGATGAACCAGCCCGTGGTGGGCGACATGTTCTATGGCAACCCACACGGCGCGTGGCATGCCTACCGCGGTGCTACCATGCCGATCACCACGCGCACTGGCGTTCCGCTCAGCCGGGCCACGCTCGCCACCACAGCACCCGAACTCTATCGCAGCACGGAAAACCAGCGCCGCTTCCATAGCCTCAAGGACAGGGCACAACTCACCCGCTATGGCGGCGACGCCTATTTCTTCTGCATGGTGGCAGCGGGCCACATCGACATCGCCATGGACTGCGGCCTGCAGCCTTATGACATCACCCCCCTGCTCCCCATCGTCAGCGGCGCGGGCGGTTTTGCCGCGGAGTGGACGGGCGGCGATCTCACCAAGGGCGGCAACGTCATCACCGCGGGCTCGCAGGCGCTGCTCGACGAGGCGCTCGCTATCATGGCGCATTGATTGCGCGAGGACGCCCGCCATCTATAGTGCCTCCAAACGAGGAGTTCACCATGAGCGCATTGCAGAGTTGGGCCGACAGTGCCGCCCTTTTGGTCGACACCGCCACGGGCCGCGCCAAGGCCGACATGGTGATCCGCAACGGCCGCTGGGTGAACGTTCATTCGGGCGAGATCATTCCCGGCACCGACATCGCCATCGCCGCTGGCCGCTTCGCCTATGTGGGGCCTGACGCATCCCACGCCATCGGCCCCGCCACGCAGGTGATCGATGCTGATGGCCGTTATCTGGTGCCGGGCCTCTGCGATGCGCACATGCATGTGGAAAGCGGCATGGTGACGGTCACCGAATTCGCCCGCGCCGTAATTCCACACGGCACCACCTCGATGTTCATCGACCCGCACGAGATCGCCAATGTGCTGGGCCTGCCGGGCGTCAGGCTCATGCATGACGAGGCGATGGGCCTTCCCGTCAGTGTCTTCGTGCAGATGCCCTCCTGCGTGCCAAGCGCGCCGGGCCTCGAGAACCCCGGCGCGGTGCTCGGCCCCGACGAGGTGCGCGAGGCGATGGCCTGGCCCAACATCATCGGCCTCGGCGAGATGATGAATTTTCCCGGCGTGATCGCCGGCGACCACAAGATGCTGGCGGAGATTGCCGCCACCCAGCGCGCCGGCAAGACGGTGGGTGGCCATTATGCCTCGCCCGACCTCGGCCTGCCCTTCCACGCCTATGCCGCGGGCGGCCCCGCCGATGACCACGAGGGCACGCGCGCCGAGGACGCCATCGCCCGGGTCCGCCAGGGCATGCGCGCCATGCTGCGGCTGGGGTCCGCCTGGTATGACGTGGCAGCCCAGATCAAGGTGGTCACCGAGAGTGGGCTCGATCCCCGCAATTTCATTCTGTGCACGGATGATTCGCATTCCGGAACGCTGGTGAAGGACGGGCACATGAACCGTGTCGTCCGCCATGCCATCGCCCAGGGGCTCAAGCCCATCACCGCCATCCAGATGGCCACGCTGAACACCGCCCAGCATTTCGGCCTCGAGCGTGAGTTGGGTTCCATCACGCCCGGCCGCCGCGCCGACGTTGTTCTCACCTCGGATCTCGTGACGCTTCCCATCGAAATGGTCATTGCCCGCGGCAAGGTGCTGGCCGAGCACGGAAAACTGACGGCGGATATTCCAGCCTTCGCCTACCCCGCCAGTGCCAAGAACACCGTCAACATGAAGCGTGACCTAACAGCGGCGGATTTCGCCATCGCCGCCCCCAAGGGCGCGAACGAAGTGACGGCCCGCGTCATCGGCGTCATCGAGAACCAGGCGCCAACGCGCGCGCTGGAGAAGCGGTTGAAGGTCTCATCCGGCCTCGTCGATGCCGACGGCCAGTCCGGCGTCTGCCAGACCGCCGTGGTCGAGCGCCACAAGGCCACGGGCGGCATCAGCAACGCCTTCGTCTCGGGCTTCGGCTACAATGTCGATTGCGCGGTGGCCTCCACCGTCGCCCATGACAGCCACCACATGATCGTCGTCGGCACCAACCGCGACGACATGGCCACCGCGGCCAACATTTTACGCAAGGTGGGCGGCGGTGCGGTGGTGGTCAGCAAGGGCAGAACGCTGGCGCTGGTCGAACTGCCCATCGCGGGGCTGATGTCGGACGAGCGCGCCGAGATCGTCGCGGTGAAGGCCGGCCAACTTGTCGACGCCATGAAGGCCTGCGGCTGCACCCTCAACAACGCCTACATGCAGCACTCGCTGCTGGCGCTGGTGGTGATTCCCGAGTTGCGGATCTCGGACATCGGCCTGGTGGACGTGCGGACCTTCGAGAAGGTCGATCTCTTCGTTTGAACAAAAATGCGCGGGGACAGGGCCCCGCGCATGCTGTGGTCGGCGGTGGCGGAATGCTTACTGCATCGCCAGCTTCAGGCACTTGCCAGCCGCCATGGCAGCGGGGCGGGCAGCCGACATCGGTACCTGGCCCGACTCGACGAGCGCCTTCGTCGCGGTCGTCACAACGGCCTTGAGGTCGACGCCGGGCGTCACCTGCGGCATTGCGGCGCTGAAGATGGCCTGGCCATTGGTATCGAGGCCCGAGGCGCAGCTCGTGGCCTCGGCGGCGCCCGCGAAGGCCGGGGCAGCGGTGATCGCCAGAAGGGCGATGGCGGTGATAATGCGCATGTGCGTATCCTTTCGAGAATGCGTTCGGCGAAACCTCTAGCCGAGCTCGGGGGAATGTGAATCCGTAAAACCCTGCGTCAGGGGCGAAAATGAAGAGGCCACCCGGAGGCCGCCCTTGTCGCTCAATCGTCCCGGTACACGCGTTCGCGTCGCTCGTGGCGTTCCTGTGCCTCGATCGACAGCGTGGCAATCGGGCGCGCGTCCAGCCGCTTCAGGCTGATCGGCTCACCCGTTTCCTCGCAATATCCGTAGGATCCGTCTTCGATCCGCTTCAGCGCCGAGTCGATCTTGGAGATCAGCTTGCGCTGGCGGTCGCGGGTGCGCAGCTCCAGCGAACGGTCGGTTTCGGAGGACGCGCGGTCGGCCAAGTCGGGCAGGACGTGGTTCTCGTCCTGCAGATGGGCGATGGTTTCCCGGCTTTCCTTCAGGATCTCTTCCTTCCAGGTCATGAGCTTTGCCCGGAAATATTCGCGCTGCCGTTCATTCATGAACGGCTCGTCGTCACTGGGTTTGTAGGCTTCGTCGACTTCTGCAGCCATTTCGAACTCTCTGTGAACCCCTGCTTGGGCGCGGCTTATAGCGTCAGCCCGGGCCTTCCACAATAGCTGGCTTGCACCCCGGTCGGGCCATCCACAGGCCTGCTATGGCCATGAATTTGCAACGTTTTTATGACATTTGCCAGGCGCTCCGCGGAATGCCACAAAGGCTCCCGGCCGGAACCAGAAGGACCACGAACGCATGCGCTTTGAAGGAACAGCGGATTATGTCGCAACCGACGACCTGAAAACGGCCGTCAACGCGGCCATCGTGCTGGAGCGCCCGCTCCTGGTGAAGGGCGAACCCGGCACCGGCAAGACGGTGCTGGCGCGCGAGATTGCCTCGGGCCTCGGCGCACCCATCATCGAGTGGCACATCAAGTCCACCACCAAGGCGCAGCAGGGCCTCTATGAGTATGACGCGGTGGCCCGCCTGCGCGACTCGCAGCTGGGCGACACGCGCGTACACGACATTGCCAACTACATTCGCCGCGGCAAGCTGTGGGAGGCCTTCACCGCGCCCGAGCGTCCGGTGCTGCTGATCGACGAGATCGACAAGGCCGACATCGAATTCCCCAACGACCTGCTGCAGGAGTTGGACCGCATGGAATTCTTTGTCTACGAGACGGGCAAGATCGTGAAGGCCGAGCGCCGCCCCATCGTCATCATCACGTCCAACAACGAGAAGGAGCTCCCCGACGCCTTCCTGCGGCGCTGCTTCTTCCACTACATCAAGTTCCCTGATGCCGAGACCATGCAGGCCATCGTCGACGTGCACTTCCCCGGCATCAAGAAGCGGCTGGTGTCGGAGGCGCTCAACATTTTCTTCGAACTGCGCGACGTGCCGGGCCTCAAGAAGAAGCCTTCCACCTCCGAACTCCTCGACTGGCTGAAGCTGATCCTCAACGAGGACATCGACGTCGAGGCGCTGCGCGAGCGCGACCCGCGCAAGGTCATCCCGCCGCTGCACGGAGCCCTCCTCAAAAACGAGCAGGACGTGATGCTGTTCGAACGCCTGGCCTTCATGGCACGGCGCGAGGGCCGCTAGTCCGGCAGGCGCCGGAAGCCCGGCGCCTGCCCGTCACGTGATCACTGCTGCTGCAGAAGGTTCGGATCGATCTTGTAGGTCGGCGCCTGCAGCAGCGGCTCTTGCTGTTGCGGCTGTTCCTGCTGCTTGCGCTTCTGGTTCTTCTTGCGCACGCAGGTCTTCACCTTCTCGCTGTAGACATAGCCGTCAGGACAGTTGGTGTTGGGCGTCCTGTTATTGGTGCCGGGGGTCTTGTTGTTGGTGCCCCCCGGCTTGTAGCAGTTCGGCCACTCGCCATATGTTCCCTTCGGACAGACATTGGTCACGCAGTTCGGCCACTTTCCGGAGGTGCCCTTCGGGCAGCGCGGGTTTGGCTTTGTGCAGTTCGGCCATGTTCCGACGGAGCCCTTCGGGCAATCGCGGACGATGGTCTCGCAGTTCGGCCATTTACCAACCGTGCCCTTCGGGCATTGCTTCTGACGGCAATTGCCCGGTTCGCCATAGGTCCCCTTGCGGCACACGCAGTTCGGATACGTGCCCACCGAGTCGGAGGGGCAATAGCGGACCGTGATCTTCTTGCAGTTCGGATACTTACCCGTGGTACCGGACGGACACACTGGCTTGGTCACCGTCTTGCAGTTCGGGTACTTGCCCGTGGTGCCGGACGGGCACACCGGCTTGGTCACCGTCTTGCAGTTCGGATATGTCCCAGAGGTGCCGGACGGGCAGACCGGCTTGGTTATCCCGCCCGAGCACGACTGGCCGTTCCACCTCTGGCCTTCCGGGCAGCAGCCCTGATCCGGCATCTGCCTTTCCGTGGGGCACATGTCGATCTTCTGGTCCTGCACATCGGTGCAGATGTTGACCGGACCATTGGCGACAGCCGTTGCCACGTCATCCGCGGCAATGCCATTGAGTGGCGCACCGACCGGCTGCGAGATCCAGGCCTGGTTCACGACGCGGCACTGGCTGGCGCGCACCGCGGCGCGGGTCGTGGCGACCTGCACATTGAAGGTCGCCGTGGCGCCCGCCGGCATGCCTGCCCCGTTGGTGCAGGCCGTCATTGGGCCCGGCGCAGCACAGACCCAGCCAGGCTGGCCGCCGGCAGGAGCAATCGCCGTGAGGCCCGCCACGCTTGGCGCGTCGAAGAAGGTGACCGCCTCGTTCACGTTGCCAGGCCCGGCATTGGTGACCGTCACCTGGTAGCTGCAGATGACGCCCGAGGGCTGGGCCAGCACGGCCGTGAGATTCGCATTGCCACCAAGTTCGCAGCCGATGCCCGTCTTGGTGATGATCAGGTTGGATTGCGGCGCCTGCGGCGGGTTGCACTCAGGCGACGGCACCTCCTGGGTGACGAGCGCGGTGGCATCGTTGCCGGCATTGCTGTTGGCATCGCTTCCGCCGACGGGCACCTTGATGCTCGCCTGGTTGCCGATCTCGCAGATCTGCCGGCCCACCGGCACCATCATCGCCATGTTCAGCGGCCGGCTCTCGCCGGCGCCAAGCGGCGCGGCGGAGAGATCGAGCGAACAGTCGAAGCCGCCACCGGCAGGCACGCAGGCCCAGGGTGCCGCGAACAAAGGTGCCGCGCCGCCAGCCGACGGTTCATCGTGAACCGTCACCACGCCGGCGAATTCATCGGGGCCTTCGTTCTTCACCGTCACCACGAAGGCGCAGGCGAAGCCAGCGCCACCCGGCGTATACTCACAGCCCTTGGGCTCCTTGGTGATCGAGAGGTCTGACTTCTTGCCCGTCTCCGGCACGCAGTTGGGGCCGGGTGTCTGGGCCTCGGCCTGCGCCTGGTCATCGCCCGCGTTGATGTTGCCGGGCGAGCCGCCGGGCGCATCGGTGATGCGCACGCGGTTCACCACGCTGCAGCGGTTGGCGGCCTCATGCTCGCGTGCCGGCACCTTCACCGAGAACCACAGCTCGACGCTCTGGCCCGGGTTCAGGCTGACCGGCGCATGGCTGCAGGCATGGCTTCCGCCACCACCCGCCACGCAGTTCCAGCCGGGAGGGTTGGGCTGCGGGCCATAATTCACCGCGCCATCCACCGACATCTCGTCCACCACCGAGATCGGGCCATTGTACATGCCGGGGCCCGTATTGGTGACGTTGATGAGGAAGTCGCAGTTCCAGTTGCCGCCGTCCAGCGTGCAGCGTTCATTCACCGCGCGCTTGGCAATGGTCAGGTTGGTGTTGTCGCCACGCGGCAGGCAGTCCTCGTCCGGGATCTGCGCCTCGGCATAGTCGAAGTCATCCCACGGGTTGGCGTCGCCATAGCCATCCCACCAGAAGATCTCCGCGCCGTTTCCGGCAAAACAGATGTTGCCGTTCACCACGTCGTTGATCCCGATTGCCCCCAGCGGCTGTGCCACGGTGACGAACAGGTCAACGCTGTCGCCCGGCCACAGGAAGGCGCCAGGCAGCGTGCACTCATACTCGGCAAGCCCCAGTGCCGTGCACAACCACGGCGGCTGGAAGTCGAAGCTCACCACCGCGCCGGGCGCCAGCACCGGCATCCAGTCGCGCACCGTGAGCGGCCCCCAATAGGGCACCGAGCCGGTGTTGGTGACGCGGATCGTGTAGTAGCACAACCAGCCCAGTTCACCGGGCACGCACAGCCCGGGTGTCGCTTCCTTGTCGAGCGTCAGGTTGAAGGAGCCCGACGGCGGCGGCTCATAGCCGGGCGGGAAGTAGAAGGGCGGCGGCTGGTAACCAGGATAACCGAGATAACCCTGTGCGCCTTCGCACGGCTGATAGATTTCGACGTCGCCCATCCAGCCTTGCCGTTCGGGATGGTCGAAGTTGCCGTCATAATCGGTGAAATAGGAACCGAAGGGCGGCGAATTCGCCGGCTTCACCAGCGATGCGTCATTGCCCTGAAGCCCGTCGACGATGGCCGGGCCACCGGCTGCAAGCTGTGCGGCCAGTGCCGGATCATCACGCAGCGCCTCGCCCGTGGTCCACAGGAAGGCGTTGCAGGAACCGCCGCGCACCACGCCGTTCGAATCGAAACCATAACCCAGGGCAACGCCGCCATCGGTGTTGCGCTGGTCGGGGCGGAAGCCCACCGCATATTCGTCAGGCACCGGCACCCAGGTGCCGGGCGTTGCCGGATCATCGGGGATCTCGCGGGTGTAGCGCACCACCGAGGACGTCTTGGGTTCGGCGAAGACGCTGTAGTCGAAGCTGCCACGCTGGCCGCCGCGCTGTGCGAGGATCATGCGCCCGGTGGAATCGAACACCATGTCGGTCACGGGGTTGGTGCTGGCGAGGCCCGCCACGTCGAGCTCCCAGCGCGCGTCGGCGCGGAACGACCCGTCAAGTTCGATCCCGACGGACCACACCTGCGGCCCCTCCGCCACGGCGTAATAGAGGCGGCCGCCATAGGCGGCCATGCCGCCCACGCGGCGTTCGGGCTGGGTCAGCCCCCATGTGGCCGGATCTTCCGAATTGAAGGCCGGGTTGGAAATGTTCATCCGGCTGCCGTCGTCGGCGACAGGCGGCAGACCCCTGGCCGGGCGCGCTACTTGGCCATGGTCGAAGGTGTCGGCGATGAGGCCCGATGAATCGAGGCGGTAGATCAGGCCGGTGTCGAGGTCGGAGGCGAAGAACTGGCGGGTGGCGCGGTCGAACACCACGTCGCCCAGCCCCGGCCCGGCATTGCTGCCGATCGAGGAGAACAGCGTGATCTCGCCCGTGGTGCCGTCCATCCGGTAGATGCTGCCGGGCGCGCCGCCCTTGTCGGTGCCCCATTGGCCCTGCATGAACTGCGCGCCGGGCATGCCCTGCTTCACATGGCGCGGCGTGCCGTCGTCGCCCGGTGCCACGATGTGAATGCCGAAGGACGATGTGGCGCCGAGATAGATGTTGGGAGCCTGCGCATCGTCGAGCGTCACGGCGAAGACCTGGCCCACGTCGCGGGCCGGCGCGGTGACAAGCGCAGGCGCGTCGATCAGTTGCCCGGCCGGCGGCCCTGCCGGAAGGAAGCGCTGCACCTGCATCGCGGCACCATCGGGATCGATGAATGTATAGTCCAGCGGGTCCGCGCCGTCGGGCAGCCCATCGGGCGGCGGCAAGGTGCCCGAGAAGCCTGTCACCACCGCATCACCGGGGCTCAGCAGCCCGGCACCCTCGCCGGCCTGCACGGCGGCGGGTGAGCCCGCCATCAGCAGCAGCGCCGCGGCAATGGCCCGGAGGCGCCTCGCCGGAACGGTGTTTTCAGTGAACCACAGCATTCTCAAGTCCTCCGCTCGCCACATTGAGTCCGGGCCTTCAGCTGCGCCTTGGCCGGCAGGAAATCACGTGAGGGGCACAGCCCGTCAGGCGGGCGGCGCCGGGTATTCTGGTAACGGCAACTTACGCACACATCCGCCCATGTCTGTTTTGACGCATGTCAAACCAGCGCGGCGGCGTGCAGGAAGAAATCCGTCGCCAGCATCAATCTGCTACCTGCGGGAAACTTTCCCGCCCGGTGTTGATCCGCCTAGCGGCAGCCCTTTCTGCGCTCCACCGCCACGATCCGGTCGATGTTGGCGCGCTCATAGGCATTGAACTTGAGTGCGGCCGCGTTGCTGACGTGGCAGCCCTCGTTGGAGAAGATCTCCTTGGCCCGCGCCGTCCGGAAGCAGTAGCCGTTCTCGTCGTAAATGGTGTTGCGCACCGTCCACAGCGCATCGCAGGACAGGCCGCGAAGCGCGCTCTTGGACATGTCGTGGTCATCGGTGCAGCCGATGCCCGATTCGAAGCAGGCGGCATGGGCGGCCGGCGCCGCAAGGCAGATGCCGAGGATGGCGGCAGCGAACAGTGTCCGGCGTGTCAGGCGTCCCATGGGCCTCTCCTTCCGCTTCAACGTATGGAAGGGATCATAGGCCGCCCGCGGGCCGCCGCCGTGATATGCATCACACTGCGAAAACGTCCGGTTGATATTCCGCTCAGCGGTCGTTGCGGCTCATCCATTTCAGCGCATGGGGCACGAACCACGCATTGCCGCGATACCAGAACTTGGCGGGCGGCGCCGTGTCGAACACGCTCTCGCCGCCCGTCTCGCCCAGGATTCGTCGCGCGATCTTGATGCCGAACAGCGTGCCCATCGGCACCCCGGCGAAGCAGTAGCCGCTGCCATAATGAGCACCCTCATGGCAGCCGATACGCGGCGTGATGTCGAAGGTGCCGCCGCACTTGCCTGTCCACACATTGTCGAACTGGATGCCCTCCATGTCGGGGAATATCCGCACCAGCCGCTGCTGCAACCGCTCGGCCATGATGCGCAGGTCGGCATCCACCTCGCCCGTCAGCCCGCCGAACTGGAGGCGCGTGTTGTCACCCGGCGCGATCCTCATCCAGTCGACGTTGAAGTTCCAGTCGATGAAGGTGCGGTCTCCGGGCAGCAGCGCGCGCACCCGGTTCTCGCTCATCGGTGCGGTCACCGCCTGATAGGCGTGGAACGGCATGATGCGCCGCTGCAGCCACGGAAACTCCTTGCCGCCATAGCCATTGGTGGCGAACACCAGCTCGCGCGCCTCGACCTTCGCGCCCTTCACGAACACCGTGAAGCCCTGTGCTTGCCTGCGATAACCATAGACGGGTGTGTGGGCGCAGATGGTGACACCCGCCGCGCGCGCCGCATCGAGCAGACCCTGGTGATAAAGCCCCGGGTGCAGCCCGGCATGGTCCGGAATGCGCACGCCGCCGAAATAGTGGTCGGTGGCGATCTCCTCGCGCTGCTCCGCCCGGCTCACAGTCTGGAACGGCTCGCCAAGATGCTTCTCGCGCAAGCCGAACTCGCGCGCCATGTCGTCATACATCTTGGTGGAGGTCGCCATCAGCAGCCGCCCCTGCTGCTTGTAGTGGCAGGCGATCTTCTCCCGCTCCACCACGTCCCTGACGGCGATGAAGGCCTCCATCAGCTCGCCATAGGTGGCCTTGGCCTTGTCGAGGCCCTCAGTCTCCATGATCTCGCCGAAGGAATGCTTCAGCGTGCGGCCCACATAACCCGCATTGCGGGTGGAAGCGCCATGGCCCGGCTCCTTCGCCTCGAACACCGTCACCTGCCGCCCGCCGCGGGCGAGGTTGATCGCCGCATTCAGGCCGGTGATGCCGGAGCCGACGATCGCCACGTCGGTGCGCTTGGGCGGGGCAGCGCGTGCCTGATCTTCGTGCGGGGCAGCGCGCCACCAATAGGGGTCGAAGGAGGCGTTGTTGCTGAGTGCCGGGCTGCCGAAGGCCATGTCAGGCGGCCTTTCCGTAGCGCCGCTCGTCGATCACGTCCTTCAATTGCATGTACCAATAGCCCGCCTGCACGCCCACGCGGCCGAAGGGCCCGCCCGCCCAATCGGGCGCATAAGGACTGAAGCGGCGATATTCATCGTCCTTGGCACCGATGGCACGCGCCATCAGGATGCCGCCCATCGCCGTGGTGTTCATGCCATGGCCACCGAAGGCGGTCGCCCACCACTGTCCCTGCCCGTCGGAGCCGATCAACGGCATGAAGTGCCTCGCATAGCCCATCAGGCCAGCCCAGGCATAATCGATCTTCGGGTTGCCCAGTTCGGGGAACACCGACACCATGTCGCCCTTCATGCGCTCGGCGAGGTGTGCAGGCTCCGAGACGCGGGTGGTGATGGCGCCACCCCAAAGGAGACGCCCCTCGTCCACCAGCCGGTAATAGTTGCCTGCACGCCGCGTATCCGAAATGGCGCTCCGTGTACGGATCACATCCTGCGTCAGTGGCTCTGTCACCGCCACATAGGTGGCAACCGGCAGCACGGCGCGGCCCGTCGGCTGGTGCAGCGTCCGGTCAAGCGACGAGACGCAATAGACGACATTCGCCGCCCGCGCTTCACCCTGCGCGGTGCGCACCGACCACAGCGCGCCCTGCTTCTCCACCGACACCGCCGGCGAATTCTCGTAAAGCCTTGCCCCCGCCGCTTCCGCTTTCTTCGCAATCATCAGCGCATAGCGCAACGGGTGCATGTGGAAGGCGGTGGGGTCGTAGGAGGACTGGAAATAGCGCTTCGTGTTCACCCGCGCGCGGGTCTCCGTCACGTCGAAGAACGACATCTCCTGGCCATAGTCGCGGGTCATCTCGGCCACCGCCGCCTGCTTTTCGGCGGCGTTGGAATAGCGGATGCAGCCCTGCCAGCCGTCGCCCATCCGGATCGAGGGGTCGGTCTCGGCAATCTCGCGGCGCACGAACTCGGTGCCATGGCGGGACAGCTGGTAAAGCGCCTGCGCGGCGGTGAGCCCCACCCGCTTCGCCACAGCGCCCATGCCTTCGGCAAAGCCGTTGGACACGAAGCCGCCGTTCCGCCCGGAAGCCCCCCAGGCGATCCGCTTGGCCTCCAGCAGCACCACGGATTTGCCCCGCCGGGCCAGTTCCAGCGCGGTCGTCAGCCCGGCGAGGCCCGCCCCGATCACGCAGGCCTCGGCCTCGACCCGGCCCATCAGGGCGGGGCGGAGCGCCCCCCGGTCCACCGTGGCCTCGTACCAGGTCCGTTCGGAATAATTCGCGTCGATCATTCTCAAGCCTCACGCAAACGCACCAGTTGCTCCCGCCCCATGCCTTCCGCTATGGAACGCCTCATGCGCTTCACTTCAGGCAAAGACTTCGCGAACCAGCCGCAGAAGGCAGTCACCATATTCGGCATGTCCGGTGTGGGCAAGACAACGCTCTCGAACCTCCTGCAGGATTCGGGCTGGTACCACTATTCCGTCGATTACCGCATCGGCACCCGCTACATGGGCGAGCACATCGTCGACAACTTCAAGCGCGAGGCGATGCGCGTTCCGTTCCTGCGTGACCTGCTGCTGTCGGACTCGATCCACATCCAGTCCAACATCACCTTCGATCACCTGAAGCCGCTGTCGACCTATCTCGGCAAGCCCGGCAATCCGGACAAGGGTGGCATTTCCTTTGCAGAATACCGCAGGCGGCAGACACAGCACCGTGCAGCCGAGATTTCAGCCCTGCTCGATGTTCCCGCCTTCATCGAGAAGTCGCGCGACATCTACAGTTACGAGAACTTCGTCTGCGACTCCGGCGGCTCGCTGTGCGAGATCGTCGATCCGTCGAACCCGCGCGATCCCGTGCTCTCCTGCCTCGCGGAGAACACCCTGCTCCTCTACATCGAGGGCACGCCCGAACACACCCGCATGCTGGCGGAGCGCTTCCGCAAGGATCCGAAGCCCATGTACTACCAGCCCCAGTTCCTCGAGAAGAAGTGGGCGGAGTACAAGGAGATCAATAAGATTTCGAACGACGATCAGGTCGACCCGGACGGCTTCGCCGTGTGGGGCTTCGAGCAGCTGCTTCACCACCGCATCCCGCTCTACAAGGCGATTGCCGATAATTTCGGCTACACGGTCCGAATGCGAGACGTTCCAGACGTCCAGTCCGAACAGGACTTCACCGCACTCGTCGCCAACGCCATCGCAAAGTAAGTCACATGCCCATCCGCATTCCGAACGACCTTCCCGCCCGCCGCACGCTCGATTCCGAGGGCGTGATGGTGATGACGGAAGCGAGCGCCGCCCGCCAGGACATCCGCCCCCTGAAGATCGGCCTCCTCAACCTGATGCCCAACAAGATCAAGACCGAGACGCAGTTCGCGCGCCTGATTGGTGCGACACCGCTGCAGGTGGAGCTCACCCTCGTCAAGATCACGTCGCACACGCCGAAGAACGCGAGCCCGGAACACATGCTCGCCTTCTACGAGGACTGGGAGGACGTGAAGGACCAGAAGTTCGACGGCTTCATCGTCACCGGCGCACCCGTGGAACTTCTCGACTTCAGCGACGTCAACTACTGGGACGAGCTGTCGCGCATCTATGACTGGACGCAGACGCACGTGCAGTCCACCTTCAACATCTGCTGGGGCGCGCAGGCGGGCCTCTGGCACTTCCACAAGGTGCCCAAGCACGCGCTGCCCAAGAAGCGCTTCGGCGTCTACACTCACCGCAACCTGAAGCCCAACTCGCCCTACTTGCGCGGCTTCTCGGATGATTTCTCGATCCCCGTGTCGCGCTGGACCGAGAACCACCGGGCAGACCTGCCCGCCGACCGCGGCCTCGAACTGCTGATGGAGTCGGACCAGGCGGGCCTTTGCCTCATCAACGATCCGTCAAAGCGCTCGCTCTACATGTTCAACCACATCGAGTACGACACCACCTCGCTGTCGGACGAATACTGGCGCGACCGGAACGCGGGCAAGCCCATCGATCTTCCCGTCAACTACTTCCCCAAGGACGATCCGGAACAACCGCCTGAGAACCGCTGGCGCAGCCACGCGCACCTCCTGTTCGGCAACTGGATCAACGAGCTCTACCAGACGACACCCTTCGACCCCGCGAAGATCGGCGGCTGAAGAAACCCGCTGCCTAGGCAACATTCTCAATTCTCATCATG
>CAMDBX010000021.1 GCA_945889445.1 Rhizobium sp. Q54
TGGTGGGCGATGAGAGACTCGAACTCCCGACATCTTCGGTGTAAACGAAGCGCTCTACCAACTGAGCTAATCGCCCGACCGGGGCTGGCTTAGCGCCCGGGCTCTCCACAATCAAGCCAACAAAAAACCCCGTGCGATTTCTGAGGGCGCACGGGGCCGATGTGATTTGAGTAGTGCCAGAAACTAGCTCTGCGCTGTTGCCGTCTCCTCGCTGCCGTTGCCACGCCCGGAACGCATTACGCTTGCTATGTGTCGGCGATTCGTAGGTAATTTCAAGCTTTGAAGATGGGCACAGGAACTTTTGCCCAAACTTGCGGCAGTGCGTCTTCTGCTCGGTGCCGCGCACGAAAAAGGGCCGCCCCGAAGGGCGGCCCTCATGTCTTCGATGGCGGTGCCTCAGTGGGCCCGAGCGGCGCTCTCGCCTGACCTTTCAGCGGCGGCTCGGGCTGCTGCTGCGGCTTCCTCTGCTGCCTCGTCCCAGGTGATCGGCTCCGGCATGCGGGTCAGCGCATGCTTGAGGACGTCGTCCATGAGGGCGACCGGGATGATCTCCAGGCCCTTCTTCACGTTCTCCGGGATTTCCGTGAGATCCTTCACGTTCTCCTCGGGGATCATGACGGTCTTGATGCCGGCGCGAAGTGCTGCGAGCAGCTTTTCCTTCAGACCGCCGATCGGCAGAACGCGGCCCCTGAGCGTGATCTCGCCCGTCATCGCCACGTCCCTGCGAACGGGGATGCCGGTCATGACCGAGACGATGGCCGTGACCATGGCGATGCCGGCAGACGGGCCATCCTTCGGCGTCGCACCTTCCGGCACGTGCACGTGGATGTCGCGCTTGTCGAACACCGGCGGCTTGACTCCGATGGTCGCGGCCCGCGAGCGGACGTAGGAGGAAGCAGCCGAAATCGACTCCTTCATCACGTCGCGCAGGTTGCCGGTCACCGTCATCTTGCCCTTGCCCGGCATCATGAGCGCTTCGATCGTCAGGATCTCGCCACCCACTTCCGTCCAGGCAAGACCGGTGACGACGCCGACCTGGTCCTCGTGCTCGGCTTCGCCATAGCGATACTTCGGCACGCCGAGATACTGCTCGACGACGTCGGGCGTCACGGTGATCTTCTTCTTGCCCTTGCTCGTCATCAGTTCCTTCACTGCCTTGCGGGCGAGTGAATTCACCTCACGCTCGAGGTTGCGCACACCGGCTTCCCGCGTGTAACGGCGGATCACCTCGTAGAGCGCTTCTTCCGTCACCTCGAACTCCTTGGCCTGAAGACCGTGGTGCTCGCTGGACTTCGGGATCAGGTGGCGACGCGCGATCTCGTACTTCTCTTCTTCCGTGTAGCCCGCAATCCGGATGATCTCCATGCGGTCGAGCAGGGCCGGCGGAATGTTGAGCGTGTTCGAGGTCGTCACGAACATCACGTTCGAAAGGTCGTATTCGACCTCGAGGTAATGATCCATGAAGGTCGCGTTCTGTTCCGGATCCAGCACCTCGAGAAGTGCTGCCGACGGATCGCCACGGAAGTCCATGCCCATCTTGTCGATCTCGTCGAGCAGGAAGAGCGGGTTGGACTTCTTCGCCTTCTTCATCGACTGGATGACCTTGCCGGGCATCGAACCGATGTAGGTGCGGCGGTGACCACGGATCTCGGCCTCGTCACGCACGCCGCCAAGCGACATGCGGATGAACTCGCGTCCCGTGGCCTTGGCGATCGACTTGCCGAGCGAGGTCTTGCCGACGCCGGGCGGACCGACGAGGCACAGGATGGGCCCACGGAGCTTGTTGGTGCGGCTCTGCACCGCGAGATACTCGAGGATGCGCTCCTTCACCTTGTCGAGGCCGAAGTGATCGGCATCGAGCACTTCCTCGGCGAACTTGAGGTCGTTCTTGACCTTGCTCTTCTGGCCCCACGGAATGCCGAGCAGCCAGTCGAGATAGTTGCGCACGACGGTGGCTTCTGCCGACATCGGGCTCATCTGGCGAAGCTTCTTGATCTCCGCGTCGGCGCGCTCGCGTGCCTCCTTGGAGAGCTTGGTCTTCTTGATGCGGCCCTCGAGCTCGTCGATCTCGTTCTTCTCGTCGCCGTCGCCCAACTCCTTCTGAATGGCCTTCATCTGCTCATTCAGATAGTATTCGCGCTGGGTCTTCTCCATCTGGCGCTTGACTCTGCTGCGGATGCGCTTCTCGACCTGGAGAACGGAGATCTCGCCTTCCATCAGCGCATAGACCTTCTCCAGCCGTTGCGCGACGGAGGTCATCTCGAGAAGCTCCTGCTTCTCGACGATCTTGATGGCGAGGTGCGCGGCAATGGTGTCGGCGAGCTTCGAGGGATCGGTGATCTGCCCAACCGATGCCAGCACTTCCTGCGGCACCTTCTTGTTCAGCTTCACATAGCTGTCGAACTGCGAGACGGCGGTGCGGGCCAGCGCCTCGGTCTCGGCAGTAGCGCCGTGGTCGGAGGGCAGCACCTCAACTTCCGCCTCGAAGAATTCGGTACGGTCGGAGAAGCCGTGCACGCGCGCGCGGTCGGAGCCTTCGACGAGCACCTTCACGGTGCCGTCGGGCAGCTTCAGCAACTGCAGCACCTGCGCCAGGGTTCCCACTTCGAACACGGCATCGGACGCCGGATCATCATCGGCGGGGTTCTTCTGTGCGACGAGCAGGATGCGCTTGTCTTCGCGCATCACCTCTTCCAGCGCCTTGATCGACTTTTCACGCCCCACGAAGAGCGGAACGATCATGTGCGGGAAGACGACGATGTCGCGGAGCGGCAGGACCGGGATCGTCTCAAAGCTTCCTGCGGGGGTCGTGTTGCTCATACTACTTCCTTTCATGGGCCGCCGGCTGCGTCTGGCGCGAGAATGCCGCCAAACAAGGGCGCCCGGGTTCTTGGCCGTTGAGCCGCAAATCAGTGAATCATGTACATCTTACGCACAAATCACCTCGAAGAGCAGCCTCAGCGTTGGGGGACATGTGGAGAGTGCATGCGGAAATTTCAATGCACTCGGCAGAGGTTCCGTTCACCCTCTTGTCGCCTTCGCCGGGCGTGACCCGGCGATCCTTTTTCGGCGCCGAAGGATGCCCGGATCAAGCCCCGCGATGGTGAGGAACCAACAGAAATGGCCGGGCGCAACCCCGGCCATTCCTTAAGCTTGTAGACGGCAGCCTCAGGCGGAAACGGTTGCCTTGCCAGCCTGTTTGTCGGCGTAGATCAGCAACGGCTTGGCCGTTCCGTCCACCACGTCCTTCGAAATCACAACTTCCTCGACACCCGTCATCGCGGGCAGGTCGAACATTGTTTCGAGCAGGATCGACTCCATGATGGAGCGCAGCCCACGGGCACCCGTCTTGCGCTCGATGGCGCGGCGGGAAATGGCGGACATCGCCTCGTCCGGGAAGGTGAGCTTCACGCCCTCCATCTCGAACAGACGCTGGTACTGCTTCACGATTGCGTTCTTGGGCTCGACCAGGATCTGCACGAGTGCGGTCTCGTCGAGGTCTTCGAGAGTCGCCACCACGGGCAGACGGCCAACGAACTCAGGGATCAGACCGAACTTGAGCAGGTCTTCCGGCTCGAGCTCGCGCAGCACGGCACCCGTGCGGCGGTCCTCGTTGGAGCGGATTTCCGCGCCGAAGCCGAGGCCCGAACCCTTGGAGCGCTGGTTGATGATGCGCTCGAGGCCGGCAAAGGCGCCGCCGCAGATGAACAGGATGTTCGTCGTGTCCACCTGCAGGAATTCCTGCTGCGGATGCTTGCGGCCGCCCTGCGGCGGCACGGAGGCAACCGTGCCTTCCATGATCTTGAGCAGCGCCTGCTGGACGCCCTCGCCCGACACGTCACGCGTGATGGACGGGTTGTCCGACTTGCGGCTGATCTTGTCCACTTCGTCGATGTAGACGATCCCGCGCTGGGCCCGCTCGACGTTGTAGTCGGCCGACTGCAGCAGCTTGAGGATGATGTTCTCGACGTCCTCGCCCACGTAACCGGCTTCGGTCAGGGTCGTGGCGTCCGCCATGGTGAAGGGAACATCCAGGATGCGGGCCAGCGTCTGGGCCAGCAGCGTCTTGCCGGAACCCGTGGGGCCGACCAGCAGGATGTTCGACTTCGCCAGTTCCACGTCGTTGTTCTTCTGGGCGTGGTTCAGGCGCTTGTAATGATTGTGGACCGCCACCGAGAGCACCTTCTTGGCGTGCTCCTGGCCGATGACGTAGTCGTCCAGCACCTTGCGGATCTCGTGCGGGGTGGGCACGCCGTCCTTGGATTTCGTCAGCGAGGTCTTGTTCTCCTCGCGGATGATGTCCATGCACAATTCGACGCATTCATCGCAGATGAACACGGTCGGGCCCGCAATCAGCTTGCGAACCTCGTGCTGGCTCTTGCCGCAGAAGGAGCAGTACAAGGTGTTCTTGCTGTCGCTCCCCGTTGCCTTACTCATTCCATCTCCTTGGACATGTGCTGCATGATACGCACGCAGTCTCTAACAAGACCTCACCGCTATTGCCGCAGTTCGGTCGCAGGTATCCGGCGGACCGGTTCAAATCAGTAATTCAGCATGGGCGGACATGGTTAATCAAGAATTGATTACCCAACTGCCCCACCGGCGCAATGTCCGGTGGAAAACTCAATGCCTTATTTCTCGACGGGCGCCGCCCGCTTTTCGATGACCTTGTCGATCAGGCCGAACGCGAGGGCAGCTTCGGCGGTGAAGAAATTGTCGCGCTCGAGGGCATCCTCTATGGTTTGGTAGTCGCGCCCGGTGTGATGGACGTAGATTTCGTTCAGCCGGCGCTTCAGGCTTTCCACTTCCTTGGCATGGATCAGGATGTCGGTGACCTGGCCCTGGTAACCGCCCGAGGGCTGGTGAACCATGATGCGGGCGTTGGGAAGCGCGAAACGCATGTCCTTCGCGCCTGCCGTCAGCAGCAGCGAACCCATGGACGCCGCTTGCCCCATGACTGTGGTGGAAACCGGGCAGCGGATGAACTGCATGGTGTCGTAGATCGACATCCCGGAGGTGACAACACCGCCCGGGCTGTTGATATACATGGAGATTTCCTTCTTGGGGTTCTCCGCCTCGAGGAACAGCAACTGCATGCAGATCGACGCCGCCACGTTATCGTCAATCGGTCCGGTGATGAAGATGATACGTTCGCGCAGCAGGCGGGACGGCAGGTCATATACGCGCTCGCCACGGCTCTCCTGCTGGATGACGGAGGGCCAGAAGGCGCCGGTGGTCAGGAATTCGACGGGATCGCGCATGGATGTCCTTCGGAATGAATCGGGTTGTCTGTTGATCCTTAGATAGGTGAGCCTGCGGGAGGATGGAAGGGGCTTCCCCACCAGCGTTAATCACTGGTTGCGGCGAAGTCCCGCATTTGCAAGGGCTTGGCCTGCCATGCGAAAAGCGAACAACAGCACAGAGTGATCCGGAACCCGATGACACGCCTCGCCCCCACCCTGCCCGCCGATACCCTGCCCGGCCACCGGCTTCGCCTGGAAAACGTGCTCCGGGCCGCCACCCTCATCGACCCGGTGTTCCTGAACTCACCCCAGTTCAACTGCGAACCGCTGAGCGAGACCCTGGGTTGCGCGCTCACCCTCAAGCTCGAAACCGCCAACCCCATCCGGTCCTTCAAGGGCCGGGGGGCGGGTTATCTGGTGGCCTCGCGCGCCGCCGATGGCAGACTTGCCGGCCGCCGCCTGGTGGGGGCCAGTGCCGGCAACTGGGGCCAGGCACTGGCCTATGCCTGCCGCAGCCTGGGAATTCCGCTCACCCTCTTCGCCGCCACCACCGCCAACCCCCTGAAGGTGGCCCGCATGAAGGCGCTCGGCGCCGAGATGGTGCTGACCGGCCATGACTTCGACGCCGCCAAGCAAGCGGGCGAGGCCCATGCCCAGGCGACTGGCGGGCTGTGGGTGGCCGATGGCCTCGACCCGGAAGCCGCCGAGGGCGCGGCCACCATCGCGCTGGAGCTTCTGGCGGGACCCGGCAAGCCGGATGTGCTCGCCGTGCCGCTAGGCAACGGCGCGCTGCTCACCGGCATCGCCCGCTGGGCCAAGGCCGCACACCCCGGCATCGAGGTGATCGGCGTCCAGGCCACGGGTGCCGACGCCATGGAGAAATCCTGGCGCACCGGCACGCTGCTGTTCCCGCCTTCCGTCGCCACCATTGCCGATGGCATCGGCGTCCGCGTGCCCATCAAGGAAGCGGTCGATGACATGGACGGCATCGTCGATGACGTGCTGCTGGTGGAGGATGCCGACATCATCGTGGCGATGCGCCTGCTCTTCCACACCGCGGGCGTGCTGGCCGAACCCTCGGGCGCTGCGGGCGTCGCCGCCATCCAGTCCCATCCAGCACGCTTCAGAAACCGCAAGGTGGCCACCATCATCTGCGGCAGCAACCTCACGGATGAACAGGTCAAGTCCTGGATCGCTCCATAGATTTTCACCCCGACACCTCCCTCACATCTCGTCACGACAAAACGCCGGGAACATGGCCCGGCGTCTGAATACAATTTCGGAGAATGGCCGTTCTTAGCACGGCGAGCGCGCGCTGTCAAGGATTTTATTCCGATTCTGGACGTGAAACGAAAACGGCCGGGCGCAAGGCCCGGCCGTAACGAATTCGCGCGGTTCGGGAGATCAGGCCGAAGCCATCTCTTCCTCGTCCTCGACCATCTTCTGGAGTTCTTCCTTGGAGACGGTCTTTTCGTCCAGCTTGGCGGTGGCGACGATGGCATCGACAACCTTCTGCTCGAAGATCGGCCCACGCAGTTCCATCATCGCAGCCGGGTTGCGGCGGTAATAGTCGATGACCATCTTCTCCTGGCCGGGGAACTGGCGCATGCGGTTCATCAGCGCGTTCTGCAGCTCCTGCTCGGAAACGACCACGCCCTGCTTTTCGCCCATGCGGCCCAGCACCAGGCCAAGGCGCACGCGGCGCTCGGCGATGGCGCGGTATTCCTTGCGGGCGTCCTCTTCCGTGGTGCCCTCGTCGGCGAAGGACTTGCCCGAACGGGTCATTTCCCCCGTCAGCGCGTTCCAGATGCCGTTGAACTCGGCCTCCACCAGCTTCTCGGGAAGCTCGAAGGAATAGTCCTTGTCGAGCGCGTCGAGCACGTCGCGCTTCAGCTTCATGCCGCTCATCTGGGCGTACTCGGCGCCCATGCGCTCCTTGATCATGTCCTTGAGCTTGGCGAGGTCCTCGAAGCCCATCTTCTTGGCGAAGTCCTCGTCGATCTCGGCTTCCTTGGCGCCTTCGACCTTGGTCACCTTGGTGGCGAATTCAGCCGGCTTGCCGGCCAGCTCCGCAACGCCGTAGTCGGCGGGGAAGGACACCTTCACGGTGATCTCGTCACCGGCCTTGGCGCCGACCAGCTGGTCCTCGAAGCCGGGAATGAACTGGCCCGAGCCGATTTCGAGCGCCACGTCGTCCGCCGTGCCGCCATCGAAGGCGGCGCCGTCGATGGTGCCTACGAAGTTGATGGTCACGCGGTCGCCCGCAGTGGCGTTGTCGGTCTTTTCCTCGAAGTTCTTGGACTGCGAGGCGATGCGCTTCAGCGTCTCTTCGATCTCGCTGTCGGCCACCGGCACGACGTGGCGGACGAGCGCCAGGCCCGAATGATCCTTCACGTCGAAATCGGGAATCACTTCAAGCGCCATGGTGAAGGAGAGGTCGCCCTTGCCGTCCATGACGGCGGCGATCTCGGCCTCATCGGTCGGCAGCTTCACTTCCGGCTGGTAGGCCGGCTTCAGGTTCTTTTCCTCGAGCAGCTTCTTCGAGCGCGTGTCGACGGCGTCCTGCAGCACTTCGGCCATGGCCGAACGGCCATAGACGCGCTTGAGATGCGCCACCGGCACCTTGCCGGGGCGGAAGCCCTTGATGTTGGCCCGCTTGGACATGTCCGCCAGCTTGGCGTTCAGCTCAGTGCTGAGTTCGGCCTGGCCGACCACCACCTTGTATTCGCGCTTGAGGCCAGCGCTGAGCGTCTCGGTAACCTGCATCGTTCCTGCTTCCGTCTAATCAATGGGCCAGTGGCACCGGATGAATCTCGGCTCGTGCTTGGTGCGGGCGGAGGGACTTGAACCCCCACGGGTTTCCCCACAGGAACCTAAATCCTGCGTGTCTGCCAATTTCACCACGCCCGCGCACGAGCCAAAGGCCCGGGCCGTTGCAATGGGCGCGGTCTATAGCAGAGGGGTTTTCGGTATGCCAGTGAAGAAAGCACCCGCAATTGACCGCAATCAGGCCCGCCTCACCGCCCTCGCCTGGGCCAGGGTGGTCAGCCCGATCCCTGCCGCCACCACGGATATTCCCGCCCACACCAGGGGCGGGTAGCGCTCGCCGAGGAAACTCACCCCCACCGCCACCCCGACGGCCGCCGCCACATAGCCGATCTGCGAGAGGTAGGTGGGCCCGCCCACCGCCTGCAGGCGGAAGAACGTGAGGTACATGACGGTGGCGGCCACGACTTGCCCCGCCACGATGCCGGGAATGGCGGCAAGCGGTGCCAGCAGGTCCAACCCGCCGAGTGCCCAGGCGAGGGCGAGCAGAGGCGGCACCGCGGCCAGATTGACAATGGCGCCAAGGCGCATGGGGCCCGCCCCCGGGGGCCATGCAGCCGTCCGGTAGACGTTGCCCGCCCCCAGGAAGACCGGGATGAGCGCCGCGAGCAGCAGCCAGCGCGACTCCTCCGCGGCGAAACCGACGTGGCGTGCGATGATGATGGTCACCGCCCCGGCAAGCCCAACGGCGATCCCCAGAAGGCCCAGGGGGCTGGGTGGCCGTATCCTGAGGACCATGGAAAGGACGGCCGTCGTCACCGGCGAGGTGGCCACGAGGATCGCCGTCAAGCCGCTGCCGATGTGCGGGATCGCCGCGAAGGTCAGCGCCAGCGGTATGACATTGGAGATCACCGAGGAGACAACGGCATAGCGGAAGAGCCCGGACACCTTGCTAGAGGTCTCGAACAACAGCGCCGCCCCCCCCACCGCAATCCCGGCGCCAAGGCAGATCACCGCCGCCCACAGTGCGGGGTTCACGCCGGCGGCAACCGCCAGCTTGCCCAACGGAAAATTGCAGCCGAAGGCCAGTCCGGTGACCAGCAGCAGAACAAGCGGCCGGTTCATAGGCTGCCGAGCAGCGTCTCTGCCGTCAGCCCCCGCGATCCATGGCGGCGGGCGGCTTCCCCGTGCAGCCACACGGCGGCGGAAGCCGCCTCGAAGCCCGGCATCCCCTGCGCCAGCATCGCCGTCACGATCCCGGCCAGCACATCGCCGGAGCCGGCCGTGGCAAGCGATGGCGGCGCGTTGACGTTCACCCGGGCGCGCCCATCGGGCGCGGCAATCACCGTGTCGGCACCTTTCAGGATGATCACTGCGCCGGAGCGTTGGGCCGCCTTGCGCGCAAGTTCAGTTTTTGATTCACTTGCAGCGCTCAGCCCTTTGAATATTCGAGAGAATTCGCCACCGTGCGGGGTCATCACCACCGGCCTGCCCTGGCCCATGCCGACCAGCCGGTAAAGCCGCTCGTTCTCCTCCGCGAAGGACGAGAGCGCATCGGCATCGAGCACCGCCGCCGCCCCGCTCATCAGCACGGTTTCCACACGATCGCGGGTGTCGACCCCCACGCCTGCCGCCGGGCCGATGCATACGGCATTCTTGCGCTTGTCGGCGAGAAGCGCGGAAAGATCGTCGCCCGACAACATGATGGCCGAGACCTGGGTGGCCTGCACCGCAAGCGCCGCCGGCGTGCCGGAGATCGTCACCAGCCCGGCCCCGCTTCTGAGGGCGGCCTCCGCCACCAGCCGCGAAGCCCCGGTGTGCAGCGGGCCACCCGACACCACCACGGCATGACCGCGGCTGTATTTATGGCCCGCCATGGCGATCTCCGGACGGCGGATTTCGCAATTGATGGAATCCCTTGGGCGGATCTCCTGTAAAACTGAATCCGGTATGCCGATGTCCGCCACCACCACGTCGCCGCACAGTTCCCGCCCCGGCAGCAGCACATGGCCCGGCTTCCGGCGGAAGAAGGTGACGGTCACATCCGCCTTGACGCTGGCGCCGCGCGGCTGCCCCGTCAGGCCATCCAGACCGGAGGGCACGTCGACCGCCACCACCGGGCACCCTGCTCCGTTGATTGCCGCCGCCAGTTCCGCGGCAAAGTCTTTCGAGAGCCCGGCCCCGAACAGCGCGTCAATGATCAGGCCGGCCCCGGCCGTGCCGCCCACAGCCTCCACCGGCCCGTCCCAGCGGGCCGCCATGGCGGCCGCATCGCCCTTCAGGCGGGCCGCCTCGCCGAGCAGCGCCAGGCGCACCGGCCAGCCCCAGGCCTTGAGGTGGCGGGCGGCGACGAAGCCATCGCCGCCATTGTTGCCCGGCCCACAGAGGACGAGGGTTGGCCGCGCGCCGTAGCGACGGACGATCTGCTCGGCCACAGCCCGCCCGGCGGCCTCCATCAGGGTGAGCGATGGCACGCCGGCCTGAGCGGCCAGCGCGTCGGCCCGGTACATCTCGTCGGGTGTCAGCAATTCGTAGGTCATGTCGGCAGGCTAACGTCTTTCCCATCCGAGGGGAATTGCTCCTGCTGCCGGCCACCTTCAGGCTCCCCTGCCTGCCGTCATCCTGGTGAAGGCCGGAGCGACGCCCAAAGCAGATGCACATACATTAGGCACATCAGCCTAATTTTTCGCCACCATGGCCTGCCCAATAATCGGGCGAAACCGCCAAGCCCTTGATTCAAAAGCGTGCAGAAACTGGCATGGGGCGTGCAAGCCAGCTTGCAACAACGCGCGAGGCTGTCGTCGTCATGAAGAAGATCGAAGCAATCATCAAGCCGTTCAAGCTGGATGAGGTGAAGGAAGCGCTGCAGGAAGTGGGTCTGCAGGGCATCACCGTGACCGAGGCCAAGGGCTTCGGCCGCCAGAAGGGCCACACGGAACTCTATCGCGGCGCCGAATACGTCGTCGACTTTCTGCCCAAGGTGAAGATCGAGGTGGTGCTGGCGGACGAGTTCGTGGAGCGCGCCGTCGAGGCCATCCAGAACGCCGCGCGCACCGGCCGGATCGGCGACGGCAAGATTTTCATCTCCAACATCGAGCAAGCCATTCGCATCAGGACCGGCGAGGCCGGTCCGGACGCGCTCTAACAGCCACCATAACAACCAAGCTCAAGACCAGAGGTAGATATCATGAGCAAGCCCATGGACGTTTCCGGCGTCCTCAAGATGATGAAGGAAAAGGACGTCAAGTACGTCGACCTGCGCTTCACCGACCCGCGCGGCAAGATGCAGCACCTGACCATGGACGTCTCGCAGATGCACGAGGACGCCTGGGCCGAGGGCCTGATGTTCGACGGCTCCTCGATCGCCGGCTGGAAGGCCATCAACGAGTCCGACATGGTTCTCATGCCGGATCCGACCTCCGCCCATCTCGACCCTTTCTATGCCCAGACCACGCTGGCCGTGTTCTGCGACATTCTCGAGCCCAGCACCGGCGAGGGCTATGCGCGTGACCCGCGCATGATCGCCAAGCGCACCGAGGCCTACCTCAAGTCCACCGGCATCGGCGACACCGTGTTCGTCGGCCCCGAGGCCGAATTCTTCATCTTCGATGACGTGAAGTTCGCCGTCACCCCCTACAACACCGGCTTCAAGCTGGACTCGGTCGAGCTGCCGTCCAACTCGGACCGCGACTACGACACCGGCAACATGGGCCACCGCATGCGCACCAAGGGCGGCTACTTCCCCATGAACCCGATGGACTCGGCGCAGGACATGCGCTCCGAGATGCTGTCGACCATGGGCGACATGGGCCTCGTCGTCGAGAAGCACCACCACGAGGTGGCCTCCGCCCAGCATGAACTCGGCACCAAGTTCCAGTCGCTGGTCACCGCCGCCGACCACATGCAGATCTACAAGTACGTGATCCACAACGTGGCCCACGCCTATGGCAAGACGGCAACTTTCAGGCCCAAGCCGATCTTCGGCGACAACGGCTCGGGCATGCACTGCCACTTCTCGATCTGGAAGGACGGCAAGACCCAGATGGCCGGCAACCAGTATGCCGACCTTTCGGAGACCACGCTGTACTTCATCGGCGGCGTCATCAAGCACGCCAAGGCGCTCAACGCCTTCACCAACCCGTCGACCAACTCCTACAAGCGCCTGGTGCCGGGCTATGAAGCCCCCGTGCTTCTCGCCTACTCCTCGCGCAACCGCTCGGCCTCCTGCCGCATTCCCTTCACGGCAAACCCCAAGGCCAAGCGCGTGGAAGTCCGCTTCCCGGATCCGACCGCCAACCCCTACCTGTGCTTCTCGGCGATCATCATGGCGGGCCTCGACGGCATCGTGAACAAGATCCACCCGGGCCCGGCGATGGACAAGAACCTCTACGACCTGCCGCCGGCAGAGCTCGCCAAGGTTCCGACCGTCTGCGGCTCGCTGCAGGAAGCAATCGACTCGCTGATGGCTGACCACGAGTTCCTCCTCAAGGGCGGCGTGTTCTCCAAGGACCAGATCGAGAGCTACCTCGAACTGAAGCAGGAAGAGCAGGACCGCTACCGGATGACGCCGCACCCGGTGGAGTTCGACATGTACTATTCCTGCTAAGCACCCGGCAGGACGCTACACGCAAAGCCCCGGCAGAAATGCCGGGGCTTTTGATTCCGCCGGTTGCATGCACTGCAGCAATGCTTCCCAAGGGTTGTGGGGTTGGGAAATATTAGTCCTTTGTTAACCGTTACTTACCGCAACTGCGTAGTTTTGCGGCTCAAGTCGTGCCGTATCTGCAACACTCGCCCACGAAGATGGTTCGCCGCGCGCTTTTGACTATCGTCACCGCCAGAGCGGGAGTAATCGTTTGTCATCACGGGTCAAACCCGGGTTTGTAAGTTGCAGAGGGATTATCATGAAGAAGATTGCTTTCACCGTTTCCACCGCATTCGCCGCCCTCGCGCTGGCTACTGCCGCCCAGGCCGCCGACATGACCGCTCCGGCCACCTACGACTGGACGGGCTTCTACCTCGGCGCCAACGCCGGCATCGCCTGGAACAACTCCTCGGTCGACAACACCTTCGACATCGAAGGCCTCGACGGTACGCGTCTGGACCGCTTCCGTAACAACGTCGATGGCGACCAGACGGCCTTCACAGCCGGTGGCATCCTCGGCTACAACTACCAGATTGACCAGATCGTTCTGGGCGTTGAAGCCGACTTCAACTACCTGGGCTTCGGTGACGACAACAAGGGCACCGGCATCATCCAGCACGGCGATCCGGATGTCGATGTGATGGGCAAGGGTTCCTTCGAGGCTGATTGGTTCGGCACCATCCGTGCCCGCCTCGGCTTTGCCATCGACAATGTCCTCATCTACGGTACCGGTGGTGCCGCCTACGGCCACATGGAAGCCGATGGTAAGGTCACCGCGTCGATCGAAGGCACCGAAGTTGGTTCATGGAATGGTTCGACCAGCCAGACCAACTGGGGTTGGACCGTCGGCGCCGGCATGGAATACGGCATCGACAACTGGAGCCTCGGCCTCGAGTACCTCTACGTCGATCTCGGCGACGGCCAGTGGAATGACAATTCGACGGACGGCCAGATCCACAACTTCAAGCTCGACGGTAACGTCGATTACGCCTTCAGCACCGTGCGTGCGACAGTCAAGTACCGCTTCCAGTAAGTCATACGAGACCTGAGACTTCAAAGCCCCGGCAGAAATGCCGGGGCTTTTCGTTTGATTGATCCCATGGGTTGCGCCTTGCTGGCGCTTGTGGTCCTGGCCGCGTCGGCGCTAAGGCCTTCCAATGTCCCAGGCTTCCGCGATTCATCGATCTCCCGCCACCGACTTCCGGCTGGGCATTCTGCTGGTGGCCGGGTCCGCCGTCACGTGGAGCTTCGGCGGCACCATCGCGCGCTTCATCCATGTGGAAGACAGCTGGACGGTGGTGTTCTGGCGCGCATTGTTCGCCTCCACCTTCCTGCTCCTCTTCATGCTGTGGCGCGAAGGGCCAAAGGCCACCGCTGCCATGTTCCGCAACATGGGGCTTCCCGGCCTGGGCGTTGCCGTCTGCTTCGGCGTCGCGTCGTCCTGTTTCGTGGTGGCGCTGCAATACACGACGGTGGCCAACATCCTGCTCACCCAGGCAGCCGCTCCGCTGTTCGCCGGCCTGCTGGCCTGGATGGTGTTCGGCGAGCGGGTGAACGCCGCCACCTGGGCGGCCATCGCGGCGGTGATCGGCGGCGTCGCCATCATGGTGTCGGCGTCCTTCTCGGGCCAGGTCTCGCCCATCGGCGACGGGCTGGCATTGGTGATCACCGTGATGTTCTCTGCCGCCATCGTCATCACAAGGCACCATCCGCAAGTCAGGATGATGCCCGCCGTCTGCCTTGGCACCGCCATGGCCTGCGTCGCTGCCTTCCTGCTGTCCGGCCCGCTCGCGGTGAGCGCTCAGAACCTGGCCTGGCTGTTCCTGTTCGGCGCCGTCAACCTCGGCGCCGGGCTTGCCATGTTCGTCACCGGCGCGCGGCTCGTGCCCGCAGCACTTGCCGCCCTCGTCGGCACGCTGGAGCCGGTGCTGGGGCCGTTGTGGGTCTGGCTCATCCATGGCGAGGTGCCGGTGGCCCGCACCCTCATCGGCGGCTCGGTCGTCTTCGTGGCGCTGTTCGTCCACATCCTCAATGACTGGCGGCGGCAGCGAGAGCGGAAGCGTACCATCCCCACGGCCTGACGGTCTGGGCGTTCTCCACCACATAGACACGGCGCGTGAAGCTGGGGGCATCGACCACCCGATGCAGCGTGCCGCAGCGCAGTGCGCTTTCCACGTGCCGCCTCGGCAAATAACCTGAGCCACCGTTGCGCAGCAGGTGGTCGAGCGCCCAGTCGGATGAGGCGATGACCAGCGCCGAGGTCACGTCGCCCGGAAAGGCCGCCGCATGCTGGCGGCGGAATTCGTCGCCGTGGTCGACGTATACATAGCTCGCATCAAGCCTGGGCCCGTCCATCGCCTCGCGCGACACGAGGATCAGTTCGTCGTCGAGAAGCACATGGCTGGCAAAGCGCTCGCCCTCCTGCGGGGCGTGGCAGAAGGCGACGTCGACGAGGCCGATGGCCAGCCAGCGGTCGATCATGCGCTGCTCGCCGGGCCAGAAGGCCAGGGCCACGCCGGGGCTGTTCTCACGCACATGGGCGAGGAAGCGACGGCCCGGCCCGTTCCACAGGTCGAAGTCGAGGCCAACATTGCAGACGCCTTCGAAGCCCTTGGGCAGCGACACTTCCGAGCGCGCCTGCCCCCACAGCTGTACCATCAGTTCGGCATAGCGGCGGAACTTGAAGCCGGCCGAGGTCAGGTCGGCGCCCGCCTTGTTGCGGTGCAGGAGCTTCTGGCCAATCTCCTCCTCCAGCCCGTTAATGCGGGCGGTGACGGTTGACGGCGTCACATTCAGCCTTCGAGCCGCAGCGACGAGGCTGCCGGTTTCGACCACCTCAAGGAAAGTTCGCAATTCGTCGAGATTCATGGATGCTCTCAATTCGAAAAATTCGAACATAATGGCCAAAAGATTTCGATTTTCAATCCGAAACCCCTCTGCCACTCTGATCGATTACAACCGGAGGGCTGCCCCATGGATTTCGTCCACTTCCTGTCGAGCCACATGCTGGATCCATCCTTGGGCGGCAAGCGCCTCTACAAGAACGTGGTGGCACAGGCGGTGCATGCCGAGGCGCTGGGTTATCGCGGCGTCGGCATCCCCGAGCATCACCTGCTCAACATCCTGCTGATCCCTGCGCCGCTGCAGATGGCGGTGAAGGTGGCGGCGCATACCAAGCACATCAAGCTCGTCACCTCCGTCTGCCAGCTGCCGATCCGCGACATGCGCATCTTCGCAGGTGAAGTGGTGCAGGCGCAGGCGCTGTGCGACGGGCGGCTGATGCTGGGCGTCGGCAAAGGTGCCTTCGGCTTCGAGACGCAGCGCTTCGATGTTTCCATCGAGCAAACGAAACCCTTGTTCGAGGAAGACCTGAAGCTGCTCGAAGCCCTGCTCACGCAGGAAGAGGTTTCCTGGAACAGCGAGCGCTACTCATTCGAGCCGCTCACCATCATGCCGCGCCCGGAA
This sequence comes from Rhizobium sp. Q54, assembly GCA_945889445.1. GTDB lineage: Bacteria > Pseudomonadota > Alphaproteobacteria > Rhizobiales > Aestuariivirgaceae > Aestuariivirga. The sequence continues at coordinate 16,120 of CAMDBX010000021.1, forward strand.
GATCCGATCCCGCTCATGGTGGCGGTGATGAACCCCATCGGCATCGAGGCGGCTGCGAAATCCGGCTATCACGTGCAGACCACACCATTGGGCGGCAGCCACCAGCAGCTGATCGATCAGGTCACCGCCTTCAACCGCGGCAAGGCGGCAGCAGGCCGCCCGCTGGACACGCGCCTGTCGCTCCAGCGCGGCATGTTCCTCGTCGAAAACGAGAAGGACAAGCGCCTCATCGCCGAGAAGGCCTGGACCTATTACCAGAGCTTCGACAACGTGTTCGGCGGCGCCGGCATCGTCGACAAGGGCATCATCCGCCCGTTGCCGCGCGCCCAGAGCGTGGAGGAACTCGCATCGAATCTCCTGCTTTGCGGCCGTGATGAGATGATCGAGCGCATCTCCGTCTACTCCGACCTTGGCATCGACGAGATCCTGACCACCTCCAACTTCGGCCAGGACGAGCAGATGACGCACGACATGATGAGCCGCTTCGCCGAAGAGGTGATGCCGCATTTCGAGAAGCAGAGAAAAGCCGCCTGAGTTTCAAAGGGAGAACGAAAAGAATGCCCATCATCCGGGTCGAAATGTTCAAGGGCCGTACGCCTGCGCAGAAGAAGGCCATCGCGAAGGAACTGGTCGACGGCTTCATCCGCGGTGCCGGCGGCGGCAGCCCGTCAGCCTTCCACGTCGTTTTCGTCGAAGTCGAAAAGCATGACTGGGCAGTGGGCCATGACATGATGAACGAGAAGTATCCGGACAAGTGACGATGCCAACGCCCGTGAAATCAGCCTTCTCGGTCGAGGGCGAGGGAGAACCGATCTTCCTCATCCACGGCATCGGCGCATCGCGCGCTTCCTTCGCGGGGCTCGTGCCCTATCTGAAGAACGAATACCGCGTCATCTCCTATGACCTGCGCGGCCATGGCGCCTCGCCCAAACCCACGCCCCCCTACACGCTCGACGATCTCGTCGAGGACCTCGAGGCGCTGCGCAAGGAACTGGGCATCGCGAAGGCGCATTTCGCCGGGCACTCGCTGGGCGGCATGATCGGCCCTGCCTATGCGCTCAAATATCCGCAGCACGTGCTGACGCTGGGCCTCTACTCCACCGCCGCCTTCCGCACCGAGGATGACAGCGCCAAGGTGAAGGGCGTGGTTGCCGCCATGCGGACGAAGGGCATCCCGCAGGTGCTGGAGACGTTGAAGGACCGTTGGTTCACGCCGGAATTCGGCCAGCGCCGCCCGGATGTGATCGAGCGCCGCATGCAGCAGGTGATCAACACCGACCCGGCTGTCTTCCTCTCGGTCTTCGACATCTATGCCGAGACTGAAATGGCACCATGGCTGCATGAGGTGAAGCATCCCTCGCTCGTCCTCACCGGCGAGAATGACGGCGGCTGCAATCCGCGCCTCAACACGCTGATCGCCGAGGCGCTGCCGGACTCCGAACTCGTCATCCTCCCCGTCCTGCGCCACGCCATCCTGCTGGAGGCCGCCGACCAGGTCGCCCCGCCGGTGCTGGATTTCCTCCGGCGCCACAAGGGGCTCTAGGCCGCACACGCGGCCGGCGTATGTGCGCTGCGTCACTGACAGTGGGGGCCGCCGCGGCGAGAAAGCGGCGTGCCCCGCGATCCTCGTGGACGTCGCAGTGGCAGCGGCGTTCAACCGTCTCGCGACTTCAGCACCGTTTTGCGACACGACCAACCGCCGCGAATTTCTGTCCGCCTGAAAACTGCCCAACTTGGGACACGGTTTCATGAATTCTTAAGGACCGAGGAGGCCGCGCATGACCACCATCACCAAGCTACCCGCCGTCGAGACGCAATCGCTGATGCTGCGCGAGATCGAGCTTCGTGACGCGTCCTCATTCAGCAATTACATGACCCAGGAATGCTATCAGCGCCACATTGCCGCCCGCCTCGGAACAGCACAGGAGGTGCGTTCCTTCGTGACGCGAGCCGTCGCCCGCCAGGGTGATGACCGGCGCAACACCTTCCACATCGCTGCCGAGGAAAAGCTCTCGGGCGAGCCGATCGGCGATGGCTTTCTCATCCTCCAGTACCCCAACACGGTGGAAATCGGCTGGGGCCTGCATCCCGCCATGTGGCGGATGGGCCTCGGCACCGAGATCGGCCATGCGCTTCTGGGCATCGCCTTCGAGCGGCTGCGCGCCGACAGCGTCTGGTGCAAGGTGATGGGTGGCAACGAGGCTTCGTCACGGCTCGCCAGCCGCATCGGCCTGCGTCATCTCAAATCCCACCCAAATTATCCGGCCGCACCGGGCCGCAGCTGCCAGGTGGACTTCTATGCCATGGCGGACAGCGACTACTTCGACCTCGCCTATTGACGAATTGCCCTTCCGCTAACGGCAGTTGCCGCGGGCTGGCTCGCCGGCAAGGCGTGCGGACAACCAGTTCACCGCCTGCCCATGACCTGCCTCCATGGCGCCGGAGTGGCCCTTGCCCTTGAGCACCACATAGCGGACGTTGGCGCCGGCCTGGCAGGCGCCGCGCACGAAGCGCGCCGTCACGTCCGGCTTCACGATGTCATCCGCCCCGCCCTGGATGATCAGCGCCGGGGCACTGGCGTTGATGCCAAACAGCGAGTTCTGCACCATCAGGTCCTTCCAGGGCGAAATGCTGCCCGGATCAGCCCTGAGGAATTGCTTGTCCAGGCTCTTCTGCGCCGCCGCAGCGTCGATCTTGCTGCCAAAGTCGTCAACGCAATTCCTGGAAACCTCCTCGATCAGCTTCTGCGACACGCCGTCGAGCAGGCTGTTCAGCGGGGCACCATATTTCTCGTGCCATGAGTCCAGCGTGAAGGAGGCAAGGATGCGGCCGCCGACCGAATTGAGATTGGCCTTCAGCAATGTGGCAAGGTCGGTTGGGGGCGCAATGGCAGCAACGCCCTTGAGGCTGAGTTCCGGTGCATAGCTGGCGGCCAGCTGGGTGGCGAACAGCACCGCATGACCACCCTGCGAATAGCCCCACAGGCCGAAGGCGTTGCCGCCGCCCACCTCGGGGATCTGCCGGGCGGCACGAACCGAGTCGATTACTGCATAGGCCTGGCCCTTGCCGATGAGATAACCCACCGGCCCCGGCGTCCCCAGCCCGGGATAGTCGGTGGCGGCCACCACCAGCCCACTCGCCACGATGTCATTGAGGCCTCCGATGGCCTTGGTCGGTGTGGCCCGCAGGGAGGGCGCGCATTTCCAGGCGATGCCGGTGGTGGGGTGTGCCCAGGCGATGAACTTGCGCGCCGCCGGATTGGACGGCGCGGTGCCGGGCAGCACCACGATGCCGGTGGAAAGGATGGGCCGCATCCGGTAGTCGCGCGTCACGTATCGGATGCGCCACGCCGTGGCGCGGTAATTGCGCGGCAGACCGATCCGCTCATGGCTCAGCAATGTGCCCGCCTTCTGCTGGGCCGCCGGGATCGTGGCCGAATTCGGCGATGGCGGGCGTGCCTCGGCTGCCGGCACCGCCCCCAAGAGAGCGAGCAGCAGGACGAGCAGTGTGGATCGCTTCAAAGCCAGCCTCCCAAGGGTCCGCCGCTTGTGCCGCCGCGGGCCGTGCGCCATCATCGGCAACACAGCTAAGTGCGTCGCGCCCAATCGTCAATCGGGGCGCGCAACAGACAGGGGTTCGGCACGACAATGTCCACGATCAGCGCTCAGGCCCGGCTGGTGCTCGCCATCGGCGCGCCCGGTTTCGCGGAGCGCCTGCTCGACGTTGCCGGCGCCTGTCTCGCCCATGATGCAGCAGCATTGTTGATCTTCCACCCTGCCGCCCCGCCCACCGTGCTGGTGGACAGGCTCAGACCCGCCGAGCGGGCCTGGCTCTATGGCGACTATCTCTCAGGCGTCTATGCGTTGAGCCCGTTTTTCCGGGCCGCACAGAAACTGAAAGCGCCGCGCGTCGCCCGCGTCCGCGAGATCGCGCCCAAGGGCTTCGCGCAGAGCGAATATCACCGCCGCTACTTCGCGCTGATCGGCGTCGACGACATGATCGGCCTGCTCATTCCGGCAAGTGATGCGGAAACCGTGTTCATGTCCTTTTCGCGCAGCACCGGCAGCCGGCGATTCACGCCGAGCGATGCGAAGGCGCTGGCAGCGTCAGCCGAACTCCTCGCCGCCGCCGTCACCCGCCACTGCCAGATCGCCGGGCCACTCGCCAGCCGCCACACTCCGGCCGCCACCGCGCCCATCGCCCACACGCCAGCGCCCTCCGGCCTCACCGCGCGCGAGGCACAGGTGGTCAACCTCATGCTCGAGGGCCATTCGGCCCGCGCCATCGGCGAGGCACTCCGGATTTCCAACGAGACGGTCCGCGTTCATCGCCGCAACATCTATGAAAAGCTCGGCATCTCGTCGCAGGGCGAGTTGTTCCGCTGGTTCCTCGCCACACGGGGCTAACCCTGTTGCGGTATGGCGTCCCGCCGCCGACCGTCCTAGGCTTGTTGAAAATCAGGGAGAGAACCATGACCAACGTGCCGCTGCGTGCCCGCCTCGAAAATGGCGGAACGCCCAAGATGACGGGCCGCTTCCAGATCAAGTCCGAAACCGGCGTCCTGACGGACGTGCTGCTTGGGCCTGCCGAAAGCTTCCGCTGGATGGGGCTGGAAAATGCCCAATGGTCGTCGCTGGTGCGTGACACCATGCGCAAGGGCTACAAGTTCGACAAGCAGGTCGCCATGCGCCAGCACCGCGAAATGGTGGATGCCTATAACCAGGCCGGCGTCACCACCCACTTCCTGCCGCTCGACATGACCAACCCCTACCAGGTCTATGCGCGCGACTCCTCCTTCATGTCGCCCTATGGCGCCGTGGTCTGCCAGCTCGCCAATCCGCGCCGCCGCGGCGAATACGCCGCAGTCCTGCGCTTCTACCTCGAGAACAACATCCCCATCTACGACATGATCTCGGCCGGCAATTTCGAGGGCGGCGACTTCAACATCATCCGTGACGGCCTGGCGCTTGTCGGCTTCACTGACCACCGCTCCGAGGAAGTGGCGGCGCGGCAGGCCTCCGAGTGGTTCATCAAGGAAGGCTGGGAGATCAAGTATGCGCCGATCGACCAGTTCTACGTCCACATCGACCTGATGGTCTGCATGTTGAACGAGCACTGCGCCGCCGTCTGCCTCGAGACCACAGAAGACGACGTCATCGCCTGGCTCAAGTCGAAGAAGATCGAGATCATCCCCGCCACCTTCAAGGAGACGATGGCGCTGGGCTGCAACGTGGTGACGCTGGGCGGCGACCGCGTACTCTCCACCGAAAGTGCGAAGGACCTCAACGCCAAGATGCGCGCGGCGGGCTTCACCGTCTATGATCCGGACATGACCATGTTCCTGCAGGCCGGCGGTGGCGTCCACTGCATGTGCCAGCCGCTCAACCGCGAGGCGGCGTAGTCAGGCTGACGGGCGATACCAGATACAATGAGGTGCCGGGCAAAGGCCCGGCCCTTTTTATTAGTATTTTCTAATGTAATTGATCCACGTCAAGACGTCCCTCCGCGGGGCGTCCTAGTCATGCTCGGGTTCACGTATTGGGAGCCCTGTCATGAATGTCGATAAAGCTGTCCTGGCTTTTGCCGGATGTGTCGTTCTGGTTTCGGTGGCGCTGGCGCATTTCGTGTCGCCTTGGTGGCTGCTTCTCACCGCTTTTGCAGGCGCAAACATGCTGCAGGCCTCGGTGACGGGCTTCTGCCCCGCCGCCATGATCTTCAAAAAGCTCGGTTGCCGCGCCGGAGAGGCATTCCGCTGAGGAATGCACCGAAGAACCGCGTTGGCTGCCCTTGACTTCCGAATCCTCTAATATAAGCTTCTGCTAATATTTAGTGTACGAGGAATGCCATGATCAGGTTCCAGGTTTTTCCGGCCTTGCTGGGGTTCATCTCCCTGACGGCGCCGGCCACAGCGGCGGAAGTGCCCGTCAACGTGGCCCAGCGACCTGATCTCAAGGCCGTCTTCGGCCAGGTGGAAAGCCGTGACGTGGTGCCCGCCCGCGCCCGCATCGGCGGCACCGTTACCTCGCTGTCGGTTGAGGAAGGTACTGCCGTGAAGGCGGGTGACGTCATCGCCCGCGTGGTTGATGACAAGCTCGCCCTTCAACTCAACGCTGTGGATGCCCGCATCAAGGCAATCCAGGCCCAGCTCGACAACGCCAAGACCGAGCTCGACCGCGCCGCAAAGCTGCTCGCCGGCGGCGTCGTGGCCAAGACCCGCGTCGACCTCCTCCAAACCCAGTTTGACGTGCTGACCAACCAGCTCACCGCGGCGGAGGCCGACCGCGCCGTGCTCGTGCAGCAGCAGAGCGAGGGCGAGGTGCTTGCCCCTGCCCCAGGACGCGTGCTCACCGTTCCCGTCACCAAGGGCTCCGTCATCATGCCGGGTGAGCCCATCGCCCGCATTGCAGGTGGCGGCTATTTCCTGCGCCTGTCGTTGCCTGAGCGCCACGCCGGCCACATCAAGCTGGGTGACGACGTGATCGTCGGCAGCCGCGGCATGACCGATCTGTCGAAGGATGCGCCGCTCGGCCACGGCAAGGTGGTGAAGGTCTATCCCGAGATCGCCAACGGCAACGTGCTGGCGGATGTCGAGGTGGCGGATCTGGGCGACTTCTTCGTGGGCGAGCGCACGCGCGTGTGGATCCCCGTCGCCATGAAAACCGTGGTCTCGGTGCCTGCATCCGCCATCACCACGCGCGCCGGGGTGGATTATGTGAAGCTGGCGGGCGGAACCGACGTTCCGGTCATTCTCGGCCAGCGCTTCGATGACAATGGCACGCCCGCCGTCGAGATCCTCTCCGGCCTTGGCGAGGGCGACACGTTGGTGACGCCATGAACCTTGGCATTGCCGGGCGTCTGACGCGCGCCTTCATCCAGTCACCGCTCACGCCGCTGTTCCTGCTCGCCGCCCTCGCCGTGGGCCTCGTCGCGCTGCTCACCCTGCCGCGCGAGGAGGAGCCACAGATTTCCGTGCCGATGGTCGACATCTTCGTGCAGGCCAATGGGCTGCGGGCGGAAGACGCCGTAAAGCTTGTCACCGAACCGCTCGAGACCATCGTCAAGAGCATAGACGGAGTCGAACACGTCTACTCGCAGACGCGTGACGACAACGTCATGGTCACCGCCCGCTTCCTCGTGGGCACCTCGTCGGATGCCGCCATCCTGCGCGTGCACGAGAAGCTGCGCGCCAATTTGGACCGCATCCCCAGGGGCATTCCGGAGCCGCTGATCGTCGGGCGCGGCATCGATGACGTGGCCATCGTCGTGCTCACCCTCTCACCCAGGCCCGAGGCCGCCCCGCGCTGGACGGCGAATGACGTGAGCCGGGTGACGCGCGAGCTGCAGGTTGAACTCGCCAAGCTTGACGACATCGGCCTCACCTACATCACTGGCAGCCAACCGGAAGAGATCCGCATCCAGCCGGACCCCGAAAAGCTTTCGCTCTACGGCATCACGCTGCAGCAGCTGGCGGGCAAGATCGCCGCCGCCAACCGGTCCTTCGAGGCCGGCACGCTGCGCGACGGCGGCAAGCAGATCACCATCATGGGCGGCCAGACACTGCAGTCGCCCTCCGACATCGCCAATATTCTGATCTCGGCGCGCGACGGCCGCCCGGTCTATGTGCGCAACGTGGCGCTCGTGCTGCTCTCAACCGATTCGCGCGAGGTGCGCGCCGCGAATGTGGTGAAGACGGCCACCAGGACCGCCACGTTGCCCGCCGTTTCGCTGGCCCTGGCCAAGCGCCCCGGCACCAATGCCGTGGTCATCGCCGAGCGCATCACCGAGAGGCTGGAACAACTCGAAGGCACGCTGATCCCGGAGAACCTCACCGTCACAATCACGCGGAACTATGGCGAGACCGCCAACGAAAAAGCCAACGAACTCCTGTTCCACCTTGGCCTTGCCACCATCTCCATCGTCATCCTCGTCGCGGTGGCCATCGGCTGGCGCGAGGCGCTGGTGGTGGCGGTGGTCATTCCCACCACCATCCTGCTCACCCTCTTCGCCGCGCGCGTCATGGGCTATACGCTGAACCGCGTCAGCCTGTTCGCACTCATCTTCTCGATCGGCATTCTCGTCGATGACGCCATCGTGGTGATCGAGAATATCGCCCGCCACTGGGCCATGAAGGATGGCCGCTCGCGCGTCGATGCCGCAGTCGATGCGGTGGCCGAAGTCGGCAACCCGACCATCGTGGCAACGCTTACGGTTGTCGCGGCGCTGCTGCCCATGCTCTTCGTGTCCGGCATGATGGGTCCCTACATGAGCCCCATCCCGTCGACGGCCTCGGCCGCGATGATTTTTTCCTTCTTCGTTGCCGTCATGGTCACGCCCTGGCTGATGATAAAGTTCAGCGGCAAGGCGGATCACGGCAAGGCGGATCACGGCCATGCCGCGCATGAAGTTGCCGACGGCGGCATCCTTGGGCGCGCCTATGTCGCGGTTGCACGCCCCATCATAAAGACCAAGGCGCGTGCCTGGATCTTCCTGATCCTTGTCGGGTTCGCCACGCTCGCGTCGCTGTCGCTGTTCTACACGCGGGACGTGACCGTGAAGCTGCTGCCGTTCGACAACAAGTCGGAACTTCAGGTGGTGGTGGACCTGCCCGAGGGTTCCTCGGTGGAGGACACCGCGCGCGTCCTCGCCCAGTCAGCCGACGTGGCGCTGACACTGCCCGAGGTGGTCTCGATCCAGACCTATGCCGGCGAACCTGCCCCCTTCAACTTCAACGGTCTCGTGCGCCATTACTACATCCGCAACGCGCCGGAACTGGGCGACGTGCAGGTGACGCTGTCACCCAAGTCTGACCGCAGCCGCAGCAGCCATGACATTGCGCTGGAACTGCGCCAGAAGCTCAAGGCCCTGGCGCTACCCGACGGAACCTCCATCAAGGTGGTCGAGCCGCCGCCGGGCCCGCCGGTGCTGGCAACATTGCTCGCCGAAATCTATGGCCCCGATCCCGAAACCCGCCGCGCCACCGCTGCCAAGGTGCGCGAGGCTTTCAACGCCGTGCCCTTCGTTGTCGACGTTGACGACAGCTACGGCCAGCAGACACCGCGCATCCGCGTCTCCATCGACCAGGACAATCTCGAATACCAGAAAGTCGAGGAAGGCGACGTCTATGACACGCTGCAGAGCCTCTATGCCGACAACACGGTAGGCTATTCGCACCGTGGTGGTGGGCGCCAGCCGATCCCGATCACCGTGGGCCTGCCGAAGTCGGACAAGGTCATCAACGAGCGCGTCCTCTCCACCCCCGTTCCTGCCAACGCCCTTCCCGGCGCGCGCGGCGTGGTGGAACTGGGCGATGTGGTGAGCGTCAGGAAGGAGCTCTCGTCGTTCCCGATCTTCCGCCACAACGGCAAGCCAACCGAAATGGTGACGGGCGAACTCGCGGGCGCCTTCGAGGCCCCCGTCTATGGCATGATCGAAGTCGGCCGCGCGCTGGACAAGCTCGACTGGACAGGCCTCGAGAAGCCCGAGATCGCGCTGCATGGCCAGCCCATCGACGAATCGAAGCCGGTGCTGCTGTGGGACGGCGAATGGGAGGTCACCTGGGTTACCTTCCGCGACATGGGCGGTGCCTTCCTGATTGCGCTGCTGGGGATCTACATCCTCGTCGTCGCGCAGTTCGGCTCCTTCAAGCTGCCGCTGGTGATCCTGACGCCCATCCCCCTGACGCTGATCGGCATCATGCTCGGCCACTGGCTGTTCCATGCGGCCTTCACCGCCACCTCGATGATCGGCTTCATCGCGCTGGCCGGCATCATCGTGCGCAACTCCATTCTGCTCGTCGACTTCGTTCGCCATGAGAGGAAGCCCGGCGCGGACCTTCGCGATGTGATGCTGAAGGCCGGCGCCATCCGCTTCAAGCCGATCCTGCTCACCGCACTCGCCGCCATGATCGGCGCGGCCGTGATCCTCACCGACCCGATCTTCCAGGGACTCGCCATCTCGCTGCTCTTCGGGCTTGCGTCCTCGACGCTACTCACCGTGCTGGTGATCCCCGCCATCTACATCGCGCTGCGCTACCGCCCGGCGGAACAGGACGAGCACGTGCCTGCCTAGGAATCCAACTCAGTGGGAGTGAATGAAATGGCTCATATCGTTGTTCTCGGTGCCGGATTGGGCGGCACCCTCATGGCCTATGAGATGAAGGACCAGCTTCGCCCCGGCGACACGCTGACCGTCGTCACCAAGGACCCGAAATACCATTTCTTGCCGTCCAACCCGTGGGTTGCCGTGGGCTGGAGAACGCCGGGCGACATCGAGGTGGATCTCGCCCCGGTGTTCGCCAAGAAGGGCATCGCCTTCAAGCCCGTTGCCGCAACCAAGCTCCACCCGGAAAGCAATACGCTGGACCTCGCGGACGGCACCTCCATCACCTACGACTATCTCGTCAACGCAACAGGCCCGGAATTGGCCTTCGACGAGATCGAGGGGCTGGGGCCGGAGGGCAACACCCAGTCGGTTTGCCACGTCTCGCATGCGATCAGGGCGCATGAGGGCTTCGAAGCCTTCTGCAAGAACCCCGGGCCCATCATCGTCGGCGCGGTGCAGGGTGCCTCCTGCTTCGGCCCGGCCTACGAATTCCTGTTCATCCTCGAAACCGAGCTGCGCCGCCGCAAGATCCGCGACCGCGTGCCGATGACCTTCGTCACCGCCGAGCCCTATGTCGGGCACCTGGGGCTGGACGGCGTGGGCGACACCAAGGGCCTGCTCGAAAGCGAAATGCGCGCAAAGCACGTCAAGTGGGTGACGAGTGCCCGCGTCAAGAAGGTCGAACCCGGCGTGATGACGGTCGAGGAAGTGGGTGATGACGGCGCGGTGAAGGCCACGAAGGAACTGCCCTTCGGCTTCTCCATGATGCTGCCGGCCTTCCGCGGCATCCCGGCGATGCGCGGCATCGAGGGGCTGTCCAACCCGCGTGGCTTCACGCTGATCGACAAGTTCCAGCGCAATCCGAAATACCGGAACATCTTCGCCGTCGGCGTCTGCGTGGCCATTCCGCCCACGGGTCCCACGCCCGTCCCCTGCGGCGTGCCCAAGACCGGGTTCATGATCGAGTCGATGGTGACCGCCACAGCCCACAACATCGGTCGCCTGCTGCGCGGCGAGGAGCCGCGTGAGCAGGCGACCTGGAATGCCGTTTGCCTTGCCGACTTCGGAGACTCAGGCGTGGCTTTCGTCGCCCAGCCACAGATCCCGCCGCGCAACGTCAACTGGTCGTCGTCCGGCAAGTGGGTGCATGGCGCCAAGATCGGCTTCGAGAAATACTTCCTGCGCAAGATCAGGAAGGGCACCAGCGAAACCTTCTACGAAAAGCTCGCCCTCGACGTGCTGGGTATCGCCAAGCTGAAGCAGACGGTCGAGGTGACGAACTGATGCCCCAGCGCGTCTCCCCCCGGCGGGGGCGAAGCCAGACCGGAACAGAAACCACTTGCGTCACCCCCTCATCCCGGCGAAAGCCGGGGTGAGCGGGAGTGTTGCAGTGGCAGACGTCAAGATCATCGGAGCAGGCCCGGCGGGCCTCATGGCGGCAGAAGTGCTGGCCACGGCAGGCCACAAGGTCACCATCCACGACCACATGCCAGCCCCTGCCCGCAAGTTCCTGCTGGCCGGGCGCGGCGGGTTGAACCTCACGCACTCCGAACCGCTCGACACCTTCCTTGAGCGCTATGGCGAGGCGCAGGCCTTCCTCGCGCCCGCCATCCGTGCCTTCCCGCCCGACGCGCTCATCGGCTGGGCCAATGGCCTCGGCATCGAAACATTCGTGGGCTCCTCGGGCCGCGTCTTCCCGAAGCAGATGAAGGCCTCGCCGCTCCTGCGCGCGTGGTTGCGCCGCCTCGATTCCCTCGGCGTCACGCTCGTGGCCCGCTCGCAATGGCAGGGCTTCGACGGAACGCCCACGATCCTGGCACTCGGCGGCGCCAGCTGGCCTCATCTCGGTTCGGATGCCGCATGGCTGCCGATCTTCGCCGAGAAGGGCATCGTGGTGAACCCCTTCAAGCCCGCCAACAGTCGTTTCCTCGTCCACTGGTCGCCCGTCTTCCGCAGCAAGTTCGCGGGCACCCCCGTCAAGAACATCGCCCTCACCTATGCCGGAAAGCGCGTGCGCGGCGAGTTGATGATCTCGCAGGAAGGGATCGAGGGCGGCGCCATCTATGCAATCTCCAAGGGCCTGCGCGAGAAGCCCGGCCACCCGCTGGTCATCGACTTCCGCCCCGACGTGAGCGAGGAGGTGCTGGCCCAGCGCCTGACCCGCCCCCGCGGCAAGGACACCTTGTCGAACTATCTCCGCAAGGTTGCGGGTCTCTCGCCCGTCGCCATCAACCTGCTGCGCGAGACGGGAACCGCGCCCGACGCGAAGGGCATCAAGGCCATGGAGCTGAAGCTCGAACGCCCCGCCGGCATCACGCGGGCCATCTCGTCGGCGGGTGGTGTCGCACGGGAAGAGCTGGACGAGGGCTTCCAGCTCCGCAGGGTGCCCCTCACCTATTGCGTGGGCGAGATGCTGGACTGGGAGGCGCCCACCGGCGGCTACCTGCTGCAGGCCTGCTTCTCCACCGGCGTCACGGCGGCGCGCCATCTTGCCTCGGTGCTCGAAAAGGGCTGAACTCCGCTCATGGAACTCGATCTCAGAAACAAGACGGCGCTGGTCTGCGGCTCCAGCCAGGGCCTAGGCTTCGCCATCGCCGAAGCGCTCGCCCATGAAGGCTGCAAGGTGGGGCTGCTCGCCCGCAACGCCACCAAGCTCGACGCCCATGTCCGCAATTTCGGCGCCCATGGCCTCGAGGCGCAAGCGCTGCCCGCCGACATGGGCGACTGGGCCTCGCTCGAGGTGGCGCTACAGCGCTTCGGCATGCCGGACATCCTCGTCAACAATTCCGGCGGCCCGCCGCCCGTCGATGTCACCAGGGTCGATCCCGATCTGTGGCGCAGCCAGTTCGAAGCCATGGTGCTGAACCAGATGCGCCTCACGCAAGCCGTGCTGCCGCACATGCGAAGCCAGCGCTTCGGCCGCATCCTGTCGGTGGCGTCCACCTCCATCGTCGAGCCCTTCGCCAGCCTCGCCATCTCGAACTCGCTGCGCGCCGCGCTGGCGGGCTGGATGAAGACCTTGTCAGGACAGGTCGCCGCCGATGGCGTCACCGTCAACATGCTGCTGCCGGGCAGCTTCGCCACCGAGCGCATCGACAGTCTGAACACGCGCGAGGCCACGGCGCGCGGCGTGGCTGTGGCGCAGGTCGTCTCGGAGTCATCCGCCGAAATCCCGGTGGGCCGCTATGGCGAGCCGAAGGAATTCGCCGCCGTCGCCGCCTTCCTCGCCAGCCCGAAGGCGTCCTATGTCACCGGGCAGATGATCCGCATCGACGGCGGAGCAACGAAATCCATATGAGCCTGCTCGACGAGCTTCGCGCGGCCCTCGGCCACAGTGCCGTGCTCGAAGGCGAGGCGATGGGCGCCAGGCCCGGCTCCGACATGAGCCTCACCGGCATGTCTCTGCCGCGCGCCCTCATCCGCCCGCGCAGCACAGAGGACGTCGCCACGGCGCTCAAGCTCTGCAATGAGGCGCGCGTCCCCGTCATCGCGCAGGGCGGCATGACCGGCCTGGCAGGCGGCGCCAATCCCACCGGAAACGAGATCGCCATCAGTCTCGAACGGGTCCGCGGCATCGAGGAGGTCGACGTTGCCTCCGCCACCATGGTGGTGAAGGCCGGAACGCCACTGGAAGAGTGCCAGCGCGCCGCGGCGGACGCCGGCCTGTTCCTCGCCCTTGACTTGGGGTCCCGCGGCTCCTGCACCATCGGCGGCAATCTGTCGACCAACGCCGGCGGCATCCGCGTCATTCGCTACGGCATGGCGCGCGAGCAGGTGCTGGGGCTCGAAGCAGTTCTGGCCGATGGCACCATCGTCTCCTCCATGAACCGCATGCTGAAGAACAACGCGGGCTATGACCTGAAGCACCTGTTCATCGGCTCGGAGGGCACGCTCGGCCTCATCACCCGTGCCGTGCTGCGGCTGCACCCGCCGCCGGGCGAGATCACCACCTCGCTGTGCGCGGTGGCGAGCTACGAGAAGGTCGTGGCCCTGCTCCGCGCCGCGCAATCATCGCTCGGCGGCATCGTTGCCTTCGAGGCGATGTGGCGCGACTATTTCGCGTTCAACGCCGATGCGCTGAAGCTCCGCTTCTTCGCGGCCGATCACCCCTATTGGGTGATCGTCGAAAGCACCATGGGTGTGGAAACCATCGAGGCTTTCCTCGCGCAGGCGCTGGAGGACGGCCTCATCAGCGATGCGCTCGTCGCCCGCTCGCATGCGCAGGCGCGCGAGATGTGGTCAGTGCGCGACGGCTATCCGATCGAGGCGCTGCCAAACCTGCTGAACTTCGACGTGAGCCTGCCCATCGGTCACATCGGCGACTATGCCGAGGTTTGCACTGCCGCCCTGAAGCAGCGCTGGCCCGATGCCCATGTCTCCTTCTACGGCCATGTGGGCGACTCCAATGTCCACATCTGCGTGTCCACCCTCTATGGGCCGGGCGAGGACATGCATTCGGTGGACGACATCGTCTATGGCGTGCTCGGCCGCTACCACGGTTCGATCTCGGCCGAACATGGCATCGGCACGCTGAAGCGGCCCTATCTCCACCTTTCGCGCTCAGCCGCCGAACTCGCCCTCATGCAGCGTCTCAAGCAGACGCTCGATCCCCATGGCATCCTCAACCCCGGCAAGGTGATCTGAATTGCTGGGGCGGCTCATCGACTCGCACTGGGCCTTCCGGCTGCTGCTGGCGCTGCCGGCCATCGGCATGCTCGCCACCTTCGCGCGCCTTCACAGCTGGGGCCTGCTCACCGACCAGTCGGGCGAGTGGGCGGTGCGCATGCTGATCCTCACGCTCGCGGTGTCACCGCTCCGGCTGGTGATGAAGCAGTTGCACATGGGCCCGCACTGGCCAATGTGGTTGATGAAGCGCCGCCGGGATCTCGGCATGGCAACATTCCTTTACGCGAGCCTCCACCTCGGCACCTATCTGGTGCACCAGTCCAATTTCCACGTCGTGCTGTTTGACATCAAGACGCTGGCCTACGCCACGGGTTGGGTCGGATTCGCCATGCTGCTGGCGCTAGCGTTCACCAGCAATGATGCGAGCGTGCATTGGCTGGGCACGTGGTGGAAGCCGCTGCAACGGCTTGTCTACGTCTCGGCCATCGCCATCTTCCTGCACTGGTACCTGATCCGCCTCGACCATGACGGCCTGTGGTTGCACCTCGCACCGCTGGCGGTGCTGGAGGGATACCGGCTGCTCTACAACTTCGCGCGGCCTGCGGGGATGAAGCACTGATTTGGATGGCGTCATCCCCTACCGCGCATCCTCGAGAATGATCTCCGCACCGCGCCACCCCACCATCATGGCGGGCGCATTGGTGTTACCCGCAATCAGGTTGGGGAACACGGAGGCGTCGCACACCCGCAGCCCCTCAACGCCATGCACGCGCAGGCGCGAGTCGACCACCGAGGTCGCTGCGTCCGGCCCCATGCGGCAGGTGCAGGAGTGGTGGTAGACGGTGCCGCTGCGTTGCCGGAAGTCGTTGATCATCGCGTCGTCGGTGCTGATTTCGGGCCCGGGGCGCAGCTCTTCGGCCATCAGACCCTTCAGCGGCTCCTGTGCTGCGATCTTGCGCAGGAACTTCACCGCCGCCAGCATCTCTTCCACGTCGGAATTGGTGCCATAGGCGTTGAACGAGATCTTCGGATGCACCAGCGGGTCCGGCGACTTGATCATGACCTCGCCGGTGCTCGTCGGCCGGCAGTTGGAAAGGCCCAATGACAGGCCGGAGAACGGGTCAGGGTTGAGGATCGGCCGCTCACCCGCCTTGGGAAGCAATGTCGAGAAAGCCTGCATGTAGAGCTGCATGTTGGGCCTCGTCATCTCCGGGTGCGTGCGGAAGAATCCGCCACCCTGATTGATCGAGAGCGAAAGTGGACCCTTGCGCGTGAGAACATATTGCAGCCCGGCCTTGAGCTTGCCCCACCAGGGGCGCAATTCGTCATTCAGCGTCGGCACCTTCATGCGCCAGGTGTAGTTGATGCCGTGGTGGTCCTGCATGCGAGCGCCCACATTGGCATTGTCGTGCACGAGCGGAAGGCCCAATGACTGCAGCAGTGCACCGGGCCCGACGCCGGACAGCTGAAGCAGTTGCGGCGAGTTGATGGCGCCGCCCGCGAGGATCACCTCGCGCCCGCGCGCATCGAGCTTCATGCCCCGCTGCTCATAGGCAACACCCACCGCGCGCTTGCCCTCGAACAGGATCTTTGTCACTTGCGCGTGCGTCTCGACCAGCAGGTTCTTGCGCTTCATCGCTGGGTGCAGGAAGCCGCGCGCCGCCGAATTGCGGATGCCATTCTTGATGGTGAACTGGTAGAGGCCCGCACCCTCCTGCTCCGCCCCGTTGAAGTCCGGGGTGAAAGGCAATCCCGCCTTCTCCGCCGCCTCGAGATAGGGCTTGCACAAGGGATGCGCCTGCGAGCCGAGGTCGGTGATGGTCAGCGGTCCGCCGCGGCCGCGCAAGGCGGGGTCGCCCGCCGCATAGTCTTCGATCTTCCGGTAGGTGGCCAGCACCTCGTCCCAGCCCCAGCCGACATTGCCGGCAGCGCGCCAGTCCTCATAGTCCTGGCGGTGGCCGCGGATATAGACCATGGCATTGATCGAGGATGAGCCACCCAGCAGCTTGCCCCGCGGGTAGAAGTCGCTCTGGCCGTTGAGGCCGGGGTCGGGCTCGGCCTTGTACATCCAGTTGACCGACTTGTCGTAGAAGGTCTTGCCATAGCCAAGCGGCATCTGAACGTAGAAGCGCCAGTCGGTGCCGCCCGCTTCCAGCAGCAGCACGCGGTGCTTGCCGCTGGCCGTCAGCCGGTCGGCCAGCACCGATCCGGCCGAGCCGGAGCCCACGATGATGTAGTCGAAAATCTCTGTCACGATGAACCGTCACTGGTGAGTATCGCCCGCTTTTGCTCCGGTTCGGGCAATCAAAACAAGTATTTCCGCCTCACGACCGGTTAGAAATTTTCATCGCCCTGCCATCCCGTGACCTGCTAGAAGCGTGGCGTTTCGGGGAGGGCATGCGCCATGAAAGTCAAGGACCTCAAAGTTTTCATCGTCGGCAATCCGCCGCCCTCCTGGGGCGGGCGCTATTTCATCTTCGTCAAGCTGACGACCGACAACGGCATCACCGGCATCGGCGAATGCTATTGCGACACCTTCGGCCCCAAGGCCATGACGGCGATGATCGAGGACACCTTCTACCGCTACATCGAGGGCATGGACCCTTTCCACCTCGAGAGCATGTGGCGCAAGGTCTATGGCTCGGGCTTCTCCATGCGGCCTGACATTTCGCTGATGGGTGTCCTCTCCGGCCTCGAGATCGCGCTGTGGGACATCAAGGGCAAGGCCGTCGGCAAGCCGGTCTATGAGTTGCTCGGCGGTCGCGTGCACGAGAAGCTTCGTTCCTACACCTACATCTACCCGGACATGTCCAAGGGCCAGGACGCGACCATCTTCTGGAATGCCGCGCAGTCGGCGGAGCGCGCGGCGCATTACGTGGAGCGCGGCTTTACCGGCATCAAGTTCGATCCGGCTGCCCCCTATTCCGCCTTCGACCCGCGCCAGCCGTCGCTCGAGTCGATGGAACTCTGCGTGAAGTTCTGCAAGCTCATCCGCGAGGCGGTGGGCACCAAGGCAGACCTGCTGTTCGGCACGCACGGCCAGTTCACGGCATCCGGCGCCATCCGCTTCGCCAAGAAGATCGAGCCCTATGATCCCCTGTGGTTCGAGGAGCCGACACCGCCGGACAAGCCCGAGGAGATGGCGCTCGTCGCGCGCGGCACCTCGATCCCGATTGCCACGGGTGAGCGTCTCACCACCAAGTATGAATTCGGCCGGGTGCTCGAGAACCGCGCGGCATCCATCCTGCAGATGGCGCTTGGCCGCGTCGGCGGCCTGATGGAGGCGAAGAAGATCGCCGGCATGGCCGAGACCTTCTATGCCCAGATCGCGCCGCATCTCTATGCGGGCCCGGTCGAGGGTGCGGCCAACATCCACTATGCCGCATCGCTCCCCAACTTCCTGATCCTCGAGTCGATCGAGGAATGGGGCGGCTTCCACGCGGAGCTGCTGAAGAAGCCCATCCTCTGGCAGGATGGCTACGTGATCCCGCCCACCGAGCCCGGCCTCGGCATCGAACTCAATGAAGAGGTGGCCGAAGCCCACCCCTATACCGGCACCAGCCTCCACCTCGAAATGACCAACCGCCCCCTGCGCAAGGAAGAATAGAACATGCAATACGGTTACATCGGCCTCGGCAACCTCGGCGGCCACCTCGCGCATTCACTCATCAAGAAGGGCTACAAAGTCACCGTCTACGATCTCGACCCGAAGCTTGCCGAGCGCCACGTCAGGGACGGCGCCACCCTGGCGGCATCTCCCGCCGAACTGGCCGCACAAGTCGACGTGGTGTTCACCTGCCTGCCCTCGCCCACCGTGTCGGAAAAGGTACTCTCCCAGATTCTCACCACGCTGAAGCCCGGCTCCACCTGGATCGAGAACTCCACCAACGGCCGCGACGAGATGGTCAGGCTTGCCGCCATGGCGGAGGCCAAGGGCATCAAGGTTCTGGAGGCCCCGGTGACGGGCGGCGTGCACCTTGCGGCGCGTGGCGAAATCACCGTGCTGGTGGGTGGCGACAAGGAATTGTTCGAGCAGTTCAGGCCGGCGCTTGAAACCATCGGCAAGAAGATCTTCCTGATGGGCCCCATTGGCTCGGCGGCGGTCATCAAGGTCATCACCAACATGCTGGCCTTCATCCACCTCGTGGCGGATGCGGAAGCCCTGATGCTGGCCAAGCGCGGCGGCCTCGACCTCGCCCAGGCGTGGAACGCCATCACCGCATCATCGGGAACGAGCTTCGTGCACGAGACGGAAGGCCAGCTCATCCTCAACGGCAGCTATGACATCGCCTTCACCATGGACCTCGCCTTGAAGGACCTGGGCTTCGCCATGAACTTCGGCAAGGAATTCGGCGTGCCGCTGGATCTCGCGTCGATGACCCAGCAAACCTTCATGAAAGGCAAGGCCGCCTATGGCGGTGCGGCCCAATCCACCCAGATCGCCAAGCTGCTGGAAGACGTTCTCAACACCGACCTCCGCGCCCCCGGCTTCCCGGCGCGCCTGGAATAGGTTCGGCAAGAACGGCAGGCAGCCATGACCGACATCGCCACGGGGCGGCACTCAGGCTTCTGGGAGAGCTGGAAGGCGTGTGGGTTGGTCATCGCTGTTACTGCTGCAGCAACGCTTGCAATCCAGTACCCGGGCTACCTCAACCACGATGTCGCCTATCTGACATGGGTCGCCGACAGGGTCATGCACGGGGCGGTCTATGGCCGTGATGTCTATGACATCAACCCGCCACTCAGCTTTCTGATCTACGTGCCGGCAGCGCTGCTCGCGCAGTTCATGGGGTTTGATCCCGCCATCAGATTGTGGACGGTCGCCGTTGTTGCGGTGTCAATCGCAAGCCTTTGGCAAACGGCAGACAAGTCCTATCGTATGCCCGTGGTCGCCGCTCTGGGAATCTTCGTCGCCCTGGCCTTTCCAAGGGAGTTTGGCCAGCGAGAGCAATTCGCACTTCTGCTGTGCGCACCCTATACGGCTGGCCACACGCCGCGTCGCGGGCTTGCCGTTCTGAATGGCGTCATGGCCGGCATCGGGTTCGCCCTCAAGCCCTACTTCCTCATCCCCCTTGCGCTGATCTTCCTGACGCGCCGGAGGCTGCGCCTCGAGGAAGTGGCGATCGCCGCGACGGGAACCACCTACGCGATTAGCATCATACTCTTTTTCCAGGTCTATCTCACAGAGTACCTGCCCCAGACAGGTGCCAGCTATTGGACACACGGCGTCAATTCTACCAGCGCAATCCTGCAGTTCTCGTTCCTTGTACCAGCATTCGTCGGATTCATCTGGTGGTTCTCCGCACCCCAACCCGGCCGTGGCGGCTTCGCCATGGCGGCACTCGGCTTCACCCTAGCTGTCGTTCTCCACAACAAGGGCTATCCGTATCACTTCATTCCCGCCTTCGGCTTCCTGGCGCTCTACCTGGCGGCGTCGCTGCGCAACAGCCGCACATTGGCTGCTTGGGCGTCCGCCCTGTTCCTGACGGTGGAGGCGTTCCGCCTAAGCGCTCTTGCCATTCCCTGGGTCGTTGACGTGGAAGACCGACGCACCACCATCCCGGCCCTTCTCCAGGAGATCAACCGGTCTGCAAGCTTCTGGGTCCTGACCAACTACAACTACCCGGCCTTTCCGACGGCCATTCTCACACAGACGCCGTTTGTCGGACTCTCTTCCAACAACAATTTCTTCTCGGCGGTTGCCGCCATCGAGGCGGGCATGGGCGAGGGAGATGCGGAGGCATTGGCACGTCTCGCGCGTGACCAGGCGGTAAAGGAGCTCGAGCGGAAGCCGGACCTCGTCATTGTCACCACCCAGTGGAACAAATATGCAGCTCTCGAGACTCCGCTGGATGGACTGGCCTGGTTCAAGCGCGACGAGCGCTTCCGCAGCCAATGGGCTGACTATGTCTTCGCGGGCCGTGTCGGTTCCTTCGAGCTTTACCGCCGCCGGTGAAGCCCAATCACCACGCCAGGCAGATCTTGCCGAAGTGCCGGCCGCTCTCCTCGTGGCGGAAGGCCTGGGCGATGTCTTCCAGCGCGAAGGTGCTGTCGATCACCGGCCTGATGCCCGTCACCTCCAGCGCCCGCACGTAATCCTGCTGCTGCACGCGGTTGCCGACGATGAGGCCATGGAGCCGTGCCTGCTTGCGCATAAGCGCACCCGTCGGCACCTCGCCGCTGCGCCCGGTGAGAACGCCGATCAGCGAGATGTGGCCACCCACCCGCACCGCCTCGATCGACTGCGGCAGCGTGCCTGGGCCGCCGACCTCGACGACGTGATCAACACCGCGGCCGCCCGTCCAGTCCTTCACCAACGCGCCCCAGTCGGGCTGGGTCTTGTAGTTCAGCGTGTGGGCTGCCCCCATCGCTGCAAGCCTTGCGCGCTTCTCGTCGGAGGATGAGGTGGCGATCACCGTGGCGCCCATCGCCTTCGCCAGTTGCAGGGCGGCGATGGACACGCCACCCGTGCCCAGCACCAGCACCGTGTCGCCCGCCTTGAGATTGCCGTTGACGATAAGCGCGCGCCACGCGGTGAGGCCCGCCGTGGTGATGGTGGCGGCCTCCTCATGCGACCAGCCTTTGGGCGCCTGCGTGAAGAAACAATCCGGCACCGTCACGCGCTCGCGGGCATAGCCGTCGACGCCATCGCCGGGCGTCGTCTCGAAGCCCGGCAGATAAGGCTCGCCGCTGATCCAGCCGGGGAAGAAGTGCGAGACAACATGATCACCCACCGCGAATTCGGTGACACCCGCGCCCACCGCTTCCACCACGCCTGCCCCGTCCGACATGGGAATGCGCCCGTCCGCCACCGATCCGGGCACTGCCATGACGCGATAGTCGTGATAGTTGAGCGAGCTCGCACGCAGCCTGACGGTGATCTCGCCTTTGCCCGGTGCCGCTGCTTCCGGACTCTCCACCAGGGTGAGGTGGTCGAGCCCGCCCGGGGCCTTCAGCCTGATCGCCTTCATGCACCGTCTCCCTTGCCTGTTGTCGCCACCCTAGAGCAGGCCGCACAAAGCACGAAGCGATTGCTGAACGCGAGATGGCCCCGGAGGCGATGAGCCTCGCGGGGCCTGTTCGCGCTGTTCAGCGCTCAACCCTTTCATTCAGGGATTCAATGCCGCGTTGAAGCGGCCAGATGATCAGTGATGTGGTGAGAGCAACCCGACCTGCGCTGCAAGCGGAGGGTGCTCAGGAATGCTGGATCTGCGTGGGCGGCATCAGTGTTCGAGACCTCTCGCGTTCTGATGAGGTGATCGTGACCCTGATGGCGCCAATCGTCAAATCACGCTTTGGGTCAGCCGCGCTCACCTAATGCAAAGTCTTTTAATAAGTAAGATTACAGTTTACACCGGGGAAACATTCATTGAGTCGGGCGTTCTCCTCCCTCCTGTTTCTCGTGACCTCCCGTGCGTACAAACTGGGGCGGGCCTTGCAAAAGGACCGCCCCTTTTTCGTCAGCGATGGAGAACCGATCAGTCCTCGGAGATCATCCGGTGGATGATGGCGCCGAGAACGCCGCCGGCCAGCGGCGCAAGCCAGAACACCCACATCTGCTGCATGGCCCAGGGCTCGGAGAAGAAGGCGACGCCAAGCGAGCGGGCCGGGTTCACCGAGGTGTTGGACACGGGGATCGACACGAGGTGGATCAGCGTCAGGCACAGGCCGATGGCCAGCGGCGCGAAGCCGGCGGGCGCGTTCTTGTGGGTGACGCCGAGGATGACGACCAGGAACATCGCAGTCATCACCACTTCACAGACGATGACGGAGGACAGCGCATAGCCGCCCGGCGAATGCTCGCCGAAGCCGTTGGCCGCGAAGCCGCCGGCCACGAAGTCGGCCTTGCCACTGGCGATCAGGTAGAGCACCGCCGCCGCCACGATGCCGCCCAGCACCTGCGAGGCGATGTAGCCCGGCACGTGGCTCCACGGCATGCGGCCGGCGGTGGCAAGGCCAACCGACACGGCGGGGTTGAAGTGGGCGCCCGAGACGTGGCCCACGGCATAGGCCATGGTCAGCACGGTGAGGCCGAAGGCCAGTGCGACGCCGGCGAAGCCGATGCCGAGTCCCGGGAAGGCGGCGGCCAGCACGGCGGAGCCGCAACCGCCGAACACCAGCCAGAATGTGCCGAAGAATTCGGCGAAATACTTCTTCATGAGTTCAGTCCCCCATATTGGCGATTTCGCCCGTCCTGTCGCGAATCGACGGGCTGCGGCAGAGTTATACCTCGCCACAGCCAAAGATTGTCGCGTGGAAGGTATTTCCGCAAGCCAAACACCTGCCGAGAATTGACTTTCCCCACCGGAATCCCTATGTGCGGCGTAATCCAGCGCCCGGGCCCTTTTGGCGCAATTCGCCCGCAGCGCATTTTTCGGACATCAAACCAAAGTCGCCGGAACGGTTCTTACCTCCACATGCAATTTTCCGAGCTCGGACTGAGCCCCAGAACCCTCGAAGCGGTTACCGCTGCGGGTTACACGACCCCCACCCCCATCCAGGCGGAAGCCATTCCCCCCGCCCTCCAGCGCCGTGACGTCATGGGCCTCGCCCAGACGGGCTCTGGCAAGACGGCGGCCTTCGTGCTGCCCATGCTGTCGCTGCTCGAAAAGGGCCGCGCCCGCGCGCGCATGCCGCGCACCCTGATCCTCGAGCCCACGCGTGAGCTGGCCGACCAGGTGCGCGAAGCCTTCGAGACACTGGGCAAGCTCCACAATCTCTCGGTGGCCCTCTTGATCGGCGGCGTCGCCTTCGAGCCGCAGGCCCTCAAGATCGACCGCGGCGCCGACGTCGTCATCGCCACGCCGGGCCGCCTGCTCGATCATTTCGAGCGCGGCAAGCTGCTGCTCAACGGCATCGACATGCTGGTGATCGACGAGGCCGACCGCATGCTCGACATGGGCTTCATCCCGGACATCGAGCGCATCTGCAAGCTGCTGCCCTTCACCCGGCAGACCATGTTCTTCTCGGCCACCATGCCGCCGGAGATCCAGCGCCTCACCACCGCCTTCCTGCACAATCCTGTGCGTGTGGAAGTCTCGCGCCCGTCGTCCACGGCGGAAACCATCACCCAGATGCTGGTCAAGGTGCCGCATGAGCAGAAGGGCAAGCGCGAAGCGCTGCGCCAGCTGCTCAAGACCCAGACCAACGTCAAGAACGGCATCATCTTCGCCAACCGCAAGACCACGGTGGCACTGCTTGAAAAGTCGCTCGCCGTCCACGGCTTCAACGTCGGTGCTCTCCATGGCGACATGGACCAGTCGGCCCGCCTCAAGACGCTTGCCGGCTTCCGCAACAACGAGATCACCTTCCTGATCGCGTCGGACGTGGCGGCCCGCGGCCTCGACATTCCGGAAGTCTCCCACGTCTTCAACTTCGACGTTCCCACCCATGCGGAGGATTACGTCCACCGCATCGGCCGCACCGGCCGTGCGGGCCGCGAGGGCGCAGCATTCACGCTGGTGACCAAGGAAGAGGCCAAGTACTGGAAGGGCATCGAGCAGCTCATCAAGAAGGAAGTTCCTTATTTTGAGCTCAGCGCCGAAGCCGAAGCCGCCATCGAGACGCGCGGCGCGGAGCCGGACCGCCCCCGCCGTGACGGCGGACGCGGCGACCGCGAAGGCCGTGGCGGCAACCGCCGTGGCCGCGAGCGTGACCACCGCCCGCGCGAAGTGAAGGACCACGGCGAACGCGCCAGCATGGAACCCGCCGTCCGCGTCGAACGCCCCGCCGTCGAGGCCGAAGCGACCGCCCCGGCCCCGCGTGCCGAACGCCCCGCGCGCACGGAGCGCCCAGAGCGCGCCCCGAGGCCGGAACGTGCTGAGCGTCCCGAGCGCAGTGAACGTGCCGAGCGCACGGAGCGCCCCGCCCGCGCCCCTGCCGCCGCCCAGCAGCCCCGCCAGGACAAGGCCCCGCGTGAGCGTGAGCAGCGGGCAGACCGCGGCCGCACCGACCGCCACCCCCAGCGCGACGTCTCCGACGCGCCGGACCATCACAGCTTCACCGAACACAACATGCCCGCCTTCCTGACGCGCAGCGTCAAGGCGGAATAGGCCTCACGGCCAGAGCGAATGACAATGATGGCCGGGCTGACGCCCGGCCATTTTCATGTGGGGCACGCCGCACGCTCCGCCCTGCCCCGTCAATTTTCCCTCCCCCTCGTGGGGAGGGGTAGGGGTGGGGGGCATCACCACAAGCCCCGCCGCATCCGCATAAGCAAAACAAACGAAGTCCCAGCCGGCGGCAAGACCCCCACCCCTGCCCCTCCCCACAAGGGGGAGGGAAATCACACCCTCACAGCCGTCATTCCGGCGAAGGCCGGAATCCCGCTTTGCCTACGTCAGAGTCGAGAGCCTTCGTAGCATCCATCAGCCGCGCAGCATTGGCGGGGCTGCGCAGCAAGTGAAGCGTCTCCTCCCAAGTGGAGAATTCCTCCAGCGATATCAGCACCGCCACAGGCTTCCCCCGGCCCCGCATGATGATCACGGGCTCGCGGCCCTCCACTACCGTGTCGAAGACAGAGGCGAGGTTCTTGCGGAGTTCGGTGTAGGAGATGGTTCGTGTTGTCACAAAAATATAGACCCCTACTCAAAATGCCTTGTTGGGGAGGCCTCGTGAATTCAAATATGAAATGAATTCCCTCCCAACTGGCGTTAGCTCAATGGTTTTGTGGTCTTGCAGGGCCAATTCACTGCGCATCAAGAAGGAAAACCAATCGGGGAATTCAGCTCTATCGTAGTATGATCCTGTTTTGGACTTGGCCTCTTGGAAAAACGCTTCTGCGTCAGATACGCTTATTCGTCCGCCTGCTGACTGTATCAATCTTAGGAGATCAATCTGACTGCCATAGATAAATGCATAGGTTCTCTCAAAGAAGAGCTCAATTTGTGCTTGGGCAAGCAGTCTTGAGAGAAACGGGATTCTCTTATCCTCTTGCACAAGAGAGACCTGCTGCAGCAGTTTCCGCTCAACAGTTTCAATTACGGGGGTTCCGTCAAACCCCAGTGCGGCCAAGTTTTGGAAATCGATATCTCTGGATATTGGGGCACTAAGTTGCCCCATACTTGTCCCAAACTCTGCCCCATCTAGTCCGATCTTGCTTACGCGGCGGAGTAGGTTTCTGATCTCATCCCTAAAATATACCGCGGTTGCTGCCACGACCGTCGGCCAAGCTAATCCCGTGATTAGTTCGATTATTGCCATTTCTCTGTAACCTCTAGTCGGCGCCAAAAGTGAATCAAGATACGACGATTATACAATTTAAAAGTGTTTTCGTTGCTTGACTTTCTTCCTATCATATGCTATCTATCCTCTCGCGACTGATCCAAGAGGAGGGGACGATGTCGACAGCGTCTCGGTATTGCGGATCGGTCGGCGGCACCTGCGGTGGGGTGGATACGCAACATCCCTCCCCGGGCGCGACGGTGGGGGCCCGGGGGCATTACGACCCCCGCGCCGGAAGGCACGCGCAAAGTTCTTCGGGAACATGTCGCAAGTTCTCCGCCTTAGCGACAAACGCCGCGCTGCCGCGCAAGCGGGCCGGGGCCAGGGCCCAAGCGGGGGCGCCTGGCGCCTGCCGCTGCAACCGCCCGGCGAGACGGGCGCATCGCGCCTTCTTCCCAATTGGATTGCGTGAGCGCCCTTCCCGGCACTCCCTTCCTCCGCCACGCCTGACCGCCCGCGGGGCTTGTCCCCGCGGGCGAAGCCCGCCGTGACGGGGCCACCCCTTCACTCAACATCAGACCTGACCACAGGAGGTTTCATGCTTCATCCAGCCTGGACGGAGCGCGAGGCGCCGCTGCCGCGTTGCCCGCTGGCCCGCTGCCGCCGCAGCGGCACCTGCCACCACTCCACCGACGACAACCCCTGCCGCCGCCTTCACCAAACCAAGGACGAGATGCGCACCGAGCTGGCCCGTTATCTGAACAAGCTGACGGCGCAGGCCAGGGCCCGCGACCCGCAAGGCAGGAACGTCGCCCCCGAAGGCTCGCCCGAGCAGCAGCGCCGCCTCAAGGAACTCTACGACCTGCTGCGCGCCCGCGACGAGGCCAATTCCGCCACGGAAATGGCGGAGATCGCCGCCCGGAAGAAGGCGCAGAAAAAGCAGAAGCCCGCCCGCGCCGGGAGGTGATGGCGCGTGGCGGGCTTCGCAGAACCGGCATCGAAGGAAGGCTTTCGGGGGTGACAGCGAGATCGCCCCCGTTGGCCGCCCTATTGCTGCTGGGTCTGGTTGGTGCAGGCCGGGTCGGCGGCGTTGATGGTGTTGGTGCAGTCCACCATGCCAGACTTGCCGGTGGGCAGCGTGGTGGTGCCTGTCGCGTTGTCGGCCACGGGGGTGCTGGCGGCGGGCACATAGCGCCGGGCGCTGCGGTCATAGGCGGGCGCGGCGTTCAGCGCATCGCGCGAGGCATCCACCACCAGGCGCTTGGCGTTGGTGCCGTCCTGCACCATCTGCACCGCCTGGGTGTTCACCGCCACGTCCTTTTCGCCCATGCCGAGGAAGCCGCCGACGCCGAGGATCACCGCCTGCACCTGGCCATCGCCGGAAATGATCAGGTCGTTCACGTCGCCGATGTTGTTGCCCGACATGTCATAGACGGTCTTGCCGATGTAGTCGTTGGCGCTGATCACTGGCGTGCTGTTCAGGCGGTCGGCGGGAACGATGAGGGCCGCGGCGGAGCGCGCGGCGCTGTCCATCGTCAGGCCCTGCTGCGTGGTCGTCGTCGTCGTGGTGGTGCCGTCCTGGCCCTTGGTCTGCGTCTGCCCGGTGTTGGGCTGCAGCTTCAGCATGCGGGCGGAGTTGGCCGCATTGACCTGCAGCGAGCAGTCAACGGTGGCGGCGGCGGTCTGGGCGAAGGCGGGTGTTACGGCAAGAATCGACAGCGCTGTGCTCAGCGCCAGAATGGTTCTGGTCATGGTGATGGTGTTCCCTGTTCAGTGATCCGTGCGGCCGCTTCAGCAGGCCTCGCAGGTCAAATGCCGCGCAGGGAGAATGGTTCCACGTGGGCGCGCAGGAGCAGCGCCGAACAGGGAGAGCGGCGCTCAGGCGGTGGTGATGCGCAGCTTCCGGTCACGGGCGCGCAGGATGTACCACACCAGCAGCACGCCAAAGCCCTTGGACACGATCTCGGTCATGAAGGCGGCGGGCGTCAGGTAGCCGGCGAGATACTGGAAGGCCAGCGTATCGAGCGGCACGGCAATCATCGAGGAGATCAGGATGCGCTGGGAGAGCGGGCGGCGCAGGAAGGAATAGACGCCCCAGTCCGCCGTCTCCGACAGGATGAAGGCGGTGATGGAGGCCGCGGCGATCACCGGATCCACCATGTACCAGGTGAGCACGCCCGCGGCGGCGGTGGCGAAGAGGATATAGTGGCCGACCTCGCGCTGCGCATAGTCGCGCAGCACGAAGATGAAGCCGACCACCACATTGGCAAGATAAAGGTCGCCCAGCGGCGTCGACCACGGTGCAATCGCCGTGAACATCCAGTTCACGGCGACGATCGCGGCGACGTAGAGGGCAACCCACATCAGGGTGGTTCCTTAGCCGACGATCTCGCCGGGCTTGAACACCTGGGCGATCTCGATCGCGGCGTTCTCGGCCGAGTCGGAGCCGTGCACCGAGTTGGCCTCGATCGATTCAGCGAATTCCTTGCGGATGGTGCCGGCCGCGGCGTTGGCCGGGTTGGTGGCGCCCATCACTTCGCGGTACTTGGCAACGGCGTTCTCGCCTTCCAGCACCTGCACCACGACCGGGCCCGAGATCATGAAGGCCACGAGGTCGTTGAAGAAGGGGCGCTCCTTGTGGACGCCGTAGAAAGCCTCGGCGTCGGCCTTGGCCCACATGATGCGCTTCTGGCCGACGATGCGGAGGCCAGCGCCCTCGATCTTGGCGTTGATGGCGCCCGTCAGGTTGCGGCGGGTGGCGTCCGGCTTGATGATCGAGAAGGTGCGTTCGATGGCCATGAAAGTCCTCGTTATGTGCTTGGTCGAATTGAAGGGATCGGGCCGCCGTATAGCGGCGGCCCGGCCTCATGGCAAGCTCTGGCTCCCGGGCCCCTAGTTGGCCTGGCCCACCAGCGGAGTGATGCGGGCCAGCGAAACGCGGCGGTTCTCGGCCTCCGGCTGGCTGGTCGGGATCTTCAGGTAGCGCTCGCCCAGCCCCACGGTCTCCAGGCTTTCGGCCGGAATCACATAGTAGGTGGTGAGCGCCTCCTTCACCGCCTGGGCCCGCTGGCGCGACAGCCGCAGGTTGGCGGCATCCGAGCCCACGGCATCGGTGTGGCCCTCGATCAGGAACACCTCGTCCGGGTGGCTGGCGAGGATGCGCTCGAGGATGGAGGCGATGCGGTCCAGCTTGTCGATCTCCTCCTCGCGAAGGTAGCCCTCGCCGAAGCCGAAGTGCACCGTGTCGATCTCGATCCGCGCCATCGCATCGCGGGCATCGGGATAGCGCTCGATGTCGTCCAACGTGTAGCGCCGCTCGATGGCGCGGCGCGGCGGGGCGGCCAGCACGTCGGCGATCTCTTCGTCGTCGGCTTCCGCCGCGAACAGGTCGTCCGGCACGTCGTAGCCTGGCTCGTAGCCGTCATAGATGTTGATGTTGAGCGACACGCCGCCGCCGCGCAGTTGCGCCTCGCGCTGGCGGCGGTCGTCGATCATCTGGCGGCGCAGGTAGCGGCGGTCTTCCTCCATCTGGCGGCGCCACATCATGCGCTCGGC
Organism: Rhizobium sp. Q54; assembly: GCA_945889445.1. Taxonomy (GTDB): domain Bacteria; phylum Pseudomonadota; class Alphaproteobacteria; order Rhizobiales; family Aestuariivirgaceae; genus Aestuariivirga. Next base: position 45,565 of record CAMDBX010000021.1, read on the forward strand.
CTCGGCGTAGCGGTCATCGGCCACCACGTCGCGGTAGACGTCGATGCGGCGCACCAGTTCGCGGTCGTCCAGTTCGCGCGGCGGGCGGCGGTCCTGCAATACGGCGCGATCGTCCGTGTTGTTGGCGTTGCTGCCACCCTGCGTCTGGCCGGGCTTGCGGGGCTTGCCCGGCTGTTGCGGCTGGCTGGGTGGCGGCAGGCCTTCCTCGGCCGCCACGTCGTTGCGCAGCACGGCGCGCTCGCTGGCCAGCTTCTGGCGCAGCGCCTCGCGGGTCTGGGGGCTCAGCTCATTGCTGGCCAGCAGGTCGCGCATGTCCGAGAGCCGCTTGCGCAGCTGCTTGCGCTTCAGGGTGTTCACGTCAACGCCGTCGGTGAGGTAGACCTGCGCCTTGCGTTCCAGCGCCGGGTCCACCTTGACCGGGCTCGCCTGCTGCTGGTCGGTCTGGGCCGGCGGCGGCTGGGTCTGCGGCTGCTCGGCCACGGGCGGCTGGGCCACCGGCGGCTGCGGCTCGGGAACCGGCTGCTGCGCCTCCGGGGGCTGCGGCTGAGGAGCAGGCTGCTGGGCCTGTTCGGGCGCCTGCTTGTTGCGCAGTTCGGCGCGCGCTTCGCGGATCACATCGCGCAGGGCGCTGCGCTGGGCGGGCGACAATCCCTCGGCCTTGGAGAGTGCCAAGGCGCGCTCCATCTGCTGGCGCAGCGCGGCCTCGCTCAACTCTGCGGCCGGAACCACGGACAGCAGGAAAGCCGCGACCTCTGGCGACCCGGAGGATGCTTCCGGCTGCTCGGCCGGGGCGGCCGGGGTCGCCGGTGGTTCGGGTTGCACCTCCTGCACCGCCGGCGGTTCCAGCTGGGCTGGCGCAGGCGGCGGCTCTTCGATCTGGCTTTCGGGCTGTGGCTGGGGCTGGGGTTCGGGCTGGGCCTGCTGGGGGTCGAAGGGCGGCAGCGGCGGCTCCTCGATCTGGGGTTCCGGCTGGGCCTGCTGCGGGTCGAAGGGTGGCAGCGGCGGCTCCTCGATCATGGGTTCCGGCTGGGCCTGGGACTCACCCTCGGCCTGCGCCACCTGCATCAGACGCGTTGCGTCTGCGGATCCGGCCTCAACCACTGCGGACGCCGAAAACAGCGCCAGCGCCAGAATGCTGGCCTTCATGGGAATAAGTTTCATCCGGTCACTCCGCTTCAATCGCAGTGGTACGGAACGCACCGCCGCTGTTCATGGTTCCGGATGTTGGCGGACCGGCATGGCGGAAGTGAGGGCCGATTGCGATGGTCGCGCCACAAGCCTGAACCCCGGATGAACGACGCAGACGTGATTTGCGGGCCGGCGCTGGGCACACTAGATCAATTCCGCACAGGAGTGACCCATGCTCAGCCGCCGCCGTCTCGTCGCCTGCCTTCTTGCCGTCTCTGCCACGCCCGCGGCACAGGCCCTTGCCGCCGCACCGGTTTTCTACCGCAATCCCGGCTGCGGCTGCTGCCTCGCATGGACCGAGCGCATGGCCGCGGCGGGCCTGCCTGTTGCCATGGAGGACAGGGACGATCTGGCGGGATATTCGGCAAGCCTCGGCATTCCGGCGGGCCTCGAGGGCTGTCATGTGGGCAAGATCGATGGCTACGTGGTCTCCGGCCACGTACCGCCGGAGGACATCAAGCGCCTTCTTTCCGAGAAACCCACTGCGCTCGGCCTCCTCGTTCCCGGCATGCCGGTGGGCTCGCCCGGAATGGAAATGGGCGAGCAGAAAGAGATATTTCAAACACTTATACTAGGCTTAGACGGCGGCACTTCCGTGTTCGCCACACACGGATGATGCACCTCGCTCGCCGGGTGCACGCATCTATGTAGCCACCATCCAACGGCGTCCGGCGACCTGATACAGCTCGTTATGTAGCCACGCCGGTTATGGAGACGGTGCCTAACACACCCCTGCCCGCCAGCCGGTCAGCCCTGCCCGCCGGACTGCTTCGCGTGCCTTGCGCCTATGGCCTTCAGTTCTCGCCGGATGAACTGGCTTAACGTCCGATCCTCCGCGTCGGCGAGAGCTTGCAGGGTTTCCACAAGCTCCGGCTCAAGCCTCACGCACACCGTCTTCGTGAACTCTGGCTCTTTCCCCATCCGGCTCGCTCCAATTAAAACGTATAACGGCGTGATATACATGTTGACATCGTTCAACGCTATATGTAAACACAGTCTCACACAGTTATACACGGAGAGACCTCAGATGCCCATCACCATCCGCAGCAAGATCGCCAACGCCGATGCCCGCAACCTGTATGG
>CAMDBX010000022.1 GCA_945889445.1 Rhizobium sp. Q54
GTTCGATTCCGGTCCTGGGCACCATGTTTTCTCATTCTCAGGTCCTGGCTTCAGCGACGGTGGGCTGCACTGCAGCTTCATGGCAGCGGCATGGGAAAACAGCTCTGCGCTCTAGCTGGCAGGCGTGTTGTGGGCTAGTGATACGCAGCTTTTGCCGAACTCGTGAACTCACTTAGGCGTCCTGGAATGAAACGCACCGCATCCGCGACGGTCCCGGTGCTCGTCTGCACGCTGGCCATTTTCCTGCTGTCCGCCATGGATGCGGGCATGAAGTCGCTGGTGCTTGCGGTTGGCGTCTACAACGTGGTGCTGTGGCGGAGCGTGCTGGCGGCGGGGGCTTCGGCGGCCGGGTGGGCCGCGCGGTCGCCTTCATGGCCGGGTCCGCGCGCGCTGCGCCTTCACGCCCTGCGGGCAGTGATCGTGGGCGTCGTGCTCGTGACCTTCTTCTGGGGCCTGGCGCGGTTGCCGCTGGCGGAGGCGATCGGCCTCAGCTTCATCGCACCGCTGTTCGCGTTGTTTCTGGCCGCGTTGCTGCTGGGCGAGCGCATCCAGGCGCAGGCGGTGTGGGCGGCGGTGCTGGGACTGGCGGGCGTCGGCATCATCGTGGCGGGGCAGTTCGGCGGCACCACCTATACGCAGGATACGCTTCTCGGCACGCTGTCGATCCTCGTCTCGACGGTGTTCTATGGCTTCAACCTGATCCTCACCCGCAAGCAGGCGCAGATCGCCCATCCGATCGAGATCATGTTCTTTCAGAACCTGGTCCTGCTTGTCATCATGGGGCTTGCCGCTCCGTGGCTGGCCGAGCTGCTGCCGCGGGAGTACTGGCTGCCACTGGTGGGCGTGACGGTGCTGTCGCTTTTGGGCCAGTATCTGATGAGCTGGGCCTATGCGCGGGCCGAGGCGCAATATCTGATCAGCACGGAGTATTCCGCCTTCATCTGGGCCATTGCGCTGGGATGGTTGTTCTTCGACGAAGCCGTCTCGTGGGAGACGCTGGCTGGCGCCACTCTCATCATCCTCAGCTGCTGGTTCGCCGCCCGGGCCAGCATGCGGCCGGTTGAGGGCTGAGGCGCGCGCCCGAGGCAGGCCCGCCATTTCCTCGCCGCTTTTCGATTGCAACGGGGGCCTCGTTCAGTGACGCAAAGCCCCTCCAATTCCGGCGACGAAGACCATCATGAACCAGACACTCTCCAGACGCGCCTTCATCCTCGCGGCGGCCGCCGCCGGACTGGCCTCACCGGCAGCCGGCGTGAGCGCCGAGGTGCTGCAGGGTGTCACCCTTTCGGGGCCCGTGCCCTTCAGCTTCGACAGCCTGGTCGCCACCGCGCGTGAAATGGCGCTGAAGCCCCATGCGCCGACGCCGGTGCGCCACGCCGACCTGCTGGAGAAGATCGACTTCGACGCCTACCAGCAGATCACCTTCAGGCCCGAGGATTCGCTGTTCAAGGGCATGCGCTTTCCGGTGCGGCTGTTCCACCTTGGGCGCTACTTCAAATCGCCGGTGAAGATCGCCATCGTCGAGGGCGGCCAGTCACGCGATGTGCTCTACAGCCCGGACCTCTTCACCTTCGGGCCCAAGGCCAAGTCCATCGCCGCAAAACTGCCTGATAACCTTGGCTTCGCGGGCTTTCGCGTGCACCAGGGTGACACCAACAACGACTGGCTGGCCTTCCTCGGTGCCGCCTATTTCCGCTCGGCGGGCGAGTTGAAACAGTATGGCATCTCGGCGCGTGGCCTCAGCATCGACACCACCGCCTCGAAGCCCGAGGAGTTCCCGCGCTTCACCGAATTCTACCTCGAGGAGAAGGCCGACGCGCTGGTGATCACCGCGCTGCTCGACAGCGAGAGCGCGACGGGTGCCTTCCGCTTCGCCTGCAGCAGGCCGAAGGGGGTGATCATGGACGTCGAGGCACGCATCTTTGCGCGGCGCGACATCGAGCAGCTGGGCATTGCACCGCTCACCTCGATGTTCTGGTTCACCGAGACCAACCAGCGCCAGGCGCGGGACTGGCGGCCGCAGGTTCATGATTCCGAGGGCCTGGCCATCTGGACGGGTGCGGGCGAGCGCATCTGGCGGCCGCTCAACAATCCGCCGCAGGTGATGACCAACAGCTTTCTCGACAACAACCCCAGGGGCTTCGGCCTGGTGCAGCGCGACCGCGACTTCCGCAATTACGAAGACGACGGCGTATTCTACGACCGGCGCCCGACGCTGTGGGTGGAGCCGAAGGGGGCGTGGGGCGAAGGCCAGGTGCAACTCGTCGAGATTCCCACCGAAGACGAGATCCACGACAATATCGTGGCCTTCTGGACGCCGCGCGCCGCCGTGAAGGCTGGGCAATCCTTCGCGCTCGACTACCGCTTGCACTGGGTCGATGCCGAGCCCTACCTGTCTTCCGCCATCGGCCGCGTGGTGGCCACCAGGCGCGGCAATGGCGGCAATCCGGCCGTGCGCGACAAGGCCTCGGGCTATGTGAAATACGTGATCGACTTCGAGGGCGGCGATCTTGCCAGCCGCGAAAGCACCAGGAACCAGGCAATCCTGCAGATCACCGCCTCTAAGGGTCGCGTGGTGAAACCCTTCGCCATCCGCGTGGCGGGAACCGACAAGTGGCGCATCATCTTCGATCTCGATGCCGAGGGCGCAGCACCGGTGGACCTGCGTGCCTTTCTGCGCAGCAAGGATGGCACGGCATTGAGCGAGACCTGGCTGTTCCAGCACTTCCCGCAGCAGCAGTCCTGGTAGTCCGCGGCCCGGTCCCTTAGGGATTGGGCCGGAAGACGCGGAACAGCGCGACGCCCAAGATCATCGACACGATCAATGCGACGAAGAGTTTCCAGCCCGCAGCGGAAGAGCCGTCGGAACAGAGCAGGCCGTTGATGTCGTCATGCCCGGCACGGGAGAGATAGCGGCATGCCACCTCACCGGTTCTTGTCGCCCAGCCATCGATCTCGTTCATGGCGCCCCCGTCGGCTTCGCAGCAAGCTTGAGGCTAGCCCGAAGACGCCTCGGCAACAAGAGCGGGCAGAATGATGCGTCAGTCCAGATCGTCGCCTTCGCCGGTGCGGTCCATCAGCAGCATGGTGGTCTTGCGGCGGTGATGCTCGGAATTGATATGGTCGATGCCTTCGACGGTGACCGAGAGCATGCCGTTCTCCAAACGCTCCACCCAGCGCTTTTCCTTGAGGTACCAGAGGTGGAATTCCAGGGCTTCGATCTTGCAGCCGAAGATGCGCTCGAGCTCCATTTCCGGCACGCCCGGATCGCGGATGTTGTGCCGCCGCTTGCTGTAGAAGACGGACAGGAGCTTGTCCTGAATGTCGACATCCTGCCCGACCGTGTCGGCGCCATTGCCGTTCGTTGGATAGATCAGCTGGGGGCCAACGACCTGGTTGTAGATGACGTCGTATTGCGAGCGCTTGCCGGTATCCTTGAGAAGGTTGTGGGCTTCGACCAACAGGTCGAAGCGGTCGCGGTTGCCGGTCTGCGGATTGTCGGGGTGATAGCGCTTGGCAAGCCGGTGAAAGCGCCGGTTCAGATCGTCCGGATTCACGTCGGGCCGGACACCCATGATCTTGTAGTAATCGACGAAGCTGTTGGCTTCCATCATCCCCGCCTGCGCGGCACCGTCCAGTCACACTGAACCGAGGCCGCGCCCATGCCCCAATTGGCTTCAGTCTAGCCGAGGCCTTGGTAAGAAAAAAGCCCTTGGTTACTATACTTTGCTTCCAACTTCGCACGCTGTGCGAGCGTTGCGCATCGGTTTGGTCAGTTGCCGAGAAGCTTTTCCAGCTTGGCCTGACGCATCTCGGGTGCTTCGCCATAGCCGATTGTGCCGGCAAAGGCCCCGGCCCTGTCGAACAGGAAGATGGTGGCGGTATGGTCCATGGTGTAGCCGCCGTCGCTGGTCGGCACCTTGGCATAGTAGACGCGGAAGTCGGACACCAACTGCTTGAGTTGCTCCTCGGTCGGCACCAGCGCCTCGATGCGCGGATCGAAGTTGGAAACATAGTCCTTCATCGCGTCCACCGTGTCGCGGGCTGGGTCGACGGTGATGAAGAACACCCTGAAGTCCTTGGCGGCATCACCCAGCGCAACGAGGTTGCTGCCCATCTCATAGAGCGTCGTCGGGCACACCTCGGGACAATGGGTGAAGCCGAAGAACACCGCATAGGGCTTGCCGACCAGCGTCTTCGAATCGACGGTGCCGCCACGGGCCGCGGCAAGCACGAAGGGTCCGCCAACCTTGAACATCGCAGACTGGTTGCCCCCGCGCATCAACTCGATGACGAGCCAACCCGTGGCAACGAGGCCGAGCACCGCGGCCACCGCCGAAGCAACAATCAAGCTTGAACGTTTCATGTGCCAGTGCCTTTCGAAATCACGGAGAGGGAGCATAGCCCCCTCTCCGCCGTCGTGGGATCAATTCTCAATGCATCGCATCGGCGCCCGGCGCAGCGACCTCGTAGTCGATGGTCACCGTGCCGGCCTTTTCGAAGGTCAGCGTGCCGGTGAAGCTGGTGCCTTCACCGGGCTGCTGCTTCACGTCCATGAACATGATGTGCAGCGACTTGGGCTTCAGCTTCACCGTGGCGCCAGCCGGAATGACAAGCCCATCGGGCAGTTCCACCATTTTCATCACGTCGCCCTCCATCGTCATGTCGTGGATCTGCACCACCGGGCTGATTTCGGAGCTTGCCTTGACGAGGCGGTCATCCTGCTTGCCGGTGTTGGTGATGGTCATGAAGCCCGCCGCCACGCTGGCGGACATGGGCGACTGCCGCGACCACGGATGATGGATGACGAGATCGCCGATCTTCACCTCATGGGCCTGGGCGTCCGCCAGCGTGAACACCGCAGCAAGCGAGAGGGCGGCGGCGAAGGCGATTTCCTTGAACAGTTTCATGTGGGATTTCCTTGTCAGTTGAGATCAGTTGCCGGAGACGCCGGCTTCCTTGAGGCGGGCAGGAAGCAGGAAGTCGATGATGGCGAGCACAAGGATGGCAACCCCCCCGAGCGGGAAGGCGATCGCTACGGCAAGGGCGATGACCGCCATGCCGAAGCCAAGCCGGAAGTCGCGCGGATAGGCGGGAACGCCGATGCGCCCTGTCGGGCGGCGCAGCCACCACATCACCACGCCCGAGACGCAGGCGAAGATCACCATGAGGCAGAACAGGGCGTTGAGTGCCACGTTCCACCAGCCAAGCTGGCCCTCATGAAGCGCAATGCCCACCGCCATTGCCTTTCCGAAGAAAGGATAGTCGGCGAACTTCACGTCGGCGAGGATGCGGCCGGTGTACTGGTCGACATGCACGGTGCGGTCGGCCGTGGGGTTGGTGCTGTCATAGCTCATCGAGTCCTGGCTCAACGTCCACACGCCGCCCTCGTCCGCGGGTGCCGCAATCTGGAAGCGGCCCTCGAAGCCGATGGCGCGGCCAAGTGCGGCAAGCGACTGGGCATTCACCGGTATTCCCTCCGGCAAGCCCTCGATGCCCGCTGCTGAGCCTGATTCCGGCATCAACGTCTGCTCGAGCGTCCACGGCACGTCCTTGGTCGCGCCATGGTTCATGCCGGCGTGGGCCTTGTCGGAGAGCGGGACGTTGTCCCACTTCTCTGCCGGGAAGGTGCTCCACGCCTGCACCATCTTGCCGCCCCATACGCCAGCCCAGGCAAGGCCGGAGATCAGGAAGAACACCAGCCCCACCGACATCCAGGCACCAAGCGTCTGGTGCAGGCTGCGCCACAGGGCGCGGCCACTAAGCGAAAGATCCGGCTTCAGCGCAGCGCCCAGCTTGCGTCCGTTGCGCGGCCACCAGAGATAAAGGCCGGTCAGCAACAGCGTCAGGCCCAGGCTGGCGGCCGTCTCGACCACATAGTCGCCGGGTCCGCCGTTGCCGCCCACCAGCAGCTCGCCGTGGACGTTGGTCATGAACTCGTTCCACGTGCCGGCCTCGGGCACGTCACGCAGGATCTGTCCGTCATGCGGATCGAGCGCCAGCATGCGGTTGCCGCTGTCGAGATCGACACGCACCAGTGCCGGATAGTCCGGCCCCCAGGGTGTCACGTATTTGCCGAGCTTCGACCCCGGGTGGGCGGCCAGCGCCTTGTCCACCTGCTGGGTGATGCTGAGCTGCTGGGCCTGCGGCGTTACCTTCAGCCAGTCGCCATATTCCGGCGCCACACCGGTGACGAACAGCATGACGAGACCGGTGACGGCAAGGATGGTGAGAAACGGCGCCACGATGAGGCCGGCATAGAAGTGCCAGCGCCAGACGGCGCGGTAGAGACGTGAGCTCGCCACAGCATCCTGCTGCGGCATGGACGTTGAAGACATGGGTGATGTTCCCCCTGAAACGGTGAATTCGATCGGACGCGGCTCGAGGAGCGCGCGTCGGTTCAGCACACTGGGATCAGGACAGGGTTGGTGGCCCGCGTGGCGGGCTGGCGTCGAGACGCGCCTGCAAAGGTGGCGCCAGGGTTGCGGCCACCGTCACCGTCGGTTCGTCGGAACGGCGCGGCGCGGCGGTGAAGGCCGGCTCCGCATTGGCAAGGCTCGGGCTGAGGCTGGAACAATTGCTGCCGCACAGCACGCAGTGGTCATGGCTGGACTGGTGATGGCCGCCACCCTGCTGCGGCGCGTTCTCGCCGCAGACGGAGAGCAGGAGATCACGCTCGAACGCCGACGCGGCGGACAGCGCGGGCTGCGGCAGCAGGCCGATGAGGGCCGGCAACAGCAAGGCGAGTGCCACCGCCTGGGCAACCCAGCGGCGCAGTCCTCTCAACCGTGTGACAAGTCCCCCACGCATGCGGCCACATAACCCGACACGACGGGAGGTGTCCATATCCTCAGGTGTCGCAGGTGGTTTCAGCCGCCAGCCAGCAGCGACAGGGTCTTCAGCAGCGAAGCCTGATCGGCCTCGGCGCCGGCCAGCGCGTGCAGCATGTCCTGGTTCTGGACGGCAACCATGACGGCGGACACCGCCACGGCGGCAACCGCGCGGCGCACCCACTTGCTGGCGAAGAACAGCGCGATGGCAACGGTGGTGAGGAGGCGGAAGGGAAGGCTGATCATGATGCGCCCTTACTTGCTGGCAGTGCCGGCGACGGACGCGCCGGGACGGACCGGTTCGAGCGACACCCACTTGCGCGGATCCTGCGCCGACTGGCGCTTCAGCATGGTGTAGCCGGTGTCGGCCCAGGCGCGGATCTCGTTGCGACGGTTGTCGAGGATGTAGTCGCCGGCAGCACTCGTCAGGGTCAGCACGGCATGGCCCTCGCTATGCTCGTCAAGCACCACGGTGATGCGCAGCGCCTCTTCCGGAATGCCCTTGGAGAGCAGGATCTTCTTCTTGAGCAACACCACGTCCTCGCAGTCGCCCGCGTCGGTGGGGATGGTCCAGTATTCCGGCGTGCCATACAGGGTGTCGTCAGTGACCGGGGCGATGGCTCCGTTGACGAAGGCATTGACCATGCGCACCAGCAACCACTTTTCTTCCGTCATCGACACGCGGCGCTTGAACAGGCCTTCGGGCTGGCAATTCTCGGGGTTGCGCTGGCAGAACTCGACGAAGCCGATGGGCGGCAGGGTTTCGGAGTATTCGCGGGCAAAGGCCGAAGCCTTCTGGGTGCTGCTGGCAAGAGACGGGGTGGCGAGCGCCAGAAGGCAGCCCAGCACCAACGCCATTACCTGTCCGATCTTCCCCATGTCCCAGCCCCGACCCATATCGTTAATATGGAGTAAACATGCCCCGGGGCCCGGGAACGGGCAATCGTAAACGAAAAGTTAAGTTAACGGCGGCGGGGTCATCGGTGCTCGCGGCAGATCTGGGCGCGGTCCATGGCTCCGACGTCATGCTTCATGTTGACGAAGGCCGAGGCGGTCCAGCCGAAGTTGAACAGGCCGGAGAGGGCAATCACCGGCCCGATGAGCCGCCAGGCCTTGGGCAGGCTCACCGTGTTGTCACCCGGCGTGGTATAGTTTTCGTGAACGAAATAGTAGCTGTCCCGCAACGCGGGGATCAGGCCGCTCGACCAGATCTGCCATGCCCACATCATGGTGACCACAAGATGTAGTGCAGCAAGTGAGGCGGCGGCGACCGAGAACACGAAGTTGCGGTGCTAGGCGGAGTTGCTGGCAGCCCATGTTCGGGTGAAGTGGCGATAGGCCAGCCGGACGCCGACGCCGTGCACGCGAATGACCATGCTGAGGATGGCGAGGCCGATCAGCATCCCGGCCTGCGGGTAGGTGAGAACGAGGCTCTCGGCGTCGCTCACTGCCGGGACTTCAGTGCGGCGACCGTCTTCTGCTTGGCGGCATAGTTTTCGCGCGCGTCGTAGGCAACGGCATGGCTGCCGTCGAGTTTCTCGTCAATGCGGCGGATGTAGTTGTCCAGCTTGTGGTCCTTGAGGTTCGCGACGTTCATGTCGCGCCAGAACTCGCCGAGGCTCAGCTCGCTCGCCGCTTGGTTGGGCAGGTAGACGTAATTGGGGCCCTCGAGCACGATCACCTCGGGCCCGACCTGCTGATAGGGCCCGAAGGCCTTGTTCACCATCGCGTCGGGCGGCAGCAGCGGCACCACGTCGTTTTCGTCGACCACGCGCATCAGCGGCAGGAAGCCGAGCTTCGCGACGCCGGCCGAGGTGGTGAAGCGCGGCTGGCCATAGGTGTAGATCTTGGCGATCTTGTAGCCGTCCTCGAACATGTAGATGCCGAGTATGGCCGCCACGGCACCGCCCAGCGAATGCCCGACGATATAGGTCTGGTAGCCCTTCTTGAGGTAGGGCTGGGCGTCCTTCCACACGGCGCGGGCGTCCTGGTCGAAGCCGGTGTGAACGGGGATCTTCGTGGCGCGGTCATCGCGCACCTTGGCGTCGAAGTCTTCCTTCAGGGTGGTGTCGTCCATGGTGCCGCGCACCACCAGGTACTGAACCTGCGCCTTGTCGTCACGTTCGATGAAGTACTGGACATCGCGGCCGCCCGGCGTGGCCACGCGAATGGTCTTGGGATAGGCGGTGCGGATCTGGGCGGGGCTGGCATAGGCAGCCTTGGCCCGCTTGGCATTGACGCCGAGCGGTGCGAAATCAATCTTGTCCTGGGCAACCTCCGTGCCGAGCGCCTGAAGTTCGCCCTTGGGAAGGCTCGTGCAGCCTGCCAGAAGGCTGATGCTGACGAGAGCGGCAGCGATCTGCCGCGCCCTCAAACGCGGCGCATTGCCGCGCGTTTTGCCTGAAACCAACGCCGCCATCTTCCCGGTTCGTCTTTCATTCAGCTTGGCGCGTGAGATCGCCCGCGTCAATCGCGGGCGGATGCGTGAAGAGCCTTCCGCGAGGATCGGCTCAGTTCTGTGCGAGGTCGGTGCGGCGGAACTTCAGCACGTCGCCGCCGTTACCCTTGGCGACATACCAGCCGCCCTGCTGGCTGATGCGGCCGCACTTGGCCTCGCCCTTGGTCCACTTGTCGAAGGCGACGCAGAGGGCGGAGCCCTTCATGTACCAGCGGCCGGTGTCCTGCTGGCCATAGGCCACGCCGACGATCGAGCCGCCGCGGCTGCCGGTGAAGTTGACGCGATAGCCCTTCACCTGGGCCTCGAACTGGCCGGGAAACAGCTTGGTGACCTCGGCACGCGCCAACGGCGCGGCCTGGACGATGCCCGCGAGCGGGAGAGCGGCGGCGCCAATGACGGCTGCCGCGAGAGCGGTGCGAAGGATCATTCGGAATCCCCTTGATTGCGGCAAGCCTAGCCCCCAGGCCGCTTGCCCGTTTTGGTGTCAGGTGCCCATGTGGCAGCCCTGTGTGGTCAAAACATGGGGATGGGATGGCTTAATGTCTCGTTGATAAAGATCAAAAGGACAGAGGGGATACACGATTAAGTTGTAATCATACGCCAAATGAGTCCATTCGGACCCGTGGCGGGTCCTTTCCGCCGATGGAAAAGCGTGCCGGAACCCAAGTCTGGCAACATCTTGCGATCATTTTCAGACATTCTTCACCATGAATTTCGAACATCCGCCGGAAGGGGTGAGCGCCAACCCCGCCAGCCCGGTTGAAGCCGCTGCGGCACATGCTAGGGATCATCCATGACCCTCCTCGACTCCTTTCTGACTGACGGCTACCTGCGCTTCGCGGCCGATGACGCTTCCCTGGCCTGGGCCTGCCACGCCCTGCCCTTTGCCGCAGCGGCGGCGCGCGACCCGGCTCAAGGTCACTGGCTGCGCTGCGGGGGCACCTGGTTCGTGGGGGTTGATGCGCTGCCCAATGACGCGCGGGGCTGCCTCGCCGGCGGTCCGCCGCTTTCGGGCGCCGCCGCGGACTTCATCCGGAACGACCTCGGCCTCAGCCTGCCGCTGCACCGCGCGCAGGTGTCGGTCTGCTACCCCGGCTATCCGCAGCCATCTGCGGAGGAGAGCGAGGCCGCCTATCGGTTCCGCCGCAACCGCGATGCCGCGCATGTCGACGGGTTGCTGGCCGAGGGCCCGGAGAAGCGGCGCTACGTGCGGGAACCGCACGCCTACATCCTCGGTGTGACGCTGACCGCGCAAACCGCCGATGCAGCCCCCCTCACCGTGTGGAAGGGCTCGCACCACATCATGACTGCAATGTTCGCCGCCACCTTCGCAGGCCATGCACCGGAGGCCTGGCCAGATGTGGATGTGACCACCCCCTATCAGGAGGCGCGCCGCCAGGTGTTTGAAACCTGCGAGCGTCATGCCCTGCCTTCCGCGCCGGGCGAGGCAGTGCTGGTGCACCGCCACCTCGTGCATGGCGTGGCACCATGGGGCGAACAGGCCAGTGGTTCACCAGATGGCCGGATGATCGCCTATATTCGTCCCGAGTTCCCGACGATTGGGGCGTGGCTGGCCGCGCCCTAGCGCCACGCGCGCCTGATCTTGAGGAAGCCGCCATAGGCCACGTCCAGCGCCGCCACGATCGGGCGGGCCGACAACAGCCGCGCCGGCACGCGGAAGCCCGGCGTCTGGCGCCACAGCGCGAGGAAGGCCGCAGCGCCCGAAACCAGCGTGCCGCCAGGCAGGCGAACATGGAAGCGCTGCAGGGCCTGCTCCCGGTCAAGGTCGGGCGCCGGGCGGCCTTCAGGGGCAACGTCGCAGTAGCTGACGGTTCCGCCGGTACGCCTGGCGTAGAAGCCGATTTCCCGGCTGCATACCGGGCAGGCCCCGTCATAATAAACCGTGAGCGGCGATTGCGTCTTGGCAGTCATGTGATGAACTACGATAAGCGAATGGGAATGGATTTGAAGGAGCGCCCGGCGTGACGGTTTACGGCGACCTCGGAGTGAGGACCCTCATCAATGCGAAAGGCCCGGCAACGCGGCTTTCGGGCGGCATCATGCGGCCCGAGGTGGCGGCCGCCATGGCCGATGCATCACAGGCCTGCGTCGACATTGCCGACCTGCAGGCCGCCGCCTCCCGCCTCATCGCCGAGGCGACCGGGGCAGAGGCAGGCTATGTGGCCTCCGGCGCCTCCGCCTGCCTGCTGATCGGCGCTGCCGCCTGCATCACCGGGCTCGACCCGGGGAAAATGGCGCGGCTGCCTGACACCACCGGAATGAAGAATGAATGCGTGATGGTGCGGAGCCAGCGCAACTTCTATGACCACGCCATCCGCGCCTCAGGGCTGACGATCGTCGAGGTGGGCCTGCCAGACCGCTATGCCGGGGCCGGGGTGCGCGATGCCGAGGCCTGGGAGATCGACGACGCCATCAGCGAGCGGACGGCCTGCATCTTCTACGTCGCCGATGCGCAGTCGCGCCCGCCGCTGGCCGAAGTGACCGCCGTGGCCCATGCCCGTGGCATTCCCGTGCTGGTCGACGCCGCCGCGCAGCTGCCACCGCAGGACAATCTCAGGCGTTTCATTTCGGAAGGCGCCGACCTCGTGGCCTTCTCCGGGGGCAAGGCGCTGGGGGGCCCCCAGGCCAGCGGCCTGCTTGCCGGCCGGCGTGACCTGGTGATGGCCGCTGCCCTGCAGCACCTCGACCTCGACATCTTCTGGGACATGTGGACGCCGCCACCTGCCCTGATCGACAAGTACCGGCTGAAAGGCGCGCCCCAACACGGCATCGGGCGGAGTTGCAAGGCGGGCAAGGAGGAGATCGTGGGCGTGCTGACCGCACTCCGCCTGTTCATCGCCGAAGGCGATGCGGCGCGTCATGCCCGCTGGCTGAAGGACTGCGAGACGGTGGCAGTAGCTCTCGACGGCTTCCTCGTCACCATCACCGGCAGCAACGACACTGCCGCCGTGCCCTGCGTCGAGATCACGCTGGACCCCGAGCGGATGAGCGCCACCGAGCTCTGCCTCAGGCTGCAAGCGGGCGAGCCCGCCGTGGCGCTCGACCCCGCCCAGCGCGACAAGGGCATTGCGGCGGTCAACCCCATGTGCCTGAAGCCCGGCGAGGCGCAAGCGGCGGGAGAGCAGATCGCGCGGGTTCTGCGGCAATTATAAATTCATTTGCATTAATCAGGATTCGGCGCATCATCACTGTCAAAAAACGGGGATGGAGCCATGTCCCTCAAAGGGACGAACCAGGAATTCGGCAGGCCTTATAACCGGCGGATCGTCCTCGAGACGATCCGGCAGCACGGGCCGATCGAACGCGCCGGCATCGCCCAGCGGGTGGGACTGACCGTGCAGACGGTGGCCAACATCATCCGCGAGCTGGAGGAGCTTGGCCTCGTCACTGGCGCGCGCACCCTCCGGAAAAGCCGCGGCTCGCCCCCCACCAGCCTCACCATCAACCCGCAGGGCGCCTATGCCATCGGCGTCAACGTGACGCCGCGCGGCATCGAGGCGGCGCTGGTGGATCTCGCCGGCAGCATCGTGGCCGCCAAGCGGATCGATCTCTCGCCCCCTGCCCCGGAAGAAAGCTTTCGCGTCATCGGCAAGCTGGTTGACGGCTTCCGCGCCAAGACCAGCGGGCGGATGGTGCTTGGCATCGGTCTCGCCATGCCCGGCCCCTTCGACGTCGAGTCCATGAGCTTCGTCGGCCCCACCACGCTCGAAAGCTGGCGCGGCGTGGCGGTGGCACAGCGCCTCTCGGAACGCACCGGATTCGCCGCCTTCGTCGAGACCGACATGGTTGCAGCGACCCTGGGCGAAAGCCTCCACGGCGCGGGGCGCAACGTCCGCGCCTTCTACTACCTCTATTTCGGCGTTGGCCTGGGCGGCTCCATGGTGAAGGACGGCGTGCCGCTGCGCGGCTTCTATGGCAACGCGGGCGAAATCGGGCACGTGCCGCTGGTGCCCAATGGCCAGCCCTGCTCCTGCGGCAACACGGGCTGCCTCGAACGCTATGTCTCGCTCGAGGCGTATCAGCGTCGCGCGCCGGTCATCGGCCATGCGGCATGGATCGCGGAGGCGGCACCGCTGCTGCGCAATGCCATCGTCACCATCGAGAACCTGTTCGACCCCGAGACGGTGGTGATCGGCGGCATCATGGATGACGCGCTTTTGAGCGAACTCGCCGCCGCCATCGAACCGCTGCCCACCTCGGTGGCCGACCGCAAGGACCGCTCGGCGCCGCGCATCATGCGCTCGGCCTCGGGCCAGGACGCGGTGCTGCGCGGGGCCGCCTCACTCGCCTTTTCCGGCGTGCTTTCGCCGCGCCTCGGCCGGGCCGAAAGCCTGGAGAAGGACACCCTTTTCGCACGGAGCCGCGTGGCATGAGCCTGCCCACCCTTCTCGAACTCGACGACATCCGCATGAACTTCGGCGCCATCGAGGCGCTGAAGGGCGTCTCCTTCAAGGTTGGCCGCGGCGAGGTGGTGGCGCTGCTGGGCGACAATGGCGCTGGCAAGTCGACCCTCGTCAAAATCATCTCGGGGGGCCTCAAGGCATCCGCCGGCCGCATGGTGTTCGACGGCGAGGAGCGCTTCTTCCCCACCCCGGCCGAAGCCAAGGCGCAAGGAATCGAGACCGTCTACCAGGACCTCTCGCTGTGCACCAACGTCGACGTGGTGGGCAATTTCTTCATGGGCCGCGAGATCGTGAAGAAGTGGCTGGGCCTCATTCCCGTGCTGCAGGAAAAGGAGATGGAGGTGGTGGTCGCGCAGGCGCTGCAGAACGCCGGCACACGCATCCCATCGCTGCGCACCAATGTCGAACACCTCTCCGGCGGCCAGCGCCAGGCCATCGAACTCAACCGCTTTGCCCATTGGGGCGGCAAGCTGGTGCTGCTGGACGAGCCCTTCGCGGCACTCGGCGTCGAGCAGACGAGGCGCGGCCTCGACCTCATCAAGCGCATCGCGGCCCAGGGCATCGGCGTCATCATCATCACCCACATCATGCAGCAGGCCTTTCAGGTGGCGGACCGCATCGTCGTCATCCGCCAGGGCCGCGTGGCAGGAGACGTGCCGACACGCGACACGAGCCCCGACGAAGTCGTCGGGCTGATCACTGGCGAAGCCCTCATCGGCCAAGCCCAAGAAACGAGGCCGAACGGCCCGCAACCGAACTGAACAACGACAAGAACCAACAGAGGAGACGAACATGAACCGACTGCGCCGACTCTTGACTGCCTCCATCGCGATTGCCGCGATGGGCGCGGTCTCGCCTGCCTTCGCCGACATGAAGGGCAAGATCTACTACATGGTGCCGACGCTGCTGGACGAATTCCAGACTGAGTCGGTCTCCGCCATCACCAAGTTCATGGGCGACGTGGGCTACGAGGTCGTGACGCTGAACGCCGACAACAAGACCGACCTGCAGCAGAGCCAGATGAACGACACCATCCTGCAGAAGCCCGCGGCCATCGTTCTCGCCGCGGTGGACTTCAACGCGCTCGCCCCCTCGATCGAGAAGGCACGCGCGGCGGGAATCCCCGTCATGATCTTCGACCGCCAGATCACCTCGACGCCGTCCGACCTCACCTCGGTCGCCGGCACGATCGAGATCGGGCAGGTGGCCGCTGGCGAGATCCAGCGCCTGCTGAAGGAGAAGAACGGTGCCGTGAAGGGCAAGGTGCTGCAGGTGCTGGGCGATCCGTCCGACCCCTACTCCCTCGACATCCAGAAGGGCTTCGAGGACAAGATGAAGGAGTTCCCGGACGTCCAGATCATCTCGCTGCCCGCCATGCAGTGGGAAGCCTCCAACGCCGGCACCATCGTGTCTGACCAGATGGTGGCCAACCCCGACATCGACCTGATCTTCCTGCACGCCGCCCATCTCTCGGTGGCCGCGGTGGCCGCTCTCGAGGCCAAGGGCAAGAAGCCGGGCGATGTGATGATGATCTCGTCCAACGGTGCGCCGGTGGGCCTCGACCTCATCCGCAAGGGCTGGCTCAACGTCGAGGTGGAACAGCCGCTCTATGCCCAGGCAGCCGCTCTCGCCATGTTCGCCGACAAGGTGGTGAACAAGCAGGAGATCAAGCCGGGGAACTACAGCGTGCTCGGCCTCGACTCGGTGATGACCATCGAGAAGTGGGGCCCGAACATCAAGATCCCGGGTGCCGCCATCACCAAGGAGAATGTCGACGAGGCGCGCTTCTGGGGCAACCTGAAGGCGCCCGCCGACAAGATCACGCCGGTGCAGTAAGCAGCGCCGTCACGCCACGACTCTTGCCGTCATCCCGGCCTTCGCCGGGATGACGGGTGAGAGGGAAACGAAACACGGACGAAGACACCATGAACTCACCCCGCCAGCGGGCCATTGCCGAATTCGTGCTCGACCATCTCGTCTGGTTCATGCTGGCCGCGGTGTTGATCGCCTTCTCGATCTTCGTGCCGAACTTCTTCCAGATCGGCATTTTCGCCAACATCGTCGAGCAGTCGACCTTTGTCGGCGTGATGGCCATCGGACTCGCCATCGTCATCATCGCCGGCCACATGGACCTGTCGGTGGAATCGACGGCAGCACTTGCCGCCATGATCACCGGCATATTGTTCTGCTCGCACGGAATCGGGCTCGGCCTCACCTTCACGCCGGAATGGCTGGTGATCCCCATCTCGCTCGCCATCGCGCTCACGGTGGGCGGCGTCATCGGCTTCCTCAACGGCTTCTTCACCATCAAGATGAAGATGAACGCCTTCATCGTGACGCTCGCCTCCTACATCTGGGTGCGTGGCCTCGTGGTGGCGATCTCCGGCGGGCGCTCGGCGCAAGACCTGTCGCCGTCGCTGCGCGTCATCGGCATCGAGCAGGTGCTTTACATCCCGCTCATCGCGTGGATCGCCATCCTCTGCTTCATCGTGTTCTCGTTCATCATGAGCAGGACGCCCTTCGGCCGCCACATCATGCTGGTCGGCGGCAATGCGGTGGCGGCCTTCCGCGCCGGCATCAAGGTTGACCGGCTGATGTTCATCTCCTTCATCCTGGCGGGCGCCATCGCGGGCCTCGCGGGCTGGCTGCTTGCCATCCGCACCTCAGGCGCCACCGCCAATCTCGGCACCGGCATGCTGTTCAACGCCTTCGCGGCCGTGGTCATCGGCGGCGTCAGCCTGAAGGGCGGCGTTGGCAAGCTGCCCGGCGTCTATGCCGGCGTTCTGCTGCTCTCCTCCATCCACACCGCCATCAACCTGATGGGTCTGCCCGCGCATTACACGCAGGTGATCCTCGGCCTGCTGGTTCTCGCCGCGGTGCTGCTCGACACATTGAAACTCCAGATCCGCCAGAGGTTCGCATGACGGGAAGACTCAACGGCCAGGTCGCACTGGTGATCGGCGCGGCACGCGGCATCGGCGAGGGCATTGCCCAGCGCTTCGTCGAGGAAGGCGCCAGGGTTGTCATCGCCGACACCGAGGTGGAGGCTGGCAAGGAAACAGCGACGCGGCTCAAAGGCCTGTTCGTCGAGACCGACATCTCACGCATGGACCACGCCCAGCGCGCAGTACAGACGGCACTCGATGGCTTCGGCGGCCTCGACATCATCGTGCAGAATGCCGGCATCTATCCCTGGACGCTGATCGAGAACACCTCGCCCGAGGAATGGGACAAGGTGCTGGCGGTGAACCTCAAGGGCACCTTCCTCGCTGCCCGGGCCGCCCTGCCGCACATGAAGCAGAACAAGTCCGGCCGCATGATCTTCACCTCGTCCATCACCGGCCCGCGGGTGACCAGCCCCGGCCATGGCCACTATTCGGCCTCCAAGGCGGGCATCAACGGCTTCATCAAGTCTGCCGCACTGGAGTTCTCCGGCTACGGCATCACGGTCAACGGCATCGAGCCCGGCAACATCCTGACCTCGGGCATGCAGATGCACCGGTCGGAAGCCTTCATCAAGTCGATGGAAGTGGCGGTTCCGCTGGGACGCCTCGGCACCCCGCGCGACATCGCCAACTGCGCGCTGTTCCTCGCCTCGGAGGACGCCTCCTACATCACCGGCACGACCATCATCGTCGACGGCGGCCAGACACTGCCCGAGGGGGCGGATTTCCGGATCAACCCGGAGTAACGCGTCTTCTCCTGCTTTAGCGGGAGAGGACGACCGCCCATCGCCCCCGGGGTTTGACTTGGGGCCTGAACTCGCTAAATACGCCCCAAAATCCATTTTCTCCGAAGGCATGAACCCATGGCCAAGCCGCGCACGCTCTATGACAAGATCTGGGACGACCATTTGGCCCACGAAGCCGAGGACGGCACCTGCCTGCTCTATATCGACCGCCACCTCGTCCACGAAGTGACGAGCCCCCAGGCCTTCGAGGGCCTGCGCATGACCGGCCGCAAGGTGCGCCACCCGGAAAAGACGCTCGCCGTGGTTGACCACAACGTGCCGACCACCGACCGCTCCAAGGGCATCGCGGAAGACGAAAGCCGCATCCAGGTCGAGACGCTGGCCAAGAACGCTGCCGAATTCGGCATCAAGTATTTCAACGAACTCGACAAGCGCCAGGGCATCGTCCACGTGGTGGGGCCTGAGCAGGGCTTCACGCTGCCGGGCACCACCATCGTCTGCGGCGACAGCCACACCTCGACCCATGGCGCCTTCGGGGCGCTGGCCCATGGCATCGGCACGTCGGAGGTTGAGCATGTGCTCGCCACCCAGACGCTGATCCAGAAGAAGGCCAAGAACATGCTGGTCCAGGTGGACGGCAAGCTGCCCAAGCACTCGACCGCCAAGGACATCATCCTGGCCGTCATCGGCCAGATCGGCACGGCGGGCGGCACGGGCTCCGTCATCGAGTTCGCCGGCGAGGCGATCCGCGACCTGTCCATGGAAGGCCGCATGACGGTCTGCAACATGACCATCGAAGGCGGTGCCCGCGCCGGCATGATTGCGCCTGACGAGAAGGCCTTCGAATACCTCAAGGGCCGCCCCATGGCGCCCAAGGGTGCCGACTGGGACAAAGCCGTTGCCTACTGGAACACGCTGAAGACCGACGAGGGCGCGCATTTCGACCGTGTCATCAAGCTCGACGCGGCCAGCCTGCCGCCGGTCGTGTCCTGGGGCACGTCGCCTGAGGACGTCATCACCATCGACGGCACCGTTCCCAACCCGGACGAGATCGCCGACGAGGGCAAGCGCCAGTCCAAGTGGCGCGCGCTCGAATACATGGGCCTGAAGCCCGGAACGAAGATGACCGACGTCGAGCTCGATGTCGTGTGGATTGGCTCCTGCACCAACGGCCGCATCGAGGACCTGCGCAATGTGGCCAAGGTCGTTGAAGGAAAGAAGGTGTCGGATCGGCTGGCCTATGCGATGATCGTTCCTGGTTCCGGCCTCGTGAAGGAGCAGGCCGAGGCCGAGGGCCTCGACAAGATCTTCAAGGCCGCCGGCTTCGAATGGCGCGAGCCCGGCTGCTCCATGTGCCTCGGCATGAACCCGGACCAGCTGAAGCCCGGCCAGCGCTGTGCCTCCACCTCCAACCGCAACTTCGAGGGCCGCCAGGGCTACAAGGGCCGCACCCACCTGCTGTCGCCCGAGATGGCGGCGGCTGCCGCCCTCGCCGGCCGCTTCGTGGACGTGCGCAAGGAGGCCTGAGCCGGAATTCGATGATTCGACCCAGTGGCCCCGCCGAAGCGCGGGGCCATTTGCTTGGGCGAAGGGGCGGGAACCGCCTTCCCCCTGATTGCCCATCGAAAATTACGCGGCTGAAAGTTCATTTGCGAACAATCAGCCGTCGCGCTAGGGCCTACAGGACGCAGGCGTTCAGGCACGGGGAAAACCCCGGCAGGGACAAGGATTCGATAGGGAAATTGGATGATCAGTCACGAACTGTGACGCAGATCATTAACGGTTGCTGAACTTCTCGTTAAACCTTATGTCACCGGCGTGGCGATAAGGTAATGCCAACGTCAAGGCCGGCGCCAAACAATTCGAGTGGGGGTTTGAAGTGGGTACTACTGTTCAGGCGGATGCCAAGTTTCTCCGCCGCATTTTCCTTGGCCTGGTATTCATGACCCTGCTGTCGGGCGGCCTTGCCGGCCTGACCACCGTGCAGGCGATGACCGGTTCGGCCGGCAACTGCGCGATCTCCTGCGAATAAGCAAGCAATCCAATGGCGGAACACCGGCTGTCAGGCCTTTCCGCCCCTTCCATAATCGACATCCAGGAATTGGCGGCGGAGGCCTTCAGGGGCCTCCCCGATGATTTCCGCGCGCTCTGCGGCGAGGTGGTCATCTCGGTCACCGACTTCCCCGCCGAAGAGGTGCAGAAGGACATGGCTGCCGGGCCCTTCGACCTGCTCGGCCTGTTCCAGGGCATAGGCCTCGCCCATGATGCGGCCACGCCCGAAACCGGGCGCATGCCCAACATGGTCTTCCTCTATCGTCGCGCCATCCTCGACTACTGGGCCGAGCATGAGGAGACCTTGGGCGCCATCGTCACCCATGTTCTGGTGCACGAGATCGGCCACCATTTCGGCCTCTCCGACGACGACATGTACGGCATCGAGGACGGCGTTCCCTGAGGCCTAGTCTGCGGACTTCTTCGGCACATAGTCGTAGTGCCATGGCTCGTGTGGGTTGGCCAGCGGTCCCAGGAAGGAGGGGCCTGCCGCGTCGATGCTGGCCTTCAGTTTCACGTCCCAGCCTTCCGCCCTCCACAGGCTCTCGATCTGCTTCTCGCTTGCACCTGCATAGATCTTTCCGTCCTTCATGATCTGGAAGTCGATGGCGCTGGCGCGGCCATGCAGCGTGAGGCCCGGCGCGGCAAGGTTGGCCCGCTTTGCAGGCTGGAAGCCGCGCAGCCAGGTTCCCGCCTTTTTCAGATACGCCTCATCCATCGGTGCAGCAGCTTCGCCGAAGGCCGCGGTGAAGGCGTTCAGGATTTCCGCGCCGCCCACGCCCACCGACTCGTTGGCATTCCAGTTGGCGATCTGCTCGTCGAGGCTGCGGGTCGTGGCATGGACATAGACCTCGAAGCCTGGATTGGCCGCCTTGAAATGCGCCTTGACCGCCGCGATCTCGGCCAACAGCGCCTTTTGCTCGGGCGATCCATCGAAGGCCTTGACCTCGGCCTCCGTCCAGCTCCAGCGCTCCGCCAGGCCCTTGCCAAAGCGAAGGTAGCTGCGCAGCGCCAGAAGCTTGCGGCCGGGATCAGGGATCTCTGACAGCGCCTCGCCGGAAGGGGGCGGCGCCAGCGCTGCAGCAAGAGCATCGAGCGGTCCTGTGGCCACAGCCCATGCCGGCAACCCCATGAGGCAGGCAGACGCCGCGCCATAAGCCACTGTCTTCACGATCAGCCGTCTGTCCATTGCCCGCTCACCCTCGCGGACTGTATCTGATCATGCCATGGGGAAGCTGAGCAACCCCCGCGCGCATCAGGCGTGCCCACGAAGTGGCGAAACCGGCCGTGGAGAGGAAGGGCGACAGCTGGTGAACCTTCGGGATGGTTCCCCTGCAGGGCCGAGAAAGGCGCCCATGTTGCAGCCCCCGCCCTATCCCTCTATAGGAGCGGCCCATGACAAGCATCTTCATCGATGGCGAGGCTGGCACCACCGGACTCCAGATCCGCGACCGGTTGCAGAACCGGACGGACGTGACGCTCGTCTCGATCGACCCGGAGCGCCGCAAGGACCCGGGCGCGCGCCGCGAACTGCTGAATTCCGTCGACGTCGCCATCCTGTGCCTGCCTGACGAGGCGGCGAAGGACGCGGTCGCAATGATCGACCCGGCCTCGAAGACCCGCGTCATCGACGCCTCCACCGCCTTCCGCGTGGCCGAGGGCTGGGCCTATGGCATGGCGGAAATCTCCGCCCTCCACCGCCAGAAGATCGCCGGCGCCTCGCGCGTCGCCAACCCCGGCTGCTATCCGCAGGGGCTGATCGCGCTGGTGCGCCCGCTGATCGCTGCCGGCATCATGTCGCCTGACTATCCCGTCACCTACAACGCCGTCTCGGGCTATTCGGGCGGCGGCAAGAAGATGATCGAGGAATACGAGGCGAAGGGCGCCGCCGCCACTCCCTATCACCCCTATGGCCTCGGCTTTTCGCACAAGCACCTGCCGGAGATGCAGGTCTATGCCGAACTCGCCCATGCGCCGATCTTCCAGCCCGCCGTCGGCAATTATGCGCAAGGCATGATGGGCTGCGTGCCGGTGTTCGCCGAACTGCTCGCCAAGAAGACCAAGGGCCAGGAGATCCGCGACTGCCTGTCGCTCGCCTACGCGAACCAGCCCTTCATCTCGGTCGCACCCTTCGAAGGCGTCGAGCGTGCGGCCCACATCAACCCGGAAGACCTCAACAACACCAACCATATGCGGCTCCATGTCCTCGCCAATGACGCGCGTGGCCATGTGCTGCTGATGGCCATCTACGACAATCTCGGCAAGGGCGCCTCGGGTGCCGCCGTGCAGAATCTC
This sequence comes from Rhizobium sp. Q54, assembly GCA_945889445.1. Lineage (GTDB taxonomy): Bacteria > Pseudomonadota > Alphaproteobacteria > Rhizobiales > Aestuariivirgaceae > Aestuariivirga. The sequence goes on from CAMDBX010000022.1 coordinate 21,751, forward strand.
AACATCATGATCGGCGCGGAGGAAACCCTCGGCACCGATCTCCCCCAAGCCGCCTGAGGACCAACACTATGCAGAAGTTCGAAACGCTCACCGGTGTCGCCGCTCCGCTGAACATCGTCAACATCGACACCGACATGATCATCCCGAAGCAGTTCCTGAAGACGATCAAGCGGACAGGCCTTGGCAAGTCGCTGTTCTTCGAGATGCGCTTCACCCAGGACGGCGTGGAAGTGCCGGAGTTCGTGCTCAACAAGCCCGCCTATCGCAAGGCGGAAATCCTCGTGGCAGGCGACAATTTCGGCTGCGGCTCATCGCGCGAGCATGCGCCCTGGGCGCTCTTGGACTTCGGCATCCGCTGCGTGATCTCCACGTCGTTTGCCGACATCTTCTACAACAACGCGTTCAAGAACGGCATCCTGCCGATCAAGGTCAGCCCGGAAGACCTGAAGAAGCTGATGGATGACGCCGAACGCGGCGCCAACGCCACCATGACCATCGACCTGCCGAACCAGGAAATCCGCGGTCCCGACGGCGGCACCATCACGTTCGACCTCGACCCCTTCCGCAAGCATTGCCTGCTGAACGGGTTGGACGACATTGGCCTCAGCCTCGAGAAGGTGACCTCCATCGACAGCTTCGAGAAGAAGCAGGCCCAGAGCCAGCCCTGGCTCTAATCGGTTGAGTGTGGCCAACGCGGACCAGAGACACTGCCGTGATCCCGGCGAAGGCCGGGATGACGGAACGTCGGGGGTGCCCGCACGCACGCCCGATTCATATCGAATGACGCACTAAGTGGAGTCCATCCTCACCACCGTCCTGCCGGTCTTCGGCATGATCGTGCTGGGCTATTGCTTCACCCGTGCGAAGATCTTCGACGCCGCGGCGGGCCGCGGCCTGTCGCTCTTCGTTTTCAACCTCGCCATCCCGGCGCTGCTGTTCAAGACGGTGGCCACCATGGGTGCCCAGCAGGGCGCCCCCTGGGAATTGTGGATCGCCTTCTTCGGCGGGCTGTTCATCACCTGGGTGACGGCAGCACTCGTGTCGCGCATCGTGCCATCGCTCAACGTGTCGGGCGGGGCTGCGGCCTCGATGGCGGCGGGCTTCGGCAACCTGGCGCTTCTTGGAACACCGCTGGCGCTCTCGCATTTCGGCCAGCAGGTGGCGATTCCGCTCGGCATGATCCTGTCGATCCATGCGCCGATCCTGTGGTTCACCGCCATGCTGCACCGGGCGCTGTTCCAGACCACGGGCAGCGTCTCGATCACCGGCACCGCGAAGGACCTGTTCAGGAACCTCGCCAGCAACGCCATCGTGCTGGGCCTGCTCGCCGGCAGCCTCTGGCGCGTCACCGGGTGGGGGCTGCACCCGGTGTTCGGCACCATGCTCGACATGCTGGCAGATGCCTCCGTTCCCACCGCCCTCTTTGCGCTGGGCGTTTCGCTGGCGGGCTATTCGCTGAAAGGCTCGTGGAGCGGCATGTTCGCGCTCATCGGCCTCAAGATGGTGCTGATGCCGGTCCTGGTCTTCCTGATGGTGCGCTACGTGGTGTCGATCCCGCCGCTATGGGGCCATGTGGCGGTGCTGTTTGCCGCCATGCCGACGGGCGCCAACGCCTTCCTGTTCTCGCAGCGGAACAATGAGGCGACGGCGGCGGTGTCAGGCGCCATCGCACTGGGAACCGCCTTGGCGGCGGTCAGCGCCTCGGTCCTGCTCTATCTCATGGACACAGGTGCGATTTAGGCCCGTCAGGCTTGATTTTACGGGTGAACAGGTCCATTTTCCGCGCAATTTCTGAACCCCCCCCCTCCAAGGAGCCACATGGCAAAGGAAGAACTGCTCGAATTTGAAGGTACCGTGACCGAACTTCTGCCCAACGCGACGTTCCGCGTGAAGCTCGACAACAATCACGAGATCATCGCCCACACCGCCGGCAAGATGCGCAAGAACCGCATCCGTGTCCTTGCGGGCGACCGCGTGATGGTCGAGATGACGCCCTATGACCTGACGAAGGGCCGCATCAATTATCGCTTCAAGTAACAGCAAGGGCGCCCACGCCCCTGTCAAGCTGGTGCTGGCGAGCGCCTCGCCGCGCCGCCTGCAGTTGCTCGAGCGCGTGGGCCTGACACCCGATCTCCTCAACCCGTCTGACATCGACGAACTGCCGCACAAGCGCGAGACGCCGCGCGCGCTGTCGATCAGGCTCGCGAAGGAAAAGGCCCAGCGCGCCCTCGAAATGCCGCTGGTGAAGGAACTTGGCCCCAACGCCTTCGTGCTGGCGGCTGACACGGTGGTCGGCCTCGGCCGCCGCATCCTGCCCAAGGCCGAAACGGTGGACCAGGCGCGCGACTGCCTGTCACTGCTCTCGGGCCGTTCGCACTGGGTCTATTCCTCGGTCTGCCTCATCGCGCCGGGCAAGAAGCTCTCAAGCCGCTGCGTGGAAACCAAGGTCCGCTTCAAGCGCCTGTCGCGCGAAGACTTGGACAGCTACATCGCCAGCAACGAGTGGCGCGGCAAGGCGGGCGGCTATGCCATCCAGGGCCGTGCGGAAGCCTTCGTCCGCCTGCTGGCGGGGTCCCACTCCGCCGTCATTGGCCTGCCGCTCTACGAAACGGTGCATCTCCTCGAAGGTGCCGGCTATCCGGTGTTCCACAGTTGGATGACGGCGCCCCAGTCCGAGGTCTGAGATGACCGAGCCCGTCCGGCTGCGCCCGAAGCGCCCCTGCCCTATCTGTTCCAAGCCCTCGGCGCAGAAATACCACCCGTTCTGCTCCGCCCGCTGCGCCCAGATCGACCTGAACCGCTGGTTCGGCGGCAACTATGCGATCCCGGTGGAAGAGGACGAGCCGGACGAGGAGACCCCCTGAATGGCGTCATTCCGGCGAAGGCCGGAAACCCGCTTAGGGCGCCTGAAGCTGGACCCCGGCCTTCGCCGGGGTGACGACTGGGGAGGACGGCCGCCAGCCCATCACCGCATAGACGCAGGGCACCACGAACAGCGTGAGCAGTGTTCCAAGGCTCATGCCGCCGACGATCACCCAGCCGATCTGCTGGCGGCTCTCGGCACCAGCCCCCGTTGCCAGCGCCAGCGGAATGGCGCCGAGGATCATCGCCGCCGTGGTCATCAGGATCGGCCTGAGCCTGAGGCGCGCCGCCTCGATGATCGCTTCGCGGCGATCCGTTCCCTCAAGCTGCAGCCTGTTGGCAAAGTCGACGATCAGGATGCCGTGCTTGGTGATGAGGCCGATGAGCGTCACCAGACCGATCTGCGAATAGACATTCAGCGTGCCGCCGGTGAGCCACAGTGCGCCCAGTGCGCCCGTCATCGAGAGGGGCACCGACACCATGATCATGAGCGGATCGCGGAAGCTTTCGAACTGGGCTGACAGCACCAGATAGATGAAGGCCAGCGCCATGACGAAGACCAGCGCCAGGTTGGAGCTCGCATCGCGGAACTCGCGCGCCTGGCCGGTGAGGTCGGTGAGGGTTCCCTGCGGCAGCACTTCGGCCGCGGCCTGGTCCACTGCCTGGATCGCCTCGCCCAGCGTATAGCCCGGCGCCAGGTTGGCCTGGATGGTGATGGAACGCAGCTGGTTGAAGCGGCGGAGGTCACGCGGGGCAACACCCACCTTGGCCTTCACGATGTTGGTGAGCTGCACCATCTCGCCATTCTTTCCGCGCACGAAGATATTGGCCAGCGTCTCAGGGCTGGTGCGCTCTGACGCCGGCAGCGCCACGGTGACGTCATACTGCTGCGAACCGATCTGGAACGTCGTCACGTTGCGCCCGCCCAGCAATGTTTCCAGCGTGCGGCCGATCACCGAGATGTCGAGGCCCAGGTCGGCGACGCGGCTGCGGTCGATCTCGATATCCACCTCCGGCTTGTTGAGGCGCATGTCGGTGTCGAGATCTGCAAGGCCCGGATTGTCCTTCAGCTTCTCCACCAGCTTCTGCGCCAGCGCGTTCAGCTCCTCGTAGGAGGCCGATGACTGGATCACGAACTGGAACGGCTTGCCGAAGCCGCGCACGCCAAGCGAGGCGGGGTTTGTGGCAAAGGCCTGGACGCCCGCGATCTTGCGCAGCTTGGGCGCCAGCTGCTGCACCACCTGCTGCTGCTTGACGTCACGCTCCGACCAGTCCTTCAGCCGCGCGAAGGACAGGAACTGCGTCACGTCGCCCGACCCCACGATCATCAGGTAGGACCTGAGCTCCGGCACCTGCGCCAGCAGCTCCTCGGCCTGGCTGGCATAGCGCTGGGTGAAGCCGAAGCTCGCACCCTCCGGCGCATTGCCGGTGATGATGATGGTGCCGCGGTCTTCCGTGGGTGACAGCTCCGACTTCATCTGCGTGAACAGCCAGCCGCCGGAAACGCCCACGCCCAGCGCCAGCAGCAGCACCAGCCAACGGACCTTCAGCGCAAAAGACAAGAGGCCACGATAGCCGCGCTCCAGCGCATCGAGCGCACCTTCGATGATGCGCGCAAAAATGTTGCGGCGCTCGGTGTGCTTCAGCAGTTTCGAGCACATCATTGGCGTCAGCGTGAGCGCCACGAAGCCGGACACGATGACAGCACCCGCCAGCGTCACCGCGAATTCGAGGAACAACCGCCCGGTGCGGCCCGGCGTGAAGGCGATGGGCGCATAGACGGCGGCCAGCGTCAGCGTCATGGCGATCACCGCGAAGCCGATCTCACGCGCGCCCTTGATGGCCGCCTCGAAGGGCTTCATGCCCTCCTCGATGTGGCGGTAGATGTTCTCCAGCACCACGATGGCGTCGTCCACCACGAGGCCGATGGCCAGCACCATGGCCAGCAGGGTGAGCGTGTTCACCGTGAGCCCCGTTGCATACATGATGGCGAAGGTGGCGATGAGAGACACGGGGATCGTCACGATGGGGATGAGTGCTGCGCGGAAGGAATGCAGGAACAGCAGGATGATCAGCAGCACCAGCCCGATCGCCTCGAGGATGGTCATGAACACATTGTCGATCGAGCGATCGATGAACACGGTGGAATCAAATCCCACCGAGATCGCGGTGCCCTTCGGCAGCTCGGTGTTAAGGCGCGGCAGCAGTTCCTTCACCTCGCGCGCCACGTCGAGCGGGTTGGCGACCGCCGTCCTGACGATGCCGATGGAGATCGCGGTCACGCCATTGTAGCGGCTCTCGCGCCGCACATCCGCCGTGCCAAGCTCGACGCGCGCCACGTCGCCCAGCGTCACCTGCAGCCCGCCGCCCTCCTTCAGAACGATCTGCGAGAACTGCTCCGGCGTGCCGAGCGAGGTCTTGGAGAGAACGGTGAACTCGCGGTCTTGGCTTTCGATGCGGCCCGCCGGAATGTCGGCGTTCTGGTTGCGGATGGCGGTCTCGACGTCCTGCACGGTAAGGCCCTGGCCCGCCAGCCGCGCGGCGTCGATCCACACGCGCATGGCATAGGTGCGCTCGCCGTTGATCTGCACATCCGCCACGCCATCGAGGTTCTTGAAGCGGTTGACCACGAAGCGGTCGACATAGTCGGTGAGTTCGGCCGCATCCATCCTGTCCGACTGGGTGACGAGGAACATGATCGGCTGGGCATCGGCCTCGACCTTGGCAATGGTGGGCTCGGTGACCTCGCTCGGCAATTGCCGCCGCACGCGGCTGACGCGGTCGCGCACGTCCGATGTCGCGGCATCGATGTTGACGGTGGAGCGGAAGCGGATGGTGATGCGGCTCTGTTCGGCGCGCGAGGTGGACTCGATGGTATCGATTCCCTCGATGCCGGCGAGCGAGCCTTCCAGCACCTGCGTCACCTGCGATTCGATGATCTCGGCGGAAGCACCGGGATAATTGGTCTGCACCGAGACCTGCGGTTCGTCGATATTGGGATATTCGCGGATCGTCAGCCGCGAGAACGACATCAGCCCCGCCAGCACCAGCACGAGGCTGAGGACGGTGGCAAAGACCGGGCGACGGATGCAGAATTCGGTAAATCCCATGGGCCCTACTCGCCCGCGGCCGCGGCCGACGCGACCACCTCGACCTTGGCACCGTCGGCCAGCTGGGCATTGCCCGCCGTCACCACCGTGTCACCGGCCCTCAACCCCTCCACCACCTCGACCACGCCCCCGACGCGCTTGCCGAGCCTGACCTTCACCTCGGTCACCTTGTCGTCGGCGAGGGTGTAGATCACGGCCCCCTTGGCCCGTTGCACGATGGCCGATTCCGGCACCATCACGGCCTCACGCTCCGCCCCCTTGACGGTGACGCGCACCAGCAGGCCCGGACGGAGCTTGCCCTCAGCATTGTCGAACAGCGCCCGCACCTGCAAGGCCCGACCATTGACGTCGATCGCCGGGTTCAGTGCTGAAATCTGCGCCGAGAAGGTTTCGCCCGGCAGCGCATCGGCGGTGAAGCTCACGGCCTTCGCGGACTCCACGGCCTTCTCCTGCAGCTCCGGCACGGCGAAGCTCACCTGCAGCGTGTCGGTCTTGTCGAGCTGGACGAGCGGCGTTCCGGCTGTCACATAGGCGCCCTCGGACACGGTGCGAAAGCCAAGCCTGCCCGGGAAGGGAGCGGAGATCGTCAGCTTGTCGAGCCGCACCTGCGCCGCTTCCACGGTGGCCCGCGCCACGTCGCGCGCCGACAGCGCCTCGTCATAGGCGTTCTGCGCCACGTTGCCGGACTGCCGGAGCTTCTGGATGCGCGCGAAGCTCGCTTCCGCCAGCTGCAGCCGCGCCTTGGCCTCGCTGAGGTCCGCCTGTGCGAGGCCGGAATCGAAACGGAACAGCGGCGTGCCAGTCTCGACCTTCGCGCCATCCTCGAACAGGATCATGGCCACCCGCCCGCTGGTCTCGGGTGCAATGGCGACACTCTCATCCGACAGCAGCGTGCCGAGCGCCAGAACGTCATCGCTCAGCTGCGACACGGAGGCCTGCGCCGTTTCGACCGCGGCAGGGCCGCGATTGGCGCGTGCTCCGCCCTGGCCTTTTGCAGCCTCGCCGCCTGCCGCCTGGGTCTTCAACGGGCCGCCAAGCCCGGTGAGGGCCGCAACATCGATCCCGTAATGCCGGACGCCAAAGGCAGCAGCCGCAACCACGGCGATAGCGACCAGCAGATATACGAAGGCTCTCATCCACCAACACCTTGTTTCATGGTTCGGGACCCTAGGCCGAAAGCTGGTGCCATTCCATACGCTGGCTTGCATGGCTCCGGATTGCAGACAACGGCGCGGGGGTTGCTCCGTCTGCGCCTCTGGCCTTGGGCTTGCCGCCGCGATATGTGCTCTTGCCAGAACTCACCGCAGGAAGGATTCCACCCATGAAGACCCGTGCCGCCGTCGCCTTTCAGGCTGGAAAGCCGCTGGAAATCGTCGAGCTCGATCTCGAGGGGCCGAAGGCCGGCGAAGTGCTGGTCGAGATCAAGGCAACGGGCGTCTGCCACACGGACGAGTTCACCCTGTCGGGTGCGGACCCGGAAGGCCTGTTCCCCGCAGTCCTCGGCCATGAAGGTGCAGGCGTCGTTGTCGAAGTGGGTGCCGGCGTCACCACGTTGAAGCCCGGCGACCACGTGATCCCGCTCTACACGCCCGAGTGCCGCCAGTGCCCGTCGTGCCTGTCGCGCAAGACCAATCTGTGCACGGCGATCCGCGCCACGCAAGGCCAGGGCGTGATGCCGGACGGCACCTCGCGCTTCTCCTACAAGGGTCAGAAGGTGCACCACTACATGGGCTGCTCCACCTTCTCGAATTTCACCGTGCTGCCGGAGATCGCGCTGGCCAAGGTCAACGACAAGGCCCCCTTCGACAAGATCTGCTACATCGGTTGCGGCGTCACTACGGGTGTGGGCGCCGTGCTCAACACGGCCAATGTCGAGGCGGGCGCCACGGCCATCGTCTTCGGCCTGGGCGGCATCGGCCTCAACGTCATCCAGGGTCTCAAGATGGCAGGCGCCGACATGATCATCGGCGTCGACCTCAACAATGACAAGAAGGCGTGGGGCGAACGCTTCGGCATGACGCACTTTGTAAACCCCACGGACATCACAGGCGACCTTGTCGCGCACCTCGTCAACATGACGAAGCGCGGTGCCGACCAGATCGGTGGTGCTGATTACACCTTCGATTGCACCGGCAACGTCAAGGTCATGCGCATTGCACTCGAGGCCTGCCACCGCGGCTGGGGCCAGTCGATCATCATCGGCGTCGCTGCCGCAGGCCAGGAAATCAGCACGCGCCCGTTCCAGCTGGTCACCGGCCGCACCTGGAAGGGCACGGCCTTCGGAGGCGCGCGCGGCCGCACGGATGTTCCGAAGATCGTCGACTGGTACATGTCGGGCAAGATCGAGATCGATCCGATGATCACCCACACCATGCCGCTCGAGGACATCAACAAGGCCTTCGACCTCATGCATGAAGGCAAGTCCATCCGCAGCGTGATCCTGTTCTGATGACGATTGAAACCAAGTCGCTGTGGAAGGCCCATGGTGGGATGCAGGGCGTCTACACCCACCTTTCGGAAGCCTGTGCCTGCCCGATGACCTTTGCGGTCTATGTGCCTCCCCATGCTGAAGGCCGGAAGCTTCCCGTGCTGTGGTACCTCTCGGGGCTCACCTGCACCCATGCCAATGTCATGGAGAAGGGTGAATACCGGAAGGCCGCGGCGGAACTTGGCGTCATCATCGTCTGCCCGGACACCAGTCCGCGCGGCGCGGGCGTGGCCGACGTGCCGGACGACTGGAAGCTCGGCTGCGGGGCGGGCTTCTATGTCGATGCCACGCAGGAACCATGGTCGGCACACTACAAGATGTACACCTACGTGACGGCGGAACTCCCCGCCGTCATCGCCGCTAATTTCCCCATGGCGGATTTGGGTCGGCAGGGCATCTTCGGCCATTCCATGGGTGGCCACGGCGCGCTGGTCGCAGCGCTCAGGAACCCCGGCCGCTATGCCAGCTGCTCGGCCTTCGCCCCGATTGTCCAACCAATGACGGCGGACTGGTCGCGCCCGGCTCTGGCCGCCTACCTCGGACCTGAAGAGGCGGAGTGGCGCAACTGGGATGCCGTGGCGCTGATCGCGGATGGCGCCCGCCTGCCCGCACTGCTCGTTGACCAGGGTCGGGCTGATTCGTTCCTGGAGACGGGCCTCCGCCCCTGGCTGCTCGAGGAAGCCTGCCGCAAAGCCATGATTCCGCTGACGTTCCGGATTCACGACGGCTATGACCATTCCTACTACTTCATCTCCAGTTTCATGGCTGACCATGTCGCCTGGCATGTCGCCCGGCTGGCTGGCTGAGTGCGGGGGCGACCTTTTCCCGTCAGCAATCAGGAGATGATCCCGCCATGTGTCCTTGTGCCGCAGAATCGTTCCGGCGACGGCGTTTCCCGGTATCGCGGAAATAAGAGTATTATTTCAGTGGGATAGACTTCATCAAGCAGAACCTTGGCTGTTTCGGGATCTCAGTCCTATGGTTCCAGTTAAATTATTTTATAGTACCAGATTGGCGGATGACGATATTGCCAATTTAAATCGTTTAAGTTGTGCATTATTTTGGTGGCGTAAACCATTTCGGGTTGAAACGCATGCGACCGACCTTATCAGATGTTGCCAAACTCGCCGGAGTGTCCGTAGCCACCGTCTCGCGGGCCCTCTCCAATCCTGACCTCGTGGCCGACGGAACGCGGCGCGCGGTGCGCGATGCCGCCGCCTCCTGCGGCTACAAGATCAATCTCGTGGCCCGCTCGCTGCGCATTCAGCGCACCGACACGCTGCTGGTTCTCGCCCCCTGCATCGACAACAGCTTCTACCCGGGCCTTGTTCGCAGCATCGAGGAATCGGCGCTGACCATGGGCTATGCCATCATCGTCGGCTTCACACGCAAGACTGACAAATACCGCGAAGCCTACGGCGAACTTCTCAGCGCGGGCCGTGTCGATGGCATGGTGGTGATGGATGGCGGCTCCGGAGTGGACCGCTTCACCGGCCCCCGTCCCGACCTGCCGGTGGTGCAGGTGTTCGACCAGATCTATGATTCTCCCGTACCTGTCGTTCGGGTCGACGAGCAGCAGGTGGCGGACCTCGCTGTGCAGCAGCTGGCCTCGATGGGCCATCGGCGCATCGCCCATATCGCGGGCGCGGCCGACTCACCTTCGGCCAGGCAGCGTCGCGACGGCTACGCATCGGCCATGGCGCGGCTCGGACTTCCGGTCGACGATCACCTGGTGCGCAATGGCCAAGGCCATCGCGAAGGCGCCGCAGATGCGATGAAGGAACTGCTTGACCTTCCGCAGGCACCGACGGCCGTGTTCTGCGCCAGTGACAGCATGGCCTGCGCCGCAATGGACGTGTGCCGCGACCGCGGCATCCACCTTCCGGGCGACATTTCCTTCGTCGGCGCGGACGGCACGTCAGATGGGCAGTATGTCTATCCATCGCTCACCACCGTGAACGTGCCGCGCGTGGAGGCAGGCATCCGCGCGGTCGAGAAGCTGGTCGGCCTGATTCGCGGACAGGCCGTGGCCTCCGACACGGTGCTGCCGGTGGAGCTCAAGCTGCGCGGCAGTTGCGCGCCCACGCGCACTGCCGTCGCCGCCTGACAGAGCTCAGCGCTCGTAGAACTGCGTCACCAGGCGGTTCAGCAACCGCACGCCCCAGCCGGATCCCCAGCTCTGGCTGATGGCGTTGCGTGGTGCATCCATGGCGGTGCCCGCCACGTCGAGATGCACCCACGGCACGTTGTTGACGAAGCGCTGCAGGAACTGCGCTGCAGTGATTGCTCCGGCGTTGCGTCCGCCGGTGTTCTTCACGTCCGCCACCTCGTGGTCGATGATCTTGTCGTATTCCGGCGCCAGCGGCATGCGCCACACCTTCTCGCCCGTCGCATAACCAACCTCGGAGAGGCGCTGCGCCAGTTCGTCACTGTTCGAGAACAGCCCCGCATGCTCCTTGCCGAGTGCCACCATGATGGCGCCGGTGAGCGTGGCGAGGTCGATCATGAAGCGCGGCTTGTATTTGTCCTGGATGTACCAGAGCACGTCGGCCAGCACGAGGCGGCCCTCGGCATCGGTGTTGAGAACCGCAATGGTCTGCCCGGACATGGAGGTGACCACGTCACCCGGGCGTTGCGCCTTGCCGTCCGGCATGTTTTCAACGAGGCCAATGGCGCCCACCACGTTGACCTTGGCCTTGCGCTTGGCCAGCGCCATCATCAGCCCCGCAACGCAGGCGGCACCACCCATGTCGCCCTTCATGTCCTCCATGCCGGCGGCCGGCTTGATCGAGATGCCACCGGTGTCGAAGGTGACGCCTTTGCCGATGAAGGCCAGCGGTGCTTCGTTGGCCTTGCCGCCCTTCCACTCCATCACCACCATGCGCGCTTCGTGGGCTGAGCCCTGCGCCACCCCCAAAAGGGCGTTCATGCCGAGCTTCTTCATCTGCGCCGGGGTGAGGATCGAGATCTTGAGGCCGAGCTTGGCGAGGGGCTTCATGCGCTCGGCGAATTCCACCGGGTGGAGGTGATTCGGCGGCTCATTGACGAGGTCGCGGGCGAGGTGAACGCCCTCGGCGATGGCATCGAGCGCCGGGAAACGCTGCCTTGCACCCTTCACGTCCGAGGTAAGAACCGTAACCTCCTTCAACTCCTTGTTGTCGGACTTCTTCGATTTGTAGCGGTTGAAGCTATAGACGCGGAGCCGGAAGCCGGAGGCGATGAGGGCTGCCGTCTCGCCCACGGGCAGCCCGGCTGCCGCAACATCAGCGGCAATCACCACGGCATCGGTCTTGAGCGCCTGCGCAACCCCCGCCGTGGCACCTCCCAGCATCTCGAGGTCAAGCGGCCGCAACTGGCCGGGCTGGCCCAGACCAAAAAGCACGGCCCGGATGAATCCTCCGCCAGGAGCGACAACATCGAGGGTTGAGTCGCGTCGGCCGATAAAACCCGCGGCTGTCATGGCGCGCCGGATCTGCCCGCCAGTGCGGCGGTCGGCCTCATTCATCAGGCTGCTCATCGGCTGGCCTTCGGGAACAAGCAGGATCAATACGCCGGACTTCGGCAGGATGGCCGGGGAAAAGCTGATTTTCATGGGATGCCTTCAGGGTGTGAAACGCGACTCTTAGCGGGTTTCCGGGCATTTGGGAATCGGGCCGCGGAACGCTGGATTGAACGCCGTATTGACCAAACATTAACCATGTGCCGGTAGTCTCTGTGGACGGGCCGCTTTCGCTCCCGAAAAGCCACTCCGGGGCTTCACGCCCCCCCCGAAAGCCGTTAAGACTTGCTCCGATGAAGTGAGTTGTCGGGGTCAGGTGCGAAAACACCTTTTCAACCAGCGCTATGCACGGGTGCGGGGGCTGCATGTCTGCTTCCTCGGCCTGCTGGCGGCTGCCGGTATCGCACTCTCGGTCGGCAGCACAATGGCCGGCGTCGACAACCAGCCCGCCTTCGTCGAGCCGGAAGACAAGCCGATCCCCAAGGGAACCCGTGTCGACGTCATCGCTGACACGCTGGCCTATGACAACCGAACCCAGGTCGCAACCGCCACCGGCACCGTGCAACTCACCTATGGCCCCTATGTGCTGACTGCCACCCGGGTGGTCTACGACATGAAGGCCAAGACCTTCTCGGCCAATGGATCGATCGTGCTCAAGGAGCCGAACGGCAACGTGATGCTGGCGGATTCCGCGACGCTGGACGACGCTTTCGCAAAGGGCTTCGGCGAGTATGTGACGGCACTGCTGACCAACAACGTCACCATCACCGCGCGCTACGCCCGCCGCTACGAAAACGGCATCACCATCTACGAGCATGCGAGCTACACCGCCTGCAAGACCTGCGTGACGGCTGACGGCACGCCGGTGTGGCAGATCGTGGCGCGCGAGGCCAAGCACGACAACAAAGAGCATACCATCTACTACCGAGATGCGCGCCTGCAGTTCGGCAATGTGCCGGTGTTCTACACGCCCTACTTCGCATACCCCGACCCGTCGGTAACGCGCCGCACCGGCTTCCTGATCCCATCCGTCAACTGGGGGCAGTTCGGCTTTGGCATGACGACGCCCTATTTCTGGGCCATCAACCGCAGCACCGACATGACCTTCTCGCCCATGTGGACGACGAAGCGTGGGCCGCTGGCTGATCTCGAGTTCCGCCAACGCCTGAATTCCGGCATCTACACCATGCAGGGCTGGGGAATCTACGAGCTGAGCCAGGCGGACAACAACCCGCACGAGACGCCGTGGCGCGGTGCTGCCCGCACCACGGGCGACTTCCGCATCAACGACAAGTGGACATGGGGCTGGGACGGCACCATCGTCAGCGACAAGCAGTTCATGTCCGACTACAGCATCGATTCGCGCAACATGATCGCGGACTATGTGCAGACCACCGGGCTGGACGACCGCAACTACACCAAGGCCCAGGTCATCGGCTGGCAATCGCTCGTCAATGGCGAGGACCAGGACGACATGCCCATCGCCACACCCTTCATCACCGGCGACTACGTGCTGGACCAGGATGTGCTGGGCGGAGAGTTTTCCTACGGCTTCAACGTCTATTCGCTGGAACGGAACAACTCCATTTATAATCCGAGCAAGGGCCTCGACCTCGGCACCCAGCAGACGCACATCGCGGCCTATGCCGACTGGAAGCGGCAGATGATCAACCCCTCGGGCCTGATCGTAACGCCCTTCGCACAGGCCCGCACCGATGGCTTCTATTCGCAGAACGTGCCCTCCGCCGCCGAGGATGACGAGACTGATTTCTGGCTGATGCCGACTGCCGGCATCGACGCCCGCATGCCCTTCGTGACCTCCATCGGTGCCTTCGAGAGCGTGCTGACGCCCGTGGCGCAGATGATCGCCTCGCCCTCGGAGCCGAACCTGCGCAACAATGGCAACGAAGATGCCATCACACTCAACTTCGACACCTCGAACCTGTTCCTGAGCGACCGCTTCACCGGCTATGACCGTTGGGAAGGCGGCCTCAGGGCCAATGCCGGCATCAACTACACGCTGCTCTCGCCGACCGGCGGCTTCATCCGCGCCAGCCTGGGCGAAAGCTTCCATATCGCCGGCGAGAACAGCTATCTGGTTGGTTCCGGTCTTGATGGAACCTCCTCCGACATGGTGGGCGCCATTGCCCTGCAGTTCAGCCCGCACGTGACCCTGGGCTACCAGGCCCGCTGGGAGGAGGACTTCTCAAGCATCAACGTGCAGGAAGCATCGCTCGGCCTCAATTTCGGCAAGTTTTCTGGGTCTCTGAGCTATGCCGATGTTTCGGCGGCCGCCAATTATGGCCGGCCTGACAATGAAGAGCAGATCTGGGGCGATGCCCGCTACCTTCTCTCGGACACCTGGAGCGTCTTCGGCAGTGCCCGTTACGACCTCAAGGATGGCAAGCCGTTGGGCGAGAGTTTGGGCGTTACCTACGACTGCGACTGCATGAAAGCGCAACTGGTCTATTCGATGTCACATACCGACGAATTTGGTGTTTCCGACAATGGCACCGAGTACCGGATCGACCTCAGCGTCGAGCTGCGTACGATCGGCACACTGGCTGGTGGGTTCATCCTCTGATGACATGGCGTCGCCTTCCTGTCGCCGCCCTGATCGCGGCCTTGCTCGCATTGTCTTCGCCCGCCCTGGCAGCCAATATCGTTGCCATCGTCAATGACCAGCCGATCACCGAACTTGACCTCACGCAGCGCATCTCGCTGCTGGAGGTGATGGACGATGTTCCGCGGGGCGGCCTCGACAAGAAGGCGGCGCTCCGCCAGATGATCGACCAGACCGTGAAGCTTCAGGAGGCCAAGCGCTACAACATGCTGCCCAGCGACGCGGAGCTGACCGACCGCATCAAGCGCCTCGCCCAGAACATGAAGCTCACGCCCGACCAGCTCTATGCCAAGCTCGAGGCCAAGGGCATCAGCAAGGAAGCATTCCGCGACTATGTGAAGGCCGGCATGGGCTTCAACCGCATCATCCAGGGCAAGTACCAGCAGGACATCAAGGCCTCCGAGGCGGAGGTCGATGCCAAGATGGCTGAACTGAAGTCCAACATCAACGCCGAGACGGCGAAGATCATGAACGACCCGCGCATGAAGCCGATCACCGTCTATACGCTGATGGAAATCAACTTGCCGATCGACGGTGAAGACCAGATGCTGGTGCAGTCGCGCGCCATCGAGGCGGCGCAGGTGCTGCAACGGCTGAAAAGCTGCAACGGATTGAAGGCTGCCTCGGAAGGAATCTTCAACGTCCAGAAGGGCAGGACCTTCGAGGCCGATTCGACAAAGCTCCCGCCGCAGATGAAGACGGCGCTCGACAAGGGCGGCATCGGCCGCGCCATCGGGCCAATGCGCGGCAAGACCGGCATCCAGCTCATCGCACTCTGCGGTATCCGCAAGATCACGCCGCCCAAGCCCAACTTCACGGTTCCCACGCGCGAGCAGGTGGAACGCGCCGTCATCAACGAGAAATACGACAAGCTGGAAGAGGACTATCTCAGCACGGCGCGCGACAAGGTCTATGTCGAATACCGCGACCCGAGCTACGCCCAGCAATAGGCCGTGATGACGGCCCCTCTCATTCTCACATCGGGAGAGCCGGCCGGCATCGCGCCGGAGATCACGGCGGCGGCGTGGGCAGCGCTGCGCCATGAGCCCGGTGCCGCCTTCGCCCTGCTGGGCGATGCCGCCTACTGGCAGGCCCGCAACCCAGGCCTCGCCATTGCCGAAATCGCCACGCCGTCCGAGGCGCTCGCGCTGTTTGCCACGGCACTGCCTGTCCTCCACCGCCCGCTGGCTGCGCACCCCCCAGCAGGCACCATCTCGGCTGTGACAGCACCGCAGGTGATTGCCGCGATCGACGAAGCCGTGGCCATGGCGCTCCGCGGCGAGGCCAGCGGCATCATCACCAACCCGATCCAGAAGGAAGCGCTCTATGGCGCAGGCTTCCGGCACCAGGGCCATACCGACTATCTCGCGCATCTCTCCGCCCTGCACGGAAAACCCGTGCAGGAGGTGATGATGCTGGTGGCGGAGGACCTGCGCGCCATTCCCGTCACCGTCCACATTCCGTTGAAGGACGTGCCAGGCCAACTCACCCGCGAGGCCATCCTCTCGCAGGCGCGTGTCACCGCCCGCGACCTCGCGCGGTATTTCGGCATCGCCCGCCCGCGACTGGCCTTCACCGGCCTCAACCCGCATGCCGGCGAAAACGGCACCATGGGTCGCGAGGAGATCGAGCTGATCCGCCCCGCCCTCGACACGCTGCGTGCCGAGGGTTTCGATGTGCTGGGTCCGCTCTCCGCCGACACCGCCTTCCATGCCGAGGCGCGTTCTGCCTATGACGCCATCCTCTGCATGTATCATGATCAGGCGCTGATCCCGGTGAAGACGCTGGACTTCCACGGCGGCATCAACGTCAGCCTGGGCCTGCCCTTCATACGCACTTCGCCCGACCATGGCACAGCACTGGGCATTGCGGGAAAGCACATCGCCAATCCGAAAAGCCTCATCGCCGCCATTCGCCTTGCCGCCCAGATGGCCAGGGCCGGCCGGTGAGCGAGGACGCGCTCCCGCCGCTGCGCGAGGTCATCGCGCGGCACGGCCTCGCCGCCAAGAAGGCGCTGGGCCAGAACTTTCTCTTTGATCTCAACCTCACGCGCCGCATCGCGCGCGCCGCAGGCCCGCTCGAAGGCTTCACGGTGATCGAGATCGGCCCCGGTCCCGGCGGCCTCACCCGCGCGCTGCTGATGGAAGGCGCCACGAACGTCATCGCCATCGAGCGTGACGACCGGGCGCTGGCGGCGCTGGCCGAAATCTCCGCCGCCTATCCAGGCAAGCTCACCGTCATCCCGGGCGATGCGCTGCAGACGGACTACGCCAGGCTCGCGGCGGGCACGCCCACCAAGATCGTCGCCAACCTGCCCTACAACATCGCGACACCGCTGCTCATCGGCTGGATCGGCAGCGGTGAATGGCCGCCCTTCTATGAGTCGCTCACCTTGATGTTCCAGAAGGAAGTGGCCGAGCGCATCGTGGCGAAGTCCGGCGGCAAGGAGTTCGGCCGGCTCTCGGTGCTGTGCCAGTACCGCACGACCGCGAAGAAGCTGTTCGACGTCAACCGCTCCGCCTTCACGCCACCGCCCAAGGTGACGTCATCGATCGTGCAGCTGATGCCGAAGGCAAAGCCTGAACCCGAATGCCGTCTCGAGGTTCTGGAACGCGTCACCGCCGCCGCCTTCGGCCAGCGCCGCAAGATGCTGCGGGCGAGCCTGCGCAGCATGCTGCCCGAGCCCGAAGTGCTGCTGAACGAGCTCGGCATCGACCCGGAACTCCGCGCCGAACAGCTGCCGGTGGAAGCCTTTGCGCGGCTGGCCCAGAGGATCGGCAGGGTTCCATAGTCTCCTCAAGGCACGGCTCGCCAAGTCCTGTCTTCTTCCGCTTCTTCAGCGGGAGAGGACGAAAACCTACAACCCCTTCGTCAGCGCACGGACGAAATCGCTCAATCCCACGCGGCGGCGGCGCTTCAGCCGCTCGGCGCGCAGGATGGCCTCGATCTCGGCATTGGCAAGGTCAAGGTCCTCATTGACGATCACATAGTCATATTCCGGCCAGTGGCTGATCTCATCCGCCGCCTTGGCCATGCGCTTGGCCACCGTCGAGGCCGAATCCTGGGCGCGGCCGATCAGCCTGTCGCGCAGTTCCTCCGCCGAGGGCGGCAGGATGAAGATGCGCACCAGGTCCTCTTCCATGGTCGCGCCCAGCTGCTGGGTGCCCTGCCAGTCGATGTCGAACAGCACGTCATGGCCCTGCTGCAAAGCCTCCACCACCGGGCGCCTGGGTGTGCCATAGAAATTGCCGAACACCTCGGCATATTCAAGCAGGTCGCCACGGTCGCGCAGGCGGCCGAACTCCTCATGGCTGATGAAGTGATAGTCCTTGCCGTCCACCTCGCCCGGGCGCGGCGCGCGCGTCGTGACGGAGACTGACATGGTGATGTTCGCGTCGGAGGCCAGCAGGCGGCGCGACAGCGTGGTCTTGCCCGCCCCCGAGGGGGACGACATGACGAGCAGCAGGCCGCGGCGGGGAATATCGGTCATGGATTGTTCTTCACTCGATGTTCTGGACCTGCTCGCGCAGCTGGTCGATGACGGTCTTGAGGTCGAGGCCGATCGCGGTCATCGACCGGTCAGCGGCCTTTGAGCACAGCGTGTTGGCCTCGCGGTTGAACTCCTGCGCCAGGAAGTCGAACTTGCGGCCGATGGCATCGTTCGAGGCCAGCAGCGACTGCGCCGCTTCGACATGCGAAGAGAGCCGGTCGAGCTCCTCCTGGATGTCGGCGCGCGTAGCGACGATCACCGCCTCCTGGTGCAGCCTGTCGGGATCGAGGGCGGCCCCGGTCTCCATCAGCCGCGACACCTGCTCTGCCAGCCTGGCGCGCACCGCCTCTGGCGTGCGCGACGGGTTGTGGCGCGCGGCTTCGGCAAGCTCGGCGATGTGCTGCACCTGGGCGGACACCACTGTGTTGAGCCGGTCACCCTCCTCGCGGCGGGCGGACGCCAGCGATCGCAGCGCCTCCTGAAAGCTCTCCAGCATGACGGCGTTGCGGGCCTCGGCCTCGCCCTCTGCCTCGGGCTCGGCCGTCACCTCCACCACGCCCTTGATCGAGAGCAGCACGTCGGCGCGCAGCGGCTCGCCGCCGATGCGGTCGCGCAGCGCTTCGCCAACCTCGACCAGCCGGTCGAGAATGTCGGAGTTCAGGCGAACAGTCTCGCGCGCCACCTGCCCGCTGATCGACAGCGAAACCTGCAGATTGCCTCGCCGGAAGGCCGAGGCGAGTGCGACGCGCACCGGCGTTTCCAATGCCTCGAAGCCGGCCGGAACGCGCAGGCGCACGTCCAGCGCCTTGCCGTTCACGCTCTTGATCTCCCACTGCCAGAAGAGGCCCTGGCGCTCGCCCGAGGCGCGGGCAAATCCGGTCATGCTGGAAATGGGCATTCGTCGTTCCTGAAAGTGAATCAGTCAGGAAGCTTTAGAACGTTTCCGCTGCGTGCGAAACGCCTCAGGGGCGGAGCCTGGGGATGACGGTGGCGCGGCCATCAACCGTCAGCAGGGTGCCGGGCTTCAGGGCCACCAGATCGGCGGCCGGGGCCGCAGGCTTGGCGGAAACCAGCTGCGGCGGCTTGGCCTGCGGCAGCGGCGGCTGCGATGAGGCGGTCTGCGGGGCCGGCGGCGGCTCGGCCGGGGCGGTAGCGGGCGCCTCGGGTTCGGGCGTCACCTCCGCCAGCGGGGCCTGCGCGGCGGCGGGCGGCGGCGGCAACGGCACCTCGCCTGCAACGGCGGCGGGCGCGGGCGCGGTCTCGGCAGCGGGTGCAGCATCGGCGATGGGTGCTGCTGCCTCGCCCTCTTCGGCGGCTGCCGCGGCAGCGGCATTGCCGGCAATCTTGCGCCAGTTCTTCACGTTGCGGTTATGCTCATCCAGCGTCGCCGCAAAGGCATGGCCACCGCTGCCGTCGGCCACGAAGTAGAGCTTGTCGGTAACCTCCGGATTCAGCACAGCCTCGAGGGCGGCACGGCCCGGGTTGGCGATGGGCCCGGGCGGCAGGCCGTTGATGCGATAGGTGTTGTAGGGCGTGGTCGTCTCGATGTCCGCCTTGGTCAGCGCACGGTCGAGCTTTCCCTTGCCGCCGACGATGCCATAGATGATCGTCGGGTCAGACTGCAGCCGCATGCCCTTCTCGAGCCGGTTGATGAACACCGACGCGATCACCGGGCGCTCGTCGGCCTGGGCGGTTTCCTTTTCCACGATGGAGGCCAGCGTCACCGCCTGCTCGGGCGTGGCGATCACGGCCACGGGCTTCCGCGCCGCCCACAATTCGTCGAGCAGCTTCTTCTGTGCCGCCTGCATGTCCTCGACCAGCTTCTGGCGCGTCATGCCGCGGCGGAACACATAGGTGTCAGGCAGGATCGAGCCTTCGGGCGGCACCGTGGCCGGGTCACCCGTCAGCACCTCATTGGCATTGACGCGGTCAACCGTCATCTGGCTGGTGAAGCCTTCGGGGACGGAGATCTTGTAAGTCACCGCCTTGCCACTGGCGATCAGCGCGATGACATCGGCCATGGTGGCGCCCTTGGGAAAGGCATACTCGCCGGCCTTGAGGCGGCCGCGCTGGCCGGTGAGCTGCGCCATCAGCGCGAAGAGGCGGCCGTTGGACACGATGCCGTTCCGGGCCAGCGTCTCGCCGATCTGGGAAGCCGACTGGCCGGGCTCGACCATGAACACCTTGTCCTCGGCAAGCGGGCCCGGTGAGGCGTATTCGCCGTAGGCAAAGAAGCCTGCAACGCCCGCCACGATCACGCCGGCCAGCAGCAGCAGGAAGGTCCATTGCAGCACGCGCGTGATCGCCGAGCGCCGTTGCTTGGCGTGGCGTGGTCCCGGCACTTTCACGCTCGGCTGCGGTGTGGGCAACCTGTCTCCTCCGGGCGTCAGGCCGCGAAGCGGCGCATGATCAGTGACGCGTTGGTACCACCAAAACCAAAGGAATTCGACAGAACTGTGTTGATCTCTTTTTTCTTCGCCACTTTCGGCACCAGGTCGATGCGCGTCTCGACCGACGGATTGTCGAGGTTGATGGTGGGCGGCGCCACATTGTCACGGATGGCGAGGATCGAGAAGATCGCCTCCACCGCACCCGCAGCGCCCAGAAGATGGCCAACCGAGGACTTGGTCGACGACATGGTGAGTTCTTCCGTGCGGTTGCCCATCAGGCGTTCCACCGCGCGCAGTTCGATCTCGTCGCCCAGCGGCGTCGAGGTGCCATGCGCATTCACATAGTCGATCTCATGCGCCTGCAATCCGGCGCGCTTCAGCGCGTTCGTCATGCAGCGATAGGCGCCGTCGCCGTCGGATGACGGCGCGGTGACGTGATAGGCATCGCCCGACATGCCATAGCCCACAACCTCGGCATAGATTCGCGCACCGCGCGCCTTGGCGTGCTCCAGTTCCTCGAGCACCACCACACCGGCACCCTCGCCCATGACGAAGCCGTCACGGTCCTTGTCATAGGGGCGCGACCCCCTGGTGGGCTCGTCGTTGAACTTGGTGGCCAGCGCCTTGCAGGCGATGAAGCCGGCGATGCCGATGCGGCAGATCGCCGATTCGGCACCACCCGCCACCATGATGTCGGCGTCATCGAACGCGATGAGGCGCGCCGCGTCGCCGATCGCGTGCGAGCCGGTGGAGCAGGCGGTGACCACCGCATGGTTGGGGCCTTTGAGACCGAATTCGATTGAAACAAGGCCCGAAGCGAGGTTGATCAGCGAGCCCGGAATGAAGAACGGGCTGATGCGGCGCGGGCCCTTCTCGTTCATCAGTGTCGTGGTGTCGGCGATGTTGGAAAGGCCGCCAATGCCGGAGCCGATGAGAACACCGGCGCGGTACTTCTCGTCCTCGGTCTTGATCTCGACGCCCGAGTCCTTCATCGCCTGCTTGGCTGCCGCCATCGCATAGATGATGAAGTCGTCGTAGCGGCGGATCTCCTTGGCATCCATCCACTGCTCGGCATTGAAGGTGCCGTTCGTTCCGTCGCCGCGCGGAATCTCGCAGGCGATCTGGCAGGGCAGGTCGGAGGCATCGAAGCGGGTGATCTTGCCGCCGGCCGATTGGCCGGCAATAAGCCGGGTCCAGGTCTCGTCCACGCCATTGGCGAGCGGAGAAACCATACCAAGTCCGGTGACGACGACACGGCGCATGCGATGCCCTTTCTATACGAAAACGCGGCGGCAGGCTCGTCTCTTAGCCTGCCTCCGCGCAAAAAATCAGGTGGATCGCGCCAGAGGCCCGATCGAGCGCAGCAATCAGGCAGCGCTCTTTTCAATGAACTTGACGGCGTCGCCCACGGTCTGGATCGACTCTGCCGCATCGTCCGGAATCTCGATGCCGAACTCTTCCTCGAAAGCCATGACCAGCTCGACGGTGTCGAGGCTGTCGGCGCCGAGATCGTCGATGAAGCTCGCTTCCGCCTTCACCTTGTCGGCATCAACGCCGAGATGTTCGACGACGATCTTCTTCACCCGCTCAGCAACATCACTCATTGTCATTTCGTCCTTGGTTGTTTTCTCAGTCTTCGGCAGGACAGCAGGACCCCCTGCAGCCCCCCACGCCGGGGGACTTGCTAGCACAATTCGCAGGCACGTCAAAAGGGGCTTGGTGGGGGATTGCCCAGCTGGCTTCAGTCGGGGGTTGCGCGAAACATGGAGTTTTGGCAGTTTTCGGCCATGCGCAAAATCCTTTTCAGCTTGCTCGCCCTGACCGCAGCCACATCGATTGCAAACGCCGATGGCGTTCTCGACAAGCGATTGACACCATTCGACAAAGAGCGCCTTGCCAAGGTTGAGGAAACGGTGGCGTCAGCGCTCGCCGAGGCGCGCGCCGGCGGCACGCAGGAGGATGTCACCATTCTTGATGCCGCCCTGACCGGAAGTGCCCTGCCCCTGGCCGAGGGCTATGACCCCAACGGCACCTGGAAGTGCCGCACCATCAAGGCTGGCGGCACCCTGCCGCTCACCGTCTATCCGTGGTTCGCCTGCCGCATCAGCGAGGATGGTGCCGGCTGGCAAATGGAAAAACTCACCGGCTCACAGCGCACAAAGGGCATGTTCTACACGCTCTCGGCGACCCGGCTTGCCTATCTGGGTGCTGGCTACGTGACTGGCGAAAAGCCGCGCGTCTATGGCCAGGACGCAAAAGAGAATCAGGTCGCCATCGTCGAGCGCCGGGCCAAGAACAAACTCGTCTTCCTGTTCCCAGCACCGCAGTACGAATCGAAACTCGACATCCTGGTGATGGAACGCTGAGCATCACCATCGTCCTCTCCCGCAAGTCGGGAGAGGAAGGGGACCCAACGAAGTTGGGGAAGGTGAGGGATCGCGCTCTCCGAACCGAATGCCGCGCCCGCTTCCCCTCATCTCCCCGTTGCGTTCCGCAACGGGTCCCTTCTTCTCCCGCTGAAGACGCGGGAGAAGACACGACAAGATCAAATCATCGCCATGCCGCCGTTCACATGCAGCGTCTGGCCGGTCACGTAGTTCGCTTCGTCCGACGCCAGATAGAGAACAGCGGCCGCAATATCATCCGGCGTGCCGAGCTTGCCTGCCGGAACGCGGCCCAGGATCATTTCCTTCTGCTTGTCGTTCAGCACATCCGTCATCGGCGTGGCGATGAAGCCCGGCGCCACCGCGTTGACGGTGACGTTGCGCGCCGCAAGCTCCTGCGCCAGCGACTTGGTGAGGCCGATGACGCCGGCCTTGGAGGCCACGTAATTCGCCTGGCCCGGATTGCCGGTGACACCCACCACCGAGGTGATGTTGACGATGCGGCCCCAGCGCTTCTTCATCATGCCGCGCATCGCGGCGCGCGCCAGGCGGAACGACGCCGTGAGGTTCACGTCGATGACGGAGGCCCAGTCATCGTCCTTCATGCGCATCGCAAGGCCGTCCTTGGTGATGCCGGCGTTGTTGACGAGAATGTCGAGCCCGCCCATCGCGGCCTCGGCCTCCGGTACCAGCTTCTCAACCGCAGCAGCATCGGACAGATTGCACGGCAGCACGAAGACGCGCTCACCGCCGAGCTCTGCCTTGAGTTCCTCAAGCACGTTGGCGCGCGTGCCGGAGATGGCGACGGTGGCGCCCGCCTTGTGCAGCACCTTGGCGATTGCAGCACCAATGCCACCCGTGGCGCCGGTGACGAGGGCGGTCTTTCCGGTCAAATCGAACATGTTTCTTATCCCTTGATCTGGGCCGCGGCGGCGGCAATGTCATCCGGTGTGTTGATGGCGAAGGCGGTGGCGTCGGGCGCGTTCTTCTTGGACAGCCCGGTCAGCACCTTTCCGGCACCGATCTCGTAGAAGCGCGTGACACCCTGCGCGGCCATGTAAGCAACGCACTCGCGCCAGCGCACCGTGCCGGTCACTTGGGCAACAAGGCTGGCGCGGATCGCTGCAGGATCGCTGAGCGGAGCAGCACCCACATTGGCGACGACCGGTACCACCGGTGCCTTCATGGCGACCTTGGCCAGTGCATCAGCCATCACGTCCGCAGCGGGCTGCATCAGCGCGCAGTGGAAGGGCGCCGAAACGGCCAGCATGATCGCCCGCTTGGCGCCCTTGGCCTTGGCGATCTCCGCACAGCGCTCGACGGCGGCCTTGGAACCGGAGACGACCACCTGCCCGTCGCTGTTGTCGTTCGCGGCCTGGCACACATCGCCTTGTGCTGCTTCCGCTGCTGCAGCGGCGGCCGTGGCGAAATCGAGTCCGAGCAATGCGGCCATGGCGCCGGTGCCGACGGGCGTCGCGCTCTGCATCGCCTGCCCGCGAATGCGGAGCAGGCGTGCGGCATCAGCCAGCGTGAAGGTCTGCGCGGCGGCAAGTGCCGAATATTCGCCGAGCGAATGACCCGCCACGAATTTGGCCGTGTTGGCCACCGTGATGCCGTGCTCGGCCTCGAGCACGCGGATCACCGCCATGGACACGGCCATCAAAGCCGGCTGGGCATTCTCGGTCAGCGTCAGGTCGGCGTCGGGGCCTTCCCACATCAGGGCAGAGAGCTTCTGGCCCAAAGCGGCATCGACCTCATCGAAGACGGCGCGGGCGGCGGCGAAATTCTCCGCCAATGCCTTGCCCATGCCGACAGACTGGCTGCCCTGGCCGGGGAAAATGAAGGCCGTCGTCATCCTGAAACCTCATGTGATTCCTGTGGTTGGGCGCACGAAACATGCGCCGCCACCAGAGTCAAGGTTGACCGTTTCCCGGGAAAGCGCCTTACTCAGGGCATGTACACCGCTGATGAACTCGAACAGGCCAGCCGCATCGTCTATGCCGCCATGCCGCCCACCCCGCAATTCGCGTGGCCCCTGCTGAAGCACGCCACCGGCTGCGAAACCTGGGTGAAGCACGAGAACCACACCCCCACCGGCGCCTTCAAGGTGCGGGGCGGGCTCGTCCACATGAAGATGCGCAAAGACCGTGGCGAGACGGGCGGCGTCATCACCGCCACGCGCGGCAACCACGGCCAGTCGATTCCCTTCGCCGCCGCCCGCGTCGGCATCAGCTCCACCATCGTCTGCCCCATCGGCAACTCACCCGAAAAGAACGCCGCCATGCGCGCACTGGGCGCCGAACTGATCGAGACCGGCCATGACTTCGACGCCGCACGCGAGACCGCGATGGAACTCGCCAAGGCGCGCGGCCTCGCCTTCATCCCCTCCTTCGGCAAGGAGCTGGTGATGGGGGTGACGACCTACGCCCATGAGCTGTTCCGCGCGGCCGGAGAACTCGACACGGTTTATGTCCCCATCGGCATGGGCTCCGGCATCGTCGGCACCATCGCCGCGCGCGACATGCTGGGGTTGAAGACGAAGATCGTCGGTGTTGTCGCCGAAGGTGCCAACGCCATTGCGCTGTCCTTCGCGGCAGGAAGACCGGTCTCGACCAACACCGCCTCCACCTTCGCTGACGGCATGGCGGTGCGCGTCGTCAACCCAGAGGCCTTCGCCCAAATCCACAAGGGCGTCGACCGCATCGCCACGGTGAGCGACGACGAGATCGCCGAGGCGGTGCGCCTCTATTTCCGCTGCTGCCACACGTTGGCCGAGGGTGCGGGTGCCGCACCGCTCGCAGCCCTCATGCAGGAGCGCGACAAAATGAAGGGCAAGCGCGTTGGCGTCATCCTGTCGGGCGGCAACATCGACATGCCGAAATTCGCCGAGGCATTGGAGGGCAGGACGCCGGGGGCATAGTTACCCCAATCGGCGTCACCCCGGCGAAGGCCGGGGTCCAGCTTCAAGCATCTCCCCCGGTGAAAGCTGGGCCCCCTGAGTTCACAAACGAAGTGCAACACCAGATGATGGTGTTGCCATGGCCCGGACCTATCGACAGTTTTCCCTGGAAGAGCGCTGCGAGATTGCCCGCCTACACGCCGAAGGGCGCTCGCTCCAAAAAATCGCTGCA
>CAMDBX010000023.1 GCA_945889445.1 Rhizobium sp. Q54
GCCAGCGCATCGTAGTCGGCGCGGGCCATCATTTCGGCGAGTTGCCTGACCCCTACAACCGGTTCCCAGCCCAGGATGGCTTTCGCTTTGCTGGGATCACCAACCAGCAGATCCACTTCGGCCGGCCGAAACAGGCTGCTGCACACCCGGACAATTTGCCTACCGCTGCGTCGGTCCGTCGCGCGCTCGTCGAGGCCCTCTCCCTCCCAGGCGAGCGACATGTCCAGTGCGCTCGCAACATGATTCACAAAGTCCCTGACCGTGGTCATGATGCCGGTTGCGAGAACGTAGTCGTCAGCCTTGTCCTGCTGAAGCATGCGCCACATGCCTTCCACATATTCGCCGGCAAAGCCCCAGTCACGCCGTGCATCGAGGTTGCCCAGCAGACAGGGTTCCGTGCCGCCGCGTGCCAGTTTTGCGAGGGCGAGCGAGATCTTCCGTGTCACGAACTCCCCGCCGCGCAAGGGGCTCTCATGGTTGAAGAGAATTCCCGATGATGCATGAAGCCCGAAACTCTCGCGATAGTTCCGGGTGATGAAGTGGCCGAATACCTTGGCCACGCCATATGGCGATCGGGGGTAGAGTGGAGTGGTCTCGCGCTGCGGAACTTCCTGCGCCAGCCCGAACATCTCTGATGTCGATGCCTGATAGAAGCGCGTCTGTGGCGTCAACGTGCGAAGGCAGTCGAGAATGCGCAGGACCCCCATGCCGCCGACGTCGGACGTATAGACCGGCAACTCCCAGGAGGTGCCGACAAAGCTTTGGGCTGCCAGATTATAGAACTCGTCGACCGGGGTCCGCTGTATTGTGCGGAAGATATTGTTGGCCTCGCTCAGATCGAAGTCATGGATGTGGACATCCCTGCGGATGCCGAGTTTCTCGAGCCGTGCCGTCCCGGCCTGGGAAATGCGCCTGGCGCCGCCGTGGACGGTGTAGCCTTTCTTCAGCAGCAGCTCAGCGAGATAAGCTCCATCCTGCCCCGTGATGCCGGTTATGAAACAGCTCTTCTTCATCCCGCTCTCCGCTGGCGTGGTGCCAGGGTGACACCGAACGGAATGAACGCGTCAACCACAAGCACTATCTGGGGGCCGTCTTTTATTACATCCGTCATTCACTCGGCAATCCTTGTATCACCGCCGACATCTCCGGGCGCTGAGCACATGCGTCAACGTGGATATTTGGCCCGGGAAGTATCGTGCGCGAGTAAGTGATTTTGCCTACCATGAGGCATGCCTGCCTCCCTTGCCTCGGGATGGCTATTGCCGAGGGTTCCTTATGAACGCGCCCCAGAATCGCATGGCACCGTCTGTCAGAACCGAGTAGTTTCCGCCACCACCTATCAATCCCGTGCTTTGCAGTTAGACGGAACGCTTTTGCATGCGAGGACTTATCGAGGCCACCTTCGGTCGGCTACTCACTGCAACTGGCCTCAAGAAGAAATGCCAGTCGACTTCGATTGAAGAGGCGATCCGGGTTATACGTCCTGAGTTTGACGTCGAATGGTATGTTTCGAGATACCCCGAAGTCAGGGACAGCGGCGTTGACCCCGTGTTGCACTACGTCTTGACGGGTGCCGATAGCGGTTTTGATCCGCATCCCGACTTCAATACGCTCAGGTATCTGCAGCGCTACGACGACGTTCGGGTCAACGGCATAAATCCCTACGCCCACTGGCTGCTCTTCGGCCGCGGCGAGGGGAGGACGGGCTGCGGCACGCGAACGGCGATCGCGGGCGGGCTAACAGACTGGAAATTGCGCAGCAATGCGATGTTCTCGGTGTTCCTGCGGTGCCCATCCAAGCCACAGGAACAGATCGACGCCACCATCAAGAGCCTCGAGCGGCAGACCTACCGAAATTTCGAAGTGATATTGCTGGGTCATGCCAGCCCCGGGCCGACAGACCTGTTCGCGCAGTCGTCACGCGGTCTGTTCTGTGAACCCCTCCTGAGCCCCACTGATGTGCTATCGTCGGGTGGCGAGGCGGTCTGGCGCGGCGACTACCTGATGATGCTTGAGGCCGGAGACAGGCTGGAGGAGTGCGCGCTGGCATCCCTCGCTGCGAGCGCCGCACAAGGATCCGATGGCGCCGGTATCCTCGTCTTTGACCATGTAGCAGGCCAGCAAGGCATCCGCCGTTGCAATCCGGGACTTGACCCCGACCTCCTCGCCCACAACAACGGCCTCATGTCGGCGTGTGCCGTGTCGAGGCCCACGTTCTTGCAACTGTCGGGCAAGGCGGGTTTCTCCGACCTGCTTGGTCTTGTCCTCTCTGCCGCTGAGGAGGGTGTATCCTGGCGACATGTTGCCGAGATACTGCTTCACACTGTGGCCGAGCCGGTTTCAGCAGAGTTTGTGATCTCAGGCGATCCAGCGACGGTAGGCGTTTCGGTGATCATCCCAAGCTGCAACCGCCCTGACCTCCTCAGGTCGTGCACGCGCTTTCTCAGCAGGCTGGAGGCGCCCTTTGAACTGATTGTCGTTGACAACGGAAGCACTGATCCCGAGATCGAGGACCTGTACAGTCAGCTCGAGCGGGATTTTGCTGCGAGGGTGCTGCGGGTCGCTCACGAGTTCAACTATTCCCGCATGGTCAATGTCGGGGCAGCGGCAGCCGTGCACGAGTGCCTTCTTCTTCTCAACAATGATGTGGTGATCGATAACCCGGCCGCTGTCGTCACGGCGCTTGACTATGCCATGCGCCCCGGCGTCGGCGTCGTGGGAAGTGTGCTCCGCTACCCCGACGGTGGTGTGCAGCACGCTGGGTTTGTGTTCTGGCTGGATCGTGCTGGCAACATAAGATCCGAACATGTCCTGCGCCACGCAATCGATGATGAGGGGGTTGTTCTTGGCGCGCTGTCGGCTCCGCGGGGTTGGCAGGCCGTCACCGGTGCGTTTCAGGTGGTCCGCAGGTCCGTGTTCGAGGCGGTCGGCGGCTACGATGAGTGCAATCTCCCGATCGAGTTCAACGACGTCGATTTCTGCTTCCGGCTTCGTGCGATCGGCAAGCGGGTGGTATGTCTTCCCCTTCGCGGTATCGTTCACGATGAGTCAAGCAGTCGCAAGAGCATCGACCCGGATGCGAATGCAACCATGCTCAGAGTTGCGCACTCGGTCATGAAGGCTCGATGGCTGAGCAACTTTCAGCAGGACCCCTTCTTCCATTCCGAGCTGCGAAGAACCATGGGCGTGACGACACTTGAGGATCGGTCAGGTGGCAGCGGTGGACGGCCGGCAGCCGGCCAGCGTGTTCGTGGTTGTTTCTTGTCGCAAGGTGGTGTCTCGCCGGACGCATGTGGCCCACGCCACATCTCGCCGGGCATTTGCATCCTTGGCTTCCTGAACTCCGAGATCGGCCTGGGAGAGGCAGCGCGAAACTTGGGCAGGGCCTGCGATACAGCAAGGCTGCCCACAAGCTATGTGAACAGGCCCCTCGCCAAACGGAGCAACGAACCGGCCATCGAAACCTTCTTTCAGCGCCGCCCGGATCGTCTCGTGACACTCAGGGTCGAGGGGTTAACACTGGAGGGCTACGACTTCGATGACGCAGGTCAGGGTCGCTTCCAAGTACTTTATCCCTACTGGGAACTCCCCCGGATACCCAAGGGTGCCATTGCAATGCTCGACCGATATGATGAGATCTGGGCTGGATCGGAGTTCATCGCAACGGCCCTGCGCGCGGCCGTGCGCAAGCCGGTCCGGCTGGTTCCCCAGCCCCTGCACGTGCCCAAGGTGCTGCCCTCCGCGCCGCCACAGTCAGGCAGGCTGCGCTTTCTCACCTACTTCGACTATGACTCCCATATGGCCCGGAAGAACCCACAGGCCACGATTGCGGCATTCCGGGCAGCCTTTCCTGCGCGCCGTGACGTGGAACTCGTGGTCAAGGCCCGGGGCCTCGACAACGCTGAGGCGCGTCGGCAAATCGCAACTTCGATCGGGGGCGACAGGCGCATTCGTTTGATCGATGCCACCATGTCGCGGCTTGAGGTGAGCGGACTGATGGGCGAAACCGATGTCTTCGTGTCCCTCCACCGCTCGGAGGGCTTCGGCTTTGGTGCCGCCGAGGCGCTCGCTGCCGGGAAGGCCGTGATCGCCACGGGCTGGAGTGCCACCAGTGAATTGGTGACCCCAGAGACAGGGTTTGTGGTCGATTACAAACTTCGACCCATTGAGAAGTCGGAGTACGTCTATACCGAGAACCAGGTCTGGGCAGAACCACTCCTGGACTCGGCTGTCGCACAGTTTCGCGCGGTCGCTGAAGATCCGGCGGCGGCCATGGCGCGCGCGCGCAAGGGACATGCCCTGCTTCTCGGGCGCAATTCGTTCGCATCGATCGGAGGGTGCATTGCTCAGGCGCTCGACGAGCTTGGCGCGATTCAGGGGCTTCCCTGAGGGATCTCTTCGGGCAAGGCGAGAGCCGTCGCCCGACTGGATGAGACCCTGGCCCGTCGCGCCAGGACTGGGCGGCCAGTCGCCGGTCTTGGCCCACCTTGGCGAGACCCGACTTGCATTGATCGGTTGTCCTGTCCTCGCGTGGGGCAAGCCATGCCGGATAGCCAATCGGCCATTGCGCAGAGTACCCATTTGTTCCACGCGGGGGGCGGTCTAAGCTGCCGCACCCGTACCTCGTTGGCCGGGACATGGGGTGAACATGCCGTCCTTTCGCAAGATCCTGATCGCCAATCGCGGCGAAATCGCCATCCGCGTCATGCGCGCGGCAACCGAGCTCGGCAAGAAGACGGTGGCCGTCTATGCCGAGGAGGACAAGCTGTCGCTCCACCGCTTCAAGGCGGACGAGGCCTATCGCATCGGCGAGGGGCTGGGGCCGGTCGCGGCCTATCTCTCGATCCCCGAGATCATCCGGGTGGCCAAGGCCTGCGGCGCCGATGCGATCCACCCGGGCTATGGGTTGCTGTCCGAGAATCCGGATTTCGTCGAGGCCTGCGTCGCGGCAGGCATCACCTTCATCGGTCCCAAGGCGGAAACAATGCGCGCGCTGGGCGACAAGGCGAGTGCGAGGCGCGTGGCAATCGCCGCCGGCGCTCCTGTGATCCCGGCGACCGAGGTGCTGGGCGACGACATGGACGCCGTCGCGCGTGATGCGGCCGCCATCGGCTATCCGCTCATGCTCAAGGCCAGCTGGGGCGGCGGCGGGCGCGGCATGCGGCCGATCAACGGCCCTGATGAACTCGTGGCCAAGGTGCTGGAGGGCCGCCGCGAGGCGCAGTCCGCCTTCGGCAATGGCGAGGGCTATCTCGAGAAGATGATCGAGCGGGCGCGCCACGTCGAGGTGCAGATCCTCGGCGACAAGTATGGCGCGATCTATCATCTCTATGAGCGTGACTGCACCGTGCAGCGCCGCAACCAGAAGGTCGTCGAGCGCGCGCCAGCGCCCTACCTGAACGAGGCCCAGCGCGCCGAGATCTGCGATCTCGGTCGCCGCATCTGCGCCCATGTGGGCTATGAATGCGCCGGCACGGTCGAGTTCCTGATGGACATGGACAGCGGCCGCTTCTACTTCATCGAGGTCAACCCGCGCGTCCAGGTCGAGCATACGGTGACCGAGCAGGTGACCGGCATCGACATCGTGCGGGCCCAGATCCTCATTGCCGAAGGCAAGACGCTGGAAGAAGCCACGGGTGTTGCCACCCAGCAGGGCGTGCGCCTCTACGGCCACGCGCTGCAATGCCGGGTGACGACGGAAGACCCGCAGAACAACTTCATTCCCGATTATGGCCGCATCACTGCCTATCGCTCGGCCACCGGCATGGGCATCAGGCTCGATGGCGGCACGGCCTATGCGGGTGCCGTCATCACCAGGTTCTACGACTCGCTGCTGGTCAAGGTCACCGCCTGGGCGCAGACGCCCGACCAGGCGATTGCCCGCATGAGCCGCGCCCTGTCCGAGTTTCGCGTGCGCGGCGTTGCCACCAACATCGCCTTCGTCGAGAACCTGCTGAAGCACCCGAGCTTCCTCGAAAACAGCTGCACCACGAAGTTCATCGACACCACGCCAGCACTCTTCGAGTTCAAGAAGCGCCGCGACCGCGCAACCAAGATCCTCACCTACATCGCCGACATCGCGGTGAACGGGCACCCTGAAACCGCGGGCCGCCCGAAGCCCAAGGTCACCGGCCGGGAACTGGGCGTGCCCGGGCTGATGGGCCCGCCGCAGCCGGGCACGCGCGACCTGCTTCTCGCCAAGGGCCCCCAGGCGGTGGCCAACTGGATGCTGGGCGAGAAGCGGCTGCTGCTCACCGACACGACGATGCGTGACGGCCACCAGTCGCTGCTGGCAACTCGCATGCGCTCGATCGACATGATCCGGGTGGCTCCGGCCTATGCGGCCAATCTGCCCCAACTGTTCAGCGTCGAATGCTGGGGTGGTGCCACCTTCGACGTCGCCTACCGCTTCCTGCAGGAGTGCCCCTGGCAGCGCCTGCGCGACTTGCGCGAACGCATGCCGAACCTGATGCTGCAGATGCTGCTGCGTGGTGCCAATGGCGTCGGCTACACCACTTACCCTGACAATGTGGTCAAGGCCTTCGTGGCGCAGG
This sequence comes from Rhizobium sp. Q54, assembly GCA_945889445.1. Lineage (GTDB taxonomy): Bacteria > Pseudomonadota > Alphaproteobacteria > Rhizobiales > Aestuariivirgaceae > Aestuariivirga. The sequence continues at coordinate 6,555 of CAMDBX010000023.1, forward strand.
CCGCCAGGACCGGCATCGACGTGTTCCGCGTCTTCGACAGCCTGAACTGGGTCGAGAACATGCGCGTCGCCATGGATGCGGTGCTGGAGGCCAATCGCGTCTGCGAGGCGGCCATCTGCTACACCGGCGACATCCTCGATCCGAACCGTGCCAAGTATGACCTCAAATACTATGTCGGCATGGCGAAGGAATTGCAGGCCGCCGGCGCGCATGTGCTCGGGTTGAAGGACATGGCCGGCCTGCTGAAGCCCGCCGCCGCCCGGCTCCTCGTCAGGACACTGAAGGAGGAGGTGGGCCTTCCCATCCACTTCCACACCCACGACACCAGCGGCATCGCAGGGGCCAGCGTGCTCGCCGCCGCCGAGGCCGGTGCGGATGCGGTGGATGCCGCGATGGATGCCTTCTCGGGCGGTACCTCGCAGCCCTGCCTCGGCTCCATCGTGGAGGCGTTGGCGCATACCGACCGCGACACCGGGCTCGATGCTTCCGCCATCCGCGCCATCTCGAACTACTGGGAGGGCGTGCGCCACCAGTATGCGGCCTTCGAGAGCGGAATCGAGGCACCTGCCTCCGAGGTTTATCTCCACGAAATGCCCGGCGGCCAGTTCACCAACCTCAAGGCCCAGGCCCGCAGCATGGGGCTCGAGCCACGCTGGCATGAGGTGGCTGAGGCCTATGCCCAGGCCAACCTGATGTTCGGCGACATCGTGAAGGTGACGCCGTCATCGAAGGTGGTGGGCGACATGGCGTTGATGATGGTGGCGCAGGGGCTGACGCGCCAGCAGGTCGAGGATCCGGCCGTCGATGTCTCCTTCCCGGACTCCGTGGTCGACATGTTGAAGGGCAATCTCGGCCAGCCTCCCGGCGGCTGGCCCCAGGCGCTCCAGCGCAAGGCGCTCAAGGGTGAGAAACCCGTCACCGTGCGGCCCGGTTCGCTGGTGCCGTCCGTCGACCTCGACGAGACGCGCCTCACCCTGTCGAAGACCCTCAAGGGCCGCCCGGTCGATAGCGAGGACCTCAACGGCTATCTCATGTATCCGAAGGTCTTCCTCGACTACATGGGCCGCCACCGCATCTATGGTCCGGTGCGCGTGCTGCCCACGCCGGTGTTCTTCTACGGCATGCAGCCGGGCGAGGAGATCTCGGTCGAGATCGACCCCGGCAAGACCCTCGAGGTTCGCCTGCAGGCCGTCGGAGAAACCACCGAGGAAGGCGAGGTGAAGGTGTTCTTCGAGTTGAACGGCCAGCCCCGCGTCATCCGCGTGCCGAACCGCGCGGTGAAGGCGAAGGCGCCGGTCAGGGCCAAGGCGGAGGATGGCAACCCCCTGCATGTTGGGGCACCGATGCCGGGGTCTATCGCCGCCGTCGCGGTTGCCGCGGGCCAGAAGGTGGCCGCGGGCGACCTGCTCTTCACCATCGAGGCGATGAAGATGGAAATGGGGCTGCGCGCCGAGCGCGCCGCAACCGTCAAGGCCATCCACGTCCACCCGGGCTCGCAGGTGGACGCCAAGGACCTGCTGCTCGATTTCGAGGCCTGACCTCAGCTCGTCCTGAGCGATTGGGGGCGGGCATCGGTCCACGCGCCGCCCTGTGCCGCGGATTCCACCGCCGCACCTATGGCCGCAATGGAGCGCAGCCCATCCTCGGCGGTGGGGAACTGGCAGGCCAGGGGGTCCGGCGCGCGGCCCGCGCGGCCGGCGCGAATGACCTCGGCAAGATCGGCATAGATGTTGGCAAAGGCCACCAGCATCCCTTCGGAGTGCCCGGTGGCGATGCGCGTGGCGCGCGCCGCCTCGGGCGAATCCGCGCTGCCCCGCTCGATCACCTCGGTGCGGCCGTTCAGCGGCGTCCAGAACAGCTGATCCGGCCACTGCTGGGCCCAGCGCAAGCCGCCCTTCTCGCCGAAGAGGCGGATGTTGAGGCCGTGGAAGCTGCCCACCGCAACGGAGCTGGTCCACAGCCGCACGGTGGTGCCGCCATCCATGCGCACATTTACCATGGCGTCGTCCTCCAGCTTGCGGCTGGCAATGGTCGACAGGAAGTCCGAGGAGAGGTCGCGGGCGTTCTGGCCGGAGACATAGCTCGCCATGTGCAGCGCATGGATGCCGCAATCGGCAAACTGCCCGGACTGGCCGGCCTGCGCCGGGTCATAGCGCCAGCGCATGCGCGGATTGTCGGCATCCGCGGCATCGGCATGGAAGCCGTGCGAGAACTCGACCACCGCCAGCCGCAGCTGGCCCAGGTCGCCGCGGGCCACCATGGCCCGCATGTGGCGCACCAGAGGATAGCCGGTATAGCCGTAATTCACCGCGCACACGGCTCCGCTGCGCCTGGCCGTGGCGGCAATGTCCTCGGCCTCGGCGAGCGTCACCGTCATCGGCTTCTCGCACAGCACGTTGATGCCCGCCTCGAGGAAGGCCTTGGTGATGGCGTGGTGCGTGGCGTTGGGTGTCGCAACGGTCACGAGGTCGAGCCGGTCGGGGCGGTTCCGCTCGCCTTCCAGCATCTCGCGCCAGTCGCCATAGCAGCGATCAGGGGCAATGCCGAGGCTGTGGGCAAATGCCTTGCCGCGCTCGGGCACCGCGTCCAGTGCGCCGGCAACCATGGCGAACTGCCCGTCGAGCCCGGCGCTGATGCGGTGGACCGGCCCGATCTGGCTTCCTTCGCCGCCGCCGATCATGCCCCAGTTCAGTCGTGTCATGTGGTGAACCTGTCAGTTGAAGCCGATGGACAAGAGATAGTCGCGGTTGGCGCGCGCGTCGCTGACCGGTGACGTGGTGCCCGACGGGTCGCAGTCCTGCTCCACGGTGCACCAGCCCTGGTAGCCGGCATCGATCAGCATCTGCCGCACCGCGTGAAAATCGGTGACGCCCTTGCCGAGGTTGCAGAAAATGCCCTGCCCGCAGGCATCATAGAAGCCGGTGCGGCTGGCCACCACGGCGGCCCGCACCACGGGGTCCACGTCCTTGAAGTGGACATAGGATATCCGGTCCATGTGGCGTGCCATGAACGGCACCGGATCAAAGCCCGCATAATGCGAGTGCCCGGTATCGAGGCAGATCTTCAGGATCGCCGGATCGATGTCGGCAAGCAGGCGCTCGATTTCCGGCTCGAAGTCGATGAAGCCGGCCGCATGCGGGTGGATCGAAACGTCCAGCCCATACTCCTCGTGGCCCATGCGGGCGATGTCGCGCAGGCGCGCCGCGAAGGCGTTCCACTCGGCGTCGTCCATCTGCTCGGCCTCGGCGGGCCGCCCGGCGGTGGGCGCGCGCCGCGGCGAGATGGAGTCGATCAGCACCAGGTGGCGGGCGCCATGCGCGGTCAGCGAACGGCAGGTGCGGATGGCGGCATCCTTCACCTCATCCCATTTGGCAGGATCGTGAAACGGCCGGAAGACCACGCCGCCGATCAGCGTCAGGCCGCGCTCGCCCAGCGCATCGCCGAGGCGCGCGGGATCCTCCGGCATGAAGCCGATGGGCCCCAGCTCGATGCCGGAATATCCGGCGGCCCGGCACTCATCGAGAACCCGCGACCATGGCGGATTGCGCGGGTCGTCGGCGAATTCCACGCCCCAGGAACAGGGCGCATTTCCGATGCGAATGGTCATGTGTCGTGATCTTCCCCTTCGCGGCCATGGACGTCGATCCAGCCGCGTGACGATTGCGAGGCCCAAGCCGCCGCGATGACCTGGTTGACGAGGTGCCCGTCCGCGAAGCTCGGCCACTTGGGCGTGCCTGAAGCAATGGCTTCGAGGAAGTCGCGTGCCTCGATAATGATCTGGTCCTGATAGCCGGTGCCGTGCCCCGGCCCCAGGCAGAAGGCCTTGTAGTCCGGGTGCTCCGGCCCCGTCAGGATCTTGGTGAAGCCCTGCCGCCCGGCCGCACCCTCGGCCTTGTAAAGCCAGACGGCGTTCTGGTCTTCCTGGTCGAAGCGCAGCGCACCCCTGGTTCCGAACACGTCATAGGCATAACCCATCTTGCGGCCGGTCGCGACGCGGCTGATGAACAGGTGCCCCATGGCGCCGTTTTCGAAGCGGCACATGATCTGCCCCTGGTCGTCGTTGCTCACGGCTTCCGGCCCCGTGGGCGAGGGCCGTGTCCGGTGCACCGTCTCGATGTCGGCGCACAGGCTGCGGATCGGCCCCATCAGGGCCAGTGCCGCATTGATGATGTGGGGTGCAAGGTCACCCATGTTGCCGTTCGGCTTGCCGCGCGTGCGCCATGAGGCGGGGGCCGCCGGGTCGGCGCAGAAATCCTCGGTGTGCTCGCCGCGAAACCACGTCACGTCACCGATCTCGCCGGTCGAAATGATCTGCCGGGCCAGCTGCGAGGCGGGCGTGCGAATGTAGTTGAAGCCGGTCATGTGCACGCGTCCGCTGCGCTGCGCCGCCGCGAGCATCTCCCGGCTGTCGGACAGGCCAAGGCCAAGGGGCTTCTCGCAGAATACGTGCTTGCCCGCCGCAAACGCCGCGAGCGCAATGTCCCGGTGGGTCTCCTGCGGGCTGGCGATCACCACCGCCTCCACCCTGGGGTCCGCCACCAGCACGCGCCAGTCTGCCGTCGCGCGTGCAAAGCCGAATTGCCGCGCCTTTTCGGCAGCGCCCTGCGGCGTGGTGGTGCAGATCATCTCGAGCGAAGGTCTGAGTGCGGTGTCGAACAACGCGGCCACGGCCGACATGGCCACCGCATGGGCCTTGCCCATGTAGCCGCCGCCGACGATCCCGATTCCGATCCTGGTCACGCCCCGATCATTCCACATTGCAAGCGCTTGCAAGGGAACTACACAGCAACTATCCTGAATCGTCAAGTCTGCGGGAGCGTGGCGTCTGATGCGCGATGGGCTGCGTCCCAACAATTTTCTGGTGCTCGGCCGGGCCGGCCTCGACCTCTATGCCGACCCGCCCGGCTGCCACATGGAGGAGGCCACGCGCTTCACCTCCGCGCTTGGCGGCTCGGGCGCCAACATCGCCGCCGGCATCGTGAAGCTGGGCGGCGCCGCAGCACTCCTCACCACGGTTTCGGACGATGCGGTCGGCCGCTTCGTGCTGCGCGAGCTTGACCGCTATGGCGTCAACCGCGCGCATATTCGCATGGTGAAGGGCGAGGCCAGAACCTCGCTTGCCGTCGTCGAGACGCGGAACGAGGACTGCCAGTCGGTGATCTACCGCAATGGCGCAGCCGATTTCACGCTGGCGCCGGAGAACGTCGCGTCGATCCCTTTTGAAACCTTCGGCGCGCTGATCGTCACCGGCACGGCACTCGCCGTGGAACCCTCCCGCGCTGCCGCGCTGCTGGCCATGGCCAGCGCGCGGGCGGCCCATGTGCCGGTGATCCTCGATGTCGACTACCGGCCTTATTCATGGGCAAGCGCCGCCGAGGCCGAACGCACCTGCCGCGATGCCGCAGAGCGTGCTGACATCGTGATCGGCAACGACCTCGAGTTCGACGTCATGGCGGGGGGCGCCGGCGGGCGTGATCTGGCAGGCCGGCTTGCAGCGCACGGTACCACCGTCGTCTACAAGATGGGCGAGAAGGGCTCCGTCTCCTTCGCCGACGGGCAGAGCTTCGAAACGCCGGTCTTCGCGGTCACGGCCCTGAAGCCCACGGGTGCGGGGGATGCCTTCATGGCCGGTGTCGTCACCGGCCTCGCCGAGGGGCTGGGCCTCGCGGCCGCGGTCAGCCGCGGCGCGGCCGCCGCCGCCATCACCGTCACCCGCGTCGGTTGCGCGCCGGCTTCGCCCACGGCGGCCGAACTCGCCGCCTTCATGCTGCGCCATCAACCGCCCGCCTGACCGAGGGACCCTCATGCACCTTCCGCCCTTCGACAACCGCAACACGCCGATCATCGACGTTGATGATGCGCGCGTGCCGCTCAATTACTTCAACATCGTGAAGCTTGAGCGCGGCATGGCCTTCGAATATCGCGTGCCGGGATATGAGACGGCGATCGTGCCCGCCACCGGCACGGTCGACGTCGATGTTGCGGGCGAGCACTTCGCTGCCATCGGCAACCGCACGGTTGACGTCTGGGGTGGCGAGCCCGAAGGCGTGTTCGTGCCGCAGGGTGCCGTGGCGCGGCTGGTCTGCACCTCGGAGGCAGCGGAGGTGTTCATCGCCGGTGCGCGCTTTGATGGCGAGCTTGAGCCCTTCGCGGTGCGCGCCGCCGACATCGACACCGTGCAATATGGCTCCGACGACACCAAGACGCACCGCAAGATCAAGCACATCCTCGGCACCAAGTATCGCGGCCGCGTGGGCCGCCTGCTGGTGTCGGAACTTTTCACCGTGGGCGCCGGCGGCTGGTCCGGATTTCCGCCGCACAAGCACGATACCGACCGCCTGCCCGATGAGACGCGCCACGACGAGACCTATAACTTCCGCTTTCGCCCGCACCATGGCTTCGGCCTTCAGCTGGTCCAGCGCGAGGACGGCGCAATCGGCGAGGCCTATCACATCGTCAATGGCTCCACCGTCATCCTCGACAGTGGCTATCACCCTTGTGTCGCCGCACCCGGATACGAGATGTATTACTTCACCATTCTGGGCGGCCTCAGCCAGCGGCCGCTGGTGCAGTTCTTCCAGCCCGAGCACGCCTATCAGGTCGAGACCATCCCCGGCATCAAGGACATGATCGCGAAGTTCAAATGACCATCGCCACGCTGCGCCAGCTTCTCGATGCCGCCACCGCCGGCCACCATGCCGTGGCGGGGCTCGTGGTGCTGGGCTGGGAAGATGCGCTGGCCTTCGCGGAAGCAGCCGACGAGGCCGGCCAGCCCATCGTGCTGCAGGCGGGCCCGGGGTCGCGCCGCCACACGCCATTGGCGGTTCTCGGCCCCATGTTCCGCCATCTCGCGGAGCAGGCGCGGGTTCCCGTTGCCTGCCACATCGACCATGCCACCACGCTGGAGGAGTGCCGGGCAGGCATCGACCACGGCTTCACCTCGGTGATGATCGACGGCTCGGCGCTGCCGCTTGACGAGAACATCGCCCTTACCCGCAGCGTCGTCGAGGTGGCGGCACCGGCGGGCGTTTCGGTTGAGGGCGAGGTGGGCTTCGTCGGCTATGCCGGTGGCCGGGCCTCGGCCTTCACCACCCCGGCGGATGCTGCCCGCTTCGCGGCGGAAACCGGGGTCGATGCCCTCGCCATCTCGGTGGGCAACGTCCATCTCCAGACCGAGACGTCGGATGGCATCGACCTTGACGCGCTTGGCGCCATCGAGGCCGTCACCACCCTTCCGCTGGTGCTGCATGGCGGCAGCGGCATCGATCCGGCGGTTCGCCGCATGCTGTCGCGCCAGCACCGGGTGAAGAAGTTCAATGTCGGCACCGAGATCCGCCAGGCCTTCGGTGCCTCGGTCCGCGCAACGCTCGCCCGGCATCCGCACAGCTTCGACCGTCTGGAGATCCTGCGGCCGACCATTGCCGCCCAGCGCGAGGCCGCGCTCCGCGTCATTCGCAATCTCGGTCCGGGCTAGACAGGCTTCAGCGACCGGCGCTCGATGAGCGAGCAGCCGAAGTGGCGCGAGGGCGGGGCGCTTGCCACACCCTCGGTCATCGCCGCGATCATCTCGACGGCCGCGCTGATGATCTTTGCGATGGGCTGGCGGATGGTGGTCAGGCCATAGGCTGGCCACCCCGCCATGGCGATGTCGTTGAAGCCCAGTATGCCGATGTCTTTCGGAACCCTCACCTTGCCTTCGATGCAGGCATCCAGCGCGCCGATGGCGAGAATGTCGTCGCCGCAGAACACCGCATCGATGCCGCCTTTCTTCAGCAGGGCCCGCATCAGCGTCTGCCCCGCATCATGCGAGTAGGACGTGCTGAACAGCGCGGCGCGCGGCTTCAGGCCATGGGTTGCCAGTCCCTGGCTCAGCCCCTTGAGGCGGTCGGTGGTTGAACTGGCGGATTCAGGCCCGCCCAGAAACGCGATCCGCCGATAGCCGCGCGCAACCAGCGTCGATGCGGCAAGCTTGCCGCCGGCCACATTGTCCACGCCCGCAACCGCGATGCCGCGTGCCGGGCCGACGCGCCCGAAGGCATGCACCGCCGGAATTCCGGCCGCCCGGCACCCGGCAACGAACCGCGGCGGCAGGGTGGATGATGCAATGATGACACCATCCACATTGTATTGCCGCAGCATGTCGAGTGCTCCCGCCATCTCCCGCGTGCCGGAGAGATTGGCCAGCAGCGGCCGAAGCCCACGCTGCTGGAGGAGGCGGGTGAACTGGTCGAAGATTTCCATGAAGGCCGGGTTGTCGAAATTGTTGGAGACGAGGCCGATCAGCTTGGTGCGCCCGGTCATCAGGCTCTGGGCCAGGACATTGGGGCGATAGCCAAGCGCGCGCGCCGCCAGCAGCACCCGCTCGCGCGTGGCGGGCGAAACGCTGGCACCATCGGTGAAGGTGCGCGACACCGCCGAAATGGACACGCCGGCCTTGTCGGCGACTTGGCGCGCGGTCAGGCGTCGGGTCTGGCTGCGGGGTGCTTCGGCCGTCACGGTCTGTTCCCGAATTGTAGGCTTCTGCATAGCCAGCCCGCTTGGCCGCCGCAATTGGCTGTGCGGCATTGGGCAGCGGGCGAGGGTGCAGCGAGCCGGATGCGAGCGCTTGTCAGCAGCAGTGACAGGCAGGCGTCCGGTGCGTTATCTTCGCCCGAGGAACAGACCAGATTGCCCGCGGGAGGTGTGAGCATGACGACGCAATTGCCCCACCACCTGCTGGCCCTGCCGTGCTGGTCGGGGCCCATCACCGCTGCGCCACTGCCCGGCGGGCTCTCCAACGAAAGCTGGAAGGTGACGGATGCGGCCGGCACCCATGTGGCGCGCTTCGGACGCGATTTTCCGGTCCACCACGTGGAGCGTGCCCGCGAGGCGATGACGGCACGCGCCGCCCATGCGGCAGGCTTCGCGCCCGCCGTCGAGTTCACAGCACCCGGCGTCATGGTCACCGCCTTCATCGCGGCCCGCACCTGGCAGGCGGCGGATGTTCGCGCCAATCCGCGCCGCGTGGCGGAGCTGCTGCAGCGCTTCCACCGCGAGCTTCCCGCCCATGTCGCGGGCACAGGGGTCATCTTCTGGCCCTTCCACGTCATTCGTGACTACGCCCGCACGCTTCAGGCGGGTGAAAGCCCGTTCATGGGCCAGGTGGACGGGCTGCTTGGCCTGGCGGCGGCATTCGAGGCCGCGCAGCTGCCGCTTCCCATCGTCTTCGGCCACCACGACCTGCTGCCCGCCAATTTCCTCGAGGACGATGAGCGTCTGTGGCTCATCGACTTCGAATATGCCGGGTTCGGCACCGCCATGTTCGATCTCGCGGGTGCTGCGGCCAACGCCGAGATGCAGGACGAGGAGGCCGCACTGCTGCTCGCCGCCTATTTTGGCCGGGAACCGGACGCCGCCATCTGGCGCGCCTTCGACGCCATGCAGGGTGCCGCGTTGGTGCGCGAGGCGATGTGGGCCATGGTCTCCGACATCCATCTCGCGGCACCGGGTGCGGACTACACCGCCTATGCGCATGACAACCTGGCGAAGCTCGCGAACTTCCTAGACCGCTACCAGATCAAACACGGGACGACCGCATCATGACACTGCCAACCCACGCCCAGGTCATCGTCATTGGCGGCGGCATCATCGGCTGTTCCACGGCCTATCACCTGGCGCGTGACCACAAGGCGGACGTGCTGCTGCTCGAACAGGGCCAGCTCACCTCGGGCTCCACCTGGCATGCCGCGGGCCTCGTCGGCCAGCTGCGCGCGTCAGCTTCGATCACCCGGGTGCTGAAGTATTCGGTCGAGCTCTACAAGGGCCTCGCCGCCGAAACCGGCCTCGAGACCGGCTGGAAGATGACCGGCTGCCTGCGGCTTGCCACCAACCAGGACCGCTGGACCGAATATCGTCGCCTCGCCACCACGGCGCGCAGCTTCGGCATGGAGATGCACCTGGTCTCGCCTGACGAGGTGAAGAAGATGTGGCCGCTCATGGATGTTTCCGACCTCGTGGGCGCCAGCTGGCTTCCAACCGACGGCCAGGCCAGCCCGTCCGACATCACCCAGTCGCTTGCCAAGGGTGCGCGCATGCATGGCGCGCGCCTGGTGGAGAATGTCCATGTCACCGGCTTCCGCATGAAGGACGGCCGCATCACCCATGTCGAGACCGACCAGGGCGTCGTCGCCTGCGACAAGGTGGTGAACTGCGCGGGGCAGTGGGCCCGGCAGGTGGGCGCACTTGCCGGCATCAACGTGCCGCTCCAGCCGGTGAAGCACCAGTACATCATCACCGAGCGCATCGAGGGCCTGTCCTCCGACGCCGCCACCATCCGCGACCCGGACCGGCGCACCTACTTCAAGGAGGAGGTGGGCGGTCTCGTCATGGGCGGCTACGAGCCTGATCCCCAGCCCTGGATGACGGGCGACGTGCCGCAGGACTGGCAGTTCCGCCTCTTCGACGACGACTACGATCACTTCGAGCAGCACATGGACCAGGCCATCGCCCGCGTGCCCGCTCTCGCCCATGCCGGGGTGAAGCGGATGATCAACGGGCCGGAGAGCTTCACGCCTGACGGCAACTTCATCCTCGGCCCGGCGCCCGAATGCGCCAACATGTTCGTGGGGGCCGGCTTCAACGCCTTCGGCATCGCCTCGGGCGGCGGTGCCGGCTGGGTGCTGGCACAGTGGGTCATGTCGGGCGAGGCGCCGCTCGACCTGTGGGTCGTCGACATCCGCCGCTTCTCTGACCTCCACAAGGACCGCGACTGGGTGCTCGAACGCACCTGCGAGGCCTATGGCAAGCACTACACCATCGGCTTTCCGCACGAGGAATATGAAAGCGGCCGCCCGCGCATCGTCTCGCCGCTCTATGACCGGCTCAAGGCGCAAGGCGCGGTGTTCGGCTCCAAGCTCGGCTGGGAGCGACCCAACTGGTTTGCGCCCGCAGGCGTGGAGCCGCGTGACGTCTACGCCATGGGCCGCCAGAACTGGTTTGCCCATGTGGGTGGCGAGCACGCTCATGTGCGCGAGAAGGCGGGCATCTTCGACCAGTCGAGCTTCGCCAAGTACGAAATCTCCGGACCCGGCGCCGCCGAGGCGCTGGAGTGGATCTGTGCCGGCCACGTTGCCAAGCAGCCGGGCCGCATCACCTACACGCAGCTCCTCAACAGCCGTGGCGGCATCGAGGCCGACCTCACGGTGGCGCGCCTCTCGGACGAGCATTTCTACATCGTCACCGGAACCGGCTTCCGCACCCATGACCTGGCCTGGATCCGCGATCACCTTCCCGCGCAATCTCAGGCGAGCCTCGTCGACGTGACGGAGCAGTGGGGCACGCTTTCGCTCATGGGCCCGCTGGCACGCACCATTCTCGCGGCCGTCACCACCGATGACGTTTCGAACGCAGGCTTCCCCTTCGGCCATGTGCGCGTGATCTCGATCGCCGGCGTCCAGGTGCGGGCGCTGCGCATCACCTATGTGGGTGAACTCGGCTGGGAACTGCACGTGCCGCTGGCCGAAACGGGCAAGGTCTATGACGCGCTGATGGCGGCAGGCGCACCGCTCGGCCTCAGGCCGGTGGGCTATCGCGCGCTCGAGTCGCTGCGCCTCGAGAAGGGCTATCGGGCGTGGTCCTCCGACATCACGCCGAACGACACGCCGTTCGAGGCGGGCCTCGGCTGGGCGGTGAAGATGCGGGCCAACACGCCCTTCATAGGGCGTCCCGCGCTTGAGGCCGTTGCCGCGAAGCCGCTCACCAAGCGGCTCGCGGGCTTCACCATTGCCGACCCCGCAGCGGTGCTGGTGGGCCGCGAAACCATCCTGCGCAACGGCGTGCCCGTTGGCTATCTCACCTCGGGCGGCTATGGCTACACGCTCCAGCGCAGCATCGGCTATGGCTATGTGCGCAATGCCGAGGGCGTGAGCGACGAGTTCCTGCGCACGGGGCGCTATGAGATCGTGGTGGCCAGCGAAACCTTCCCGGCGGAAATCGGCCTCGCACCCTTCATCGATCCGGCCAATGCGCGGATCAAGGCCTGACGCAACTATGATCTTGCGGTGAAGAACCGCAGTCCGCCGACCGCCACGTCGGCCGTGAAGGCCCGGCCGATTGCCACGATCCCGATGCGCCGTAGCAGATGGGCATCGAAGGGCAGGTCGGTGCGGTGGGAGGCGAAGTCCTGGAACGGAAACCTGATTTCCTGCCAGCTTGGTCCCGCCGCAAAGCTCATGCGGTAGGATTGCCACGGGCGCGACAGGTTCGCGGTCCTGAGGTGCAGGCCATAGTCCTCGCCATTGCCCCAGACGTCGAGGGCGATGCCGGCGAAGCCGGATGCATCGAAGGCCGCGCCGCCGGGCGCCAGGTCGAGGGCGATCTGCAGGAAGCCGCCATTGTTCTCGAGGCTCACCGCCCCCTGCATGCGGATGGCGGGCCGCTGGGCGATGACCGTGCGTGTCATCTGCCCGGCCGACACGCCGCCCATGACCGCATCCGACAGCATCTGCCAGCGCGCGCCGTTGCTGGCGTCGGGAAAGTCTCCGGAAAGATCGTCGATCGTGGGGGCCATGGCGATCATCAGTCTGCCGTTACGTGAGCGGGGTACACGCGACTAGACGCTCACCCCGAAGACATAGCCAACCCCGGCGGTGATCGCCATGGCAGCCGCGCCCCAGAACAGCACGCGCAGCGTGGCGGGCAGCTTGGGTGCCGCACCGGCATGGGCACCGAGTGCGCCGAGTCCCGCGAGCGCGATCAGCGTGGTGACGACCACGGTGGGAATGATCTGGCCGGACGGTGCCAAAACCGCGGCAGCCACGGGCAGGGCGGCGGCCACGGAGAAGGTGAGGCCGGAGGCGATGGCGGCCTGCAGCGGATTGGCGGCATGCACTTCCGAAAGGCCGAGCTCGTCACGGACGTGTGCGCTGAGTGCGTCCTTCTCGGTCAGCTCGCGCGCAACGAGTGCGGCCGTGGCGGGCGAGAGACCGCGCGATTCATAGATCGAGGCGAGCTCGCGCTCCTCCGCTGCCGGCGTGTCGACCAGCGCCTTGCGTTCGCGCGCGATGTCGGCCTGTTCGATGTCGGACTGCGAACTCACCGAGACATATTCGCCAGCCGCCATTGACATGGCGCCGGCGGCGAGGCCGGCGAAGCCGGCGATCAGCACCGCCTGCGGGCTGGGGTCTGCCGCAGCGACGCCGACGACGAGCGAGGACACCGAGACGATCCCGTCATTGGCGCCAAGCACCGCGGCCCTGAGCCAGCCTGAGCGGTTGATGTAGTGCAGCTCCTCATGAGCCGTCTCGTAGGGAAGCTTGGTGTTTGCGTCGCTGGTCATGAAGGTAGCCTTTGAAAGGGGTGTGGTCGGGCGTTGCGTGTCTATGCGCCGGGGTGAGGCCTTGCGGTTTGATCTGCCGCAAGGCCCACGTCAACGGGAAGTCCGATTTCCACCTCGAAGCCCTGGTCGCGGCCGGTGGCGGGAGAGCGCAGGGTGAGCGTGCTGCCGAGCCGCTCGGCGATTGCCGCGACGATGGCGAGGCCGAGGCCGCTGCCCTCGTTGCCGGCACCCCCGCGCTCGAAACGTGCGGTGAGGCGCGACAGAACTTCAGGCGGCACCACCGGCCCGTCGTTCACGACCCTCAGCACACCATCAGGTGTCAAGGTGATGTCGATGCGACCATCCTCCGCGCCGTGGCGCAGGGCGTTCTCGATCAGGTTGCGCAGCAGGATGCCGAAGGCATCGGGGTCGAGGTCCGACAGCACGGGCTGGTCCGGAAGCGCGAGCTGCACGCGGCCCGGCGCGGCTTTGCGTGCCGCATCCTCGGTCACGATGCGCGCTGCGGGGCGCAGGTCCTGCGCGGCATCGAGGCGCAGCCGCCCGCCCTCGGCGCGGGCCAGCTGCATCAGCCGCTCGGACAGGCGCGTCAGGCGCTTGAGCGTGGCCTCGATGTCGGCGGCGCGCGCGGCGGCGGCCGTGTCCGTAGTTTCGCCGCGCAGCCGCTGGGCTTGCGCAATGGCACCGGCAAGCGGCGTGCGCAACTCGTGCGCGGCATGCGCTGCAAAGCTGCGCTCGGCCTCGAAGGCGGCCTTCAGCCGGTCGAGAACACCGTTGAGGGTGGTGGCGACGGGAGCGATTTCGGCCGGCAGGTCGCCCGTCGGCACGGTGGAGAGATCGCGCCCGCCGCGCGCCGCAAGCTTCGCCCGGAAGCGCCGCAGCGGTGCGAGGCTGGCCCTGACCGCCAGCATGATGATGGCGATGGAGATGGGAATGACCAGCAGCAGCGGCAGCCCGAGGGCGAGGATCACCTCGCGAAACACGGTGGAGCGGTGGCTCATCGGCTCGGCCACCGAGATGCGCACCGTGCCCTTCAGCGCGTCCTCATTGTAGATGCGGAAGCCCTCCGTCTGGCGGAAGCCCGGGCCGTCATAGGGCGGAAAGATGCTGGGTTCGGCCAAGTGCGACTGCAGCAGGATGCGCCCGGTGGGATCGCGCACCACATAGGTGAAGTACTCGTCGCGCTGGCGGAGCGAGCCCAGGCGCTGGCTGGTGCCGTCATCCTCGCGCTCGACGATGTCCATGACGGCGAGCGGCAGCAGGCGCTCCGAGGTTTCCTGCAGGGCGGAATCGAAGACCTCGTTGATCTCCTGCCGCAGCAGCAGGGCGGTGATCGAGGCGGCGGCGATCCACAGCAGCGTGAGCAGCAGGCCGAGCGAAATGCCGAGGCGTGCCTGCAGGCTCAGCGGCTTGCTCACGGCACACCCAGCCGGTAGCCGAGGCCGCGCTCGGTGTCGATCACCTCGTTGCCCAGCTTCTTGCGCAGCCGGCTGACGTGCACCTCGATGGTGTTGCTCTCGACCTCCGAGTCGAAGGCATAGAGCTTTTCCTCCAGCTGGGCCTTGGACAGCAGCTGGCCCGGCCGCGCCAGGAATGCATCGAACAGTGCCCACTCGCGCGCGGTGAGTGCAATCGGCTTGCCGGCGCGGCGAATGCTCTTCGCGGCGCGGTCGATCTCGAGCGTGCCATGGGTGATGATGGGATTGGGATTGCCGGTGTAGCGCCGCGCCACCGAACCGATGCGCGCGGAGAGTTCGGCGAGGTCGAAGGGCTTGACCAGATAGTCGTCAGCCCCGGCATTGAGGCCGTCGATGCGGTCCGACACCTGGTCGAGCGCGGTGAGGATGATGACCGGCGTCACGTCGCCCCGCCCGCGCAGCGTCTTGAGGAAGGGCAGGCCGCGTCCATCGGGCAGCATGAGATCAAGCAGCACGAGGTCATAGGCCGCCCCCGCCATGGCATCGCCCGCCTGGTCGAGGCGGGTCATCCAGTCCACCGAGTGGCCGTCGGCGGCGATCTGGTCGCGCACTGCGGCGCCCAGAACCGTGTCGTCCTCGATCAGCAGGATTCGCATGGTGCTCCGCTCGTCGTTCTGGGCCTGTCTTGTGCCCGGCGGCTGACGCCTTGCTGACAGCCCCTTGCGCCGGGCTTCAGGCTGCTGTCAGCTTTGCCGCGCAGTGTCCGGTCTCACAGGCCGTAACATGGAAGAGCCCGATGCGGAAGACATTGACGATGCCGGCAATCCTGGCGCTGTGCCTGGGCCTCTCGGCCGGCGCGGCGCTGGCGGAGGAGGGCTGCTTTGCGCCGATGGGCGAGTGGCAGCCGCGCGAGGCGGTGGTGAAGCTGGCCAAAGCCAAGGGCTGGACGGTGCGGCGCATCAAGATCGATGACGGCTGCTACGAGATCGACGGCAAGGACCAGGCCGGGCAGCGCATCGAGGTGATCGTTCACCCCGCGACGCTCGAGGTGCTGGAGCTCGAGCACGAAGCGCCGGAAGGCGACGCGGACGAGGACTGAGCGTCCACCACGGCCCGGCCACGGCCCGGCGACTTTCTCCCATAAACGGAATTTAATCCTTGACAGCGCGCGCTCGATGTGGTAGTTTCGGGCATCCTCCACAATTGGGTTTCGGACGCGCCGCCGGGTCATTCCTGACGGCAGGCTGAAGCTGATTTCGCCGCGCCGTCAGGATTGCCTCAGTTGCCCGCTCCACAGTGGGTCAACACCAACAGGAGACCCTGCCATGTCGAAGATCTTGAGCCTGCTTCTTGCCTCCGCCGCGCTGACCGCCGTGGTTGGCGTTCCCGCCTGGAGCGCCATGCACCTGCCGCAGCAGGGCGCGGCCGTGACGCCGATGACTGCCGTGCTCGGCAGCACCGACACCGCCGAGCTTCTCGTGCTTGTCGACGATGATGATGACGAGGATGAGGACGCAGACGGAAACGTGAAGCGCGGCACGTCTAACGATGACGATGACGCGGAGGAGTGCGATGACGACGACCGCAGCTGTGGCGCCGCCGCCGCGACCCAGGCAGCCCCCGCCGGCACGGTGGCCCCGCCGCAGAACGGCCTGTTCGACACCGGAACCCCGCAGGTTCAGGTGAAGTGACGGCCCCAGTAAATCCGGAGACAGACTGACATGTTGAAATCGCTTTTCGCCGCCCTTGCCGTGACCACGGCCCTGGGCTTTCCCGCCGCAGCCATGGCCAAGCCGGTGACATTCACCACCACGCTCAAGGACTATGGCGGCAATGGCGCCTATCTTGCCTTCTACGTCACCGACAAGAGCGGCGCCTATGCCGGCAGCCTGTGGATGGCTGGTGGCAAGTCGAAATACTACAAGCATCTTGCCAACTGGTACCAGGCAACCGGCGGCGACCGCGCGCAGATCAACGGCATCACCGGCGCCTCGGTGGGGTCCGGCCGCACCCTCGAGGTGACGCTCGACCTGAAGGACGCGCTGTTCGACGCGGGTTACACGCTGCACGTCGACGCGAGTGTCGAGGACAGGCGCGACAGCCCCGATGACGTGAAGGTGCCGCTCACCTCGGCCGGCGCCGGAACGCCGGTGAAGGGCCGCCGCTACGTCTCGACCTTCACCTACGGCATGTAAGGGTACCATCGCGATGATCCGTCTGCTGCACCGCTGGCCGGGCCTTGCCGCCCTGCTGCTCGTCGTCCTGCTGTCGCTGAGCGGCGCCGCGCTGTCGGTATTCCCGGCAGCCGACAGCCTTTCGGCACCGCAGGCCGATGCGGCCATGAGCGTGGCGGATCTCGCCAGTCGTGTCCGGAAGCAGTATCCGGAGGTGGAGCAGATCAAGCGCGCGCCGTCAGGCCTGATCACCGCCTACTGGTTCGACGGTGATCAGGCCGCGGCCGCCACCATCGACCCCGCGACCGGCAAGGCCGCGGGCTCCGCCGATGCCAATCCGGTGCAGCGCTGGCTCACCAATTTCCACCGCTCGCTGTTCCTCGAGGATGCCGGGCGCCTGGTGATGGCGCTGGGCGCGCTGGCAATGCTGGTGCTGTCGATCTCGGGCGTGATGCTGGTGGCCCGCCGGGCGGGCGGCTGGCGCCACTGGTTCTCGGGCCTCAAGGGCCCGCTGGCCGGACGCCTGCATGTTGAAATCGCGCGCATCGCGGTGGCCGGGCTGATGCTCTCCTCCGTCACCGCGCTGTGGATGACGGCATCGACCTTCGGGCTGCTTCCCGATCAGCCCGCGACACTGGAGATGCCGGCCGAGACGAGCGCCGAGGCGGGCACGCCGATCGGCCTGATCGGCACACTGCGCAGCACGCCGCTGACGAGCCTGCGCGAATTGTCCTTCCCGGCGCCGGATGACCCGGCGGATGTCTACACGCTGACCACCGACACGGGTTCAGGCTACATCGACCAGGGCACCGGCGCGTTGCTCGCCTGGCAGGACCTGACCGGCTGGGAGCAACTGTCCGAAACCATCTACATGCTGCACACCGGCAAGGGTGCCGCTGTGCTGGGGCTGATCCTCGGTCTTCTGGCACTGGGTGTGCCGTTGATGGGTGCCACCGGCACGCTGATCTGGCTTTCCGCCCGCCGCGGCCGTCCGCGCCTTCAGGGCAATGCGCCGCTTGGCCGGGCCGAGACCGTCATTCTGGTCGGCAGCGAGGGTGGCAGCACATGGGGCTTTGCGGCCACGCTGCACAAGGCGCTGCGCGCCGCCGGCCAGCAGGTGCATGCCGCCCCTCTGGCACGCTTCGACGCGGCGGCGTTGGCCAATGCAAAACGCGTCATCATCCTTGCCGCCACCTATGGCAATGGCGGCGAGCCCGCCTCCGCCAAGGGCTTCCTTGCCAGGCTGCAGGCAATGCACACGCCACCTGCCGCATCGCTGGCCGTGCTGGGCTTCGGCGACAGTGGCTTCCAGGCCTTCTGCGGCTATGCGCAGGAGATCGCGAAGGTCGCGGCAGGCAAGGGCTGGCAGTCGCTCATGGATGTGGCCACGGTGGATCGCCAGTCGCCGCAGGACTTCGCGCGCTGGGGGAGGGAGCTGGGCTCCAAGCTGGGCCTGCCGCTCGACCTCGTGCACCAGCCGGTGCTGCCCGCCGCAACGCCGCTTACCCTTGTGTCGCGCCGCGACTATGGGGCGGAGGTGCAGGCGCCGAGTGCCATCCTGCGCTTCAGCATTCCCAGGGCTTCGCTGTGGCAGCGCCTGACCGGCACCGGCTTCGCGCGCTTCGTGGCGGGCGACCTCATTGGCGTGGTTCCGCAAGGCTCCACCATTCCGCGCTTCTATTCGCTGGCCTCCGGCGCGGCCGATGGTTTCATCGAGATCGTGGTGCGCCGCCAGCCCGGCGGGCTTTGCTCAGGCCAGCTCACGCAGCTGGAGCCGGGGCAAACGGCGCTCGCCTTCCTCAAGTCCAATCCGGGGTTCCGTCTTGCCGCAGGCACGGCGCCGGTGATCCTCATTGGCGCTGGTTCGGGGATCGGCCCGCTGGCCGGTTTCATCCGCGGCAATGCCGCGGGCCGCGCCATGCATCTGTTCTTCGGCATGCGCCACGCCGCCAGCGACTTCCTCTATGGCGAAGAGTTGCAGCAGTGGCATGAACAGGGCCGCCTTGCCAGCCTCGTCACGGCTTCCTCGCGCGGCAAGCGCCCGCACCATGTGCAGGATGCACTGCGCGCCGAAGCGGCCGATGTGCTGCAGCTCATCACGCAGGGTGCGCGCATCATGGTGTGCGGCGGGCGCGAGATGGCGGCGTGCGTGAGCGAGGCGCTGACCGGGATCCTCGCACCTGCGGGCCTCACGCCTGCGATGCTGCGCGCGGAAGGGCGCTATCTTGAAGATGTCTACTGAGCCGCTGCGCCACGCCCTCAACGGCCCGACCATGGGCACGCGCTGGTCGGCGCTGTTCTTCACCCCGGCTGATTTCGACGCGGCACCGCTGCAGACTGCTATGCAAATGGCAGTGGCCGAGGTCGATGACCAGATGTCGAGCTGGAAGCCGGACAGCGACCTGATGCGCATCAATCGTGCGCCGCCGGGTGAGTGGATCGCGGCACCCGCACAACTGCTTGCCGTGCTGCGCCTGGGCCTCGCCATCGGCCAGGCATCGGGTGGCGCTTTCGATGTCGGCATGGGAGACGCGGTCACCGCCTGGGGCTTCGGCCCCGATGCCGCCTCGGGCGAGCGCATCCGCATCGCGCTGCAGGCGCCGCGTCGCCCAAGCTGGGAGGCGGTGGAAATCGGCGAGGCCGCGCTGCGCAAGCACGAGGCCATCACCCTCGACCTCAACGGCATCGCCAAGGGCCATGGCGTCGACCGCCTCGCCGAGACGATGCTGCAATTCGGCATCAAGGCCTTTCTGGTGGGCATCGACGGCGAAATGCGCGCTGCCGGTCTTCGGCCCGACGGCGAGCCGTGGACCATCGCCGTCGAGCAGCCTGACACAACGCGCCGCGCCGCGCAGGCGGTGCTGGCCCTGGAGGATGCCGCCGTGGCAACCTCCGGCGACTATCGCCACTGGGTGGAGGTGGGAGGCAGGCGCCTGTCGCACACCATGGACCCTAAGCGCGGCGCGCCGCTTGCCGCAAGCCCCGCTTCGGTCACCGTCGTCGCCCGCAGTTGCGCCGAGGCCGATGCCTGGGCAACCGCGCTGATGGTGCTCGGTGCAGATCGCGGCGCCGCCCTTGCCACCGAACGCGGCATCGACGCGCTGTTCCTCACCCGCGATGCCGGAGGTGCCATCACATCACGCCCGGTGGGAGCGCTGTTCAGCCATCACCCGTGACGAGGTGTGCGTGAACATCACGCCAGTAAAGACGGCCCTCCCTATGCCCGCGGGTACAGCCCCCATCAACCGGAGGTACGGCCAGGCGACGGTCGTGGTCACGTCATTCAGCCACACGCTGAACGACCCGGCATGAGGAATGAGCCGTGTCCGGCAAGATGAAGGCGCTGCAGCTGTTTGACCGATCTCGAACCAGGTGCAGGCCACTGGCGAACTGACGTTATGGCGATGGTTGCAACCCGCATCGGGGCATTCCGGAACATTGAAATCCGCCTCGAAACATCCGGATTTAAGTAAAAACCACAAGGTTCGTGCGGCGGCTTGTCACGTCATGCGCGGTCGTCGTTATTGAAACGCCTCATATCAAGGTGATATTGACTGCGGCTATATGCGGCCCTTCGCCAACAAGGAGAATCACATGAGCGTGCAGATGAGAACCGAAACCGACAGCCTTGGTGCAGTCCAGGTCGAGGCCGACAAGCTGTGGGGCGCCCAGACCCAGCGCTCGCTGCAGCATTTCAGCATCGGCAAGGACCTGATGCCGCGTGAGATGATCGGCGCCTATGCGATCCTCAAGAAGGGTGCGGCCATCGCCAACCACAAGGGCGGCCGCCTCAAGGATGAGCAGTTCAATCTGATCGTCAAGGTTTGCGACGAGATCATCGCAGGCCAGCACCAGGACATGTTCCCGCTCCACGTCTGGATGACAGGCAGCGGCACGCAGTTCAACATGAACGTCAACGAGGTGATCTCCAACCGCTGCTGCCAGCTGGCCGGAACGCCCCTGGGCAGCAAGACGCCGGTTCACCCCAACGACCACGTGAACATGGCGCAGTCGTCCAACGACTCGTTCCCCTCGGCCATGTACATCGCCTCCGCCATCGCGGTGACCAAGAACCTGATCCCCGCGGTGACAGCACTGCGCGACTCGCTCGACAAGAAGGCGGACGCCTGGAAGGACATCGTCAAGATCGGCCGCACCCACATGCAGGACGCCACGCCCCTCACGCTGGGCCAGGAGTGGTCAGGCTATGTCGGCATGCTGACCGACAACCTCGATGACATCACCACGTCGCTGAAGTCGGTCTACAAGCTGGCGCTCGGCGGTACGGCGGTGGGCACCGGCCTCAACTCCGCACCCGGCTTCGCCGAGGCGGCGGCGCAGGAGATCGCCACACTCACGAACCTTCCCTTCATCACCGCACCGAACAAGTTCACCGTTCAGGGGGCGCACAACGCGCTTGTCGCGCTGTCCGGAACGATGAAGACGCTGGCGACCTCGCTCTACAAGATCGCCAACGACATCCGCCTGATGTCCTGCGGTCCGCGCGCCGGCTTCGCGGAACTCTCGATCCCGGCCAACGAGCCGGGCTCGTCGATCATGCCGGGCAAGGTCAACCCCACCCAGTGCGAAGCCATGGCGATGGTGGCCGTGCAGGTGATGGCCAACGACATGGCCGTCAGCTTCGGTGGCGCCAGCGGCTATCTCGAGATGAACGTCTACAAGCCGCTGATCATCTACAACATTACCCACTCGATCTCGCTGATGACCGACAGCTGCACCAACTTCCGCACCTTCCTGGTGGAAGGCACGCAGCCCAACCTCAAGCAGATCGGCCAGTTCGTCGAGCGTTCGCTGATGCTGGTCACCGCCCTGTCGCCCGTCATTGGCTATGACAAGGCCTCGAAGATCGCCCACTACGCGCTCGACAATGACCTGACGCTGAAGGACGCTGCCCTGAAGCTCGGCTTCGTGACCGAGGCGGAGTTCGACAAGGTGGTCGACCCGAAGAAGATGGTGTCGTGCTATGTCGCCTGACGGCAACGCAACCGGCGAGGCGGCCTATGGCCGCTTCGCCCTTGCCAACCAGGTGGGCCCCCGCTTTTCCTCCGACTGGAAGAGCGGCAATCACCGGGCGCGCCGCCTGGTGTCGGAGTTCATCGGAACATTCGGCCTGACCTTCGTCCTCTCGGGCGGTGCTGCCATACTGGCCGCCCATGGCGGGGCGGAGCTGGCCCCCTTCCAGTATGCCTTCACACTTTCGGCCGTGTCGGCCCTCTGGCTGGTCGCCGCGGTCTATTGTCTCGGAGACATCTCGGCACATTTCAACCCGGCGATGACGCTGGCCTTCACGCTGCGCGGCGACATGGGCTGGCCGATGGCCGTGGCCTACATTCTCGTGCAGTTCATTGCCGCGGCGGCAGGCTCCGTCGTTGCCGCGTGGCTGTTTGGCTTTGGCGGAAACCTGGCAGCGACCATGCCCCAGCCTGGACAGTACTGGCAGGCGGTGGTGTTCGAAGGCATCCTTACCTTCGGAATGGTGCTGGTGGTGCTCAGCATGGCCAATGGCCCGAAGCTGGTCGGCGCCTTCGTGCCGCTTGCCGTGGGCGCCTATGTCATGGCCGCCGGCACGATGGGCGGACCCTATGACGGTGCGGCCTTCAACCCGGCCCGCGCCTTCGGCCCGGACTTCGCGAGAGGTGACCTCTCGACCTACTGGGTCTATCCGCTGGGTTCGTTCCTGGGTGTCATCGTTGCCGTCGTGACGGCACGCTTCCTCAGGGGGCCGGCCAAGGCGCAGGAAGCCAATGCCGCCATGGGAAACCCGCTCGACAACGGCTAGGCGATGAACAGGCGCCGATGAACTCTCGCGGGGGCTGGACCCAGCGCGCCGCGCGGTTTTTAATGACAATATGCTTCACCAATCGACGGCGATTCGCACGAATTCATTGACCATGATGCCCATCCTGAACATGCGCGGCTTTATCAGCGCCTTGCTGGTGGCGAGTGCGGCGACGCTGTGCACGTCAGCCGTGGCGCGTGCCGCTGACCCTGCGCCCGTTGCGCCGGACCCGGTCCGCGCCGCCTTTTTTGATGATGCGACATTCACCCTGCATGTTCGAAACTACCTCTTCGACCGCACCAACAACCCGGGCGACGATCCGGCAGCGTGGGCCATCGGCGGCTGGGTTGGCTACCAGACGGGTTGGATTGGTGACTTTCTCCAACTTGGTGCCGTGGCCTACACATCCCAGCCGCTCTGGGCACCGAAGGACCGCGCGGGCTCGCTTCTGCTGCTGCCGGACCAGGACGGCTTCTCGGTTCTGGGCCAGGCCTATGCAGCACTTCGCTATGAGGGCCAGGTCCTGACGCTTGGCCGCCAGATGGTGCACCAGCCGGAAATAAACCCGCACGACAACCGCATGGTGCCCATCACTTACGAGGGGGGCTCGCTCGGCGGCGACGTTGGCATGCTCTCCTATTATGCGGCCTTTCTGACAGCTACCAAGACGCGCGGCTCGAATGAGTTCGACAATTTCGGCGAGGTTGTCGGCGTTGATCAGGACGAGCCGATGTATCTGGGCGGACTGGCCGTTGCGCCAAGCGATGACATCAAGGCCCGCACGTCGCTTTATGTGGTGCCCGATGTTCTGTTGTCGTCATACAGCGACGGTGGGTGGAGCGGCCAGTTCGAAGGCTTCGACCTGGATCTCTCCGGCCAGTTCATGATCCAGACCGGCATTGGCGAGGAACTCCTGACCGGGCCGGACTTCACGCCATGGGTCGCCGGCATCAAGGCCGACGTCAGCCGCGGCGGCCTCACGCTCACGGCCGGATACACCGCCAATGGGTCGGATGACGACTGGCAAACCCCCTATGGCATGTGGCCCGGCTATACGAACATGATCATTGGCGTGTTTGACCGCGCCGGCGAGCAGACGCTGCTGCTGGGTGCTGCCTATGATCTCGGGCATGTCGGGATTGATGGTCTGACCCTCAGCACTCTGGTTGCCATTGACACGCATGTTGCGGAAGACCTTCCGATGTGGAGCGAGTACGACTTCATCGCCAGTTACGACCTGTCCGCCATCGACAGCCTGCCGCACTGGCTGTCTCCGTTGTCTCTAAATGCACAATACGCGCTTCTGCAGAGTGACGATCCGGACGGCGACAGCAATCTGTCCGATGAGTTGCGTCTCATCCTGAACTACGAACTCAAATCCAGCGGCAAGGACCTCTGATTCAGGTCCTGATCAATCGGAAATACTCCGAACCGCGCAGTCGGCAGTGACGATGTTGCGATCCTATCCGTTTCAGGTCACTGGCAGTTGAAGAGACGCCCTGCTGAGACACGCCGAATCCGCGCATTCCCTCGGTTCAGACCCTGCTCACGGGCAAAGCCAGCGCCGGAGCAGGCGGAAGGCCATGTCGGAGATGAGGCCGAGCAGGCCGATCAGCATGATCGCAAGGAAGATCGTATCCACCTGGAAGCCGCGCATCGCCTTGAGCGAGATGAAGCCGAGGCCGGAGTTTGCAGCGACGAGTTCGGCCACCACCAGGTAGGTCCAGGCCCAGCCCATGGTGACGCGCAGCGTGTTGATGATGTTGGGAAGGGCCGCCGGGAAGATGACGTGCCAGATTGCCTCGTTGCGCTTGGTGCCCAGTGTGTAGCTGGCATTGACCAGATCGCGCGAGACGGCATGCGCCTCGTCCGCGATCATGATGAGCTGGGAGAAGAATACCCCGAAGAAAATGACGGTGACGCGCTGGCCAAGGCCGATGCCGATCCACAGGATGAACAGCGGCACCAGCGAGGTGACGGGCAGGTAGCGGATGAAGTTGACGAGCGGCTCGAGTGCGGCCTGCACGATTCTGTAGGTGCCCATGTAGAGGCCGAGCGGCACGGCGATCACGGCGGAGAGGATGAAGCCGAGGATCACCACCTTCACGCTCGACCAGATGTGGACGAACAGCGTGCCGTCGGACGCGAGCGTGATGCCGCGGCGGATGACCGCGTCCGGCACGGGGAGAAACATCTCGGCGACGTAGCCGCCATAGGCGGCGATTGCCCACACGCCGAGGACCAGTGCCCAGACGATGCAGGCCGCGACCAGCGCAGCGGTTGCGGGAATGTCGCCGAACGGCGTGGTGAAGCTCTGCAGGAGCGTGCGTTTGGTGGCCATGGACCCGTCCGGAATGGAAACAAGGCGGGCCCGATTGCCCGCCCTGCTTCAGCTGTTCTGCGAAACCGTCACTTCACGTTGAGGAAGGACGTGTCGATCAGGTCGTTGTAGCCGATGTCCATCTTCATCTTCTGGAAGCCGCCCCAGATCTTGTTGCCCATGGCCATCAGGTCCTTGGCCTCGCCCTTGTCGGGCGTGCCGAAGAATTCGATGTTGCGGGGCTGGTCGTAGAAGCGCACGCCCTTGGCGGCCTCGGCGAAGTCTTCCGGCTTCTCGAGATAGCCGCCAACGCCCTTGGCCATGATGGCATAGGCCTCGTCCGGGTTGGTCTTGATGAACTCGACCGCCTTGAACAGGCCCTTGTTGAAGGCCTCGACGTCCTTGGGGTTGTTCTTGATGTAATCGCAGGTCAGGGCGACAACGTCGACGATCACGCCGGGCGTTTCGGCGGAATCGATCAGCACCTTGCCCTGCTTCTTGGAGCGCACCAGCGACAGGTGCGGTTCCCATGTCACCGCGGCGGGGATCTGCCCGGCCATGAAGGCGGCAGCGGCATCGTCTGCTGTCATGTTGGTGATCTGCAGGTCCTTCTCGGTCATGCCCTCGCGGGTGAGCAGGATGTTGAACCAGAACTGCGACACCGAGCCCTCGTTCATGCCGATCTGCTGGCCCTTGAGGTCCTTCAGCGAGGTCACGTCCTCGCGCACCAGCACGCCGTCGCCGCCGTGGCTGTCGTCAAGCGCGACCACCGCCTTGAAGCAGAACTCGGGCGAGCGGTACTTCATGATCTCGTCGAGCGTCGAGGCGTTGCCGTCAAGCTCGCCGGCAGCGATGGCCGCCATGTAGATCGCGGCGTCCTCGATGATGCGCAGTTCGACGTCCAGCCCGTTCTCCTTGAAGAAGCCCTTGTCGCGGGCAAGGAACATGGGGCCGTAGCCGACCCAGGTGGTCATGCCCAGTCGCATGGTGCCGGCAGATGCCGGGATGGCGGTGATCGCCAGGACCACCGCGGCGGTTGCGCCGGTGGCCAGTTTGAGAAGGGTCTTGATGTTCATGTGCCTCGTTCCTCTGTTTCCACGCCTATTGCGATCCGGCGGCCGCGTGCTGCGCGAGGCGAAGCTGCCCGGTCTTTCCGCCTGGAAGCGCGTGACCGACTACCGGCTGGGCCAGTTGCAACGCGCCACCAATGTGACACTCTACCGCGACAGCGCGCTCACCGCGGATGACATCCTGGGCTTCGGCTTCGAACACGTGGCGGTGGCCACCGGCTCCGGCTGGCGCACCGATGGCGTCGGGCGCCGCCTGCTGCGGCCTGCGCCGCTCGAAGGTGCCGATGTGCTGTCGCCGGATGACCTGATGGCGGGCAAGCGCCCGAAGCACCGCAATGTCGTGATCTTCGACGACGACCACTATTACATGGGCGGCGTGCTGGCCGAGCTTCTGGTGAAGGACGGCTTCGAGGTCTCCGTCGTCACGCCGGCCGCCGAAGTCTCCACCTGGATGGGCATGACCATGGAGCAGCTCTTCGTTCAGCACCGGCTGGTGAACCTTGGCGTGAAGATCATCTCGCACCACCACCTGCTGCGCGCCGACGCTGCCGGTGTCACCTACGCCTGCGGCTTCACCGGCAGGGAGACGACGATCGACGGCTGCTCGCTGGTGCCGGTGACGGCGCGGCTGCCGCACAATGCCGCGGGGCGCGAGCTTCTGGCGCGGCGGGATGAGTGGGCTGCGGCCGGCATCAAGTCCGTCACCATCATCGGCGATGCCTTGGCACCGGGCACCATCGCCGCAGCCGTCTGGGCTGGCCGGCGCTATGCCGAGGAGTTCGACGCCGATGTGGGACCGGTGCCCAAGGACATGCGGCGCGAGGTGACAGGGCTGGCCTCCGGTCCCTTCTACTGGGATCAGCAATCCGCGACGGCGGGTGATGGTGCACCATAGGTCCATGGCATCACTGGGGTCCAGTTGATGGCCAAAGAAGCGAAGATTGGTGGCGTGCCGAAGCAAAGGCTCGATGCACTCACCGACGGCGTCTTTGCATTCGCCATGACACTGCTTGTGATCAACCTTGATCTTCCGGCGGGTGCGGAGGTTGCGGGTACCGATCAGCTGCTATCAGTTCTGTCGAACCTGCAGGACAATCTTCTCGTCTATGTGATCTCCTTCGTCGTCCTCGGCGCTCGCTGGATCAGAAACGCCAGGGGCCACGCCGTGGACGTCTGGTGCAGCTATGGCTATGCATGGGCGGTGGTCACCCACCTGTTCTTCGTCACGCTCATTCCGTTCTCGACGAAGCTGGTAGGCCTCTATGGCAATCTCTGGCCTGCTGTCTGCCTCTATGCGGCAAACACCATTCTCGCGGCCCTGTCTTCTCGGAGGGCGGCGGATCTGCTGGCCGCGCAGGAGGATGTCCCGGGCCCGCGCGGAGGCAAGCTCGACCTCATGGTTTTGATTGCCACGGCGCTGCTCTCCTGCGTGCTGGCCTTCGTGGCGCCGCACTTGAGCATGTATGCCTATCTTCTCAATGCCGCGACCCCGCTCCTTCACCGGCTGCTGTCTCACGACGATGCCTGACGAAACAAGTACCACCAAGGAATCTTGCGGGCCGGAGCTGATCAATTGGCAATGGCGCAGAATGCGGAGCACGGGCTATAACCGCCATGTTGCTGATGTCGACGCATCATTGAACTGATCATCCACCAAGATCTCGAGAGTGAACCCCGGCAGATGTTCCACGCGGCATGATCATTCTCGACAACGTCATCACGGACCGAGGTTCGAAATATGCCGTCTCGGGCGGGCCATGCCGATCCGGTGACGAGGCCCGAACGTTTCTGGCTGAATTGAAACGCAACAAGAAGTTTGCCAAAGCCACGCATAATTCCTGGGGCCTCATCTGTGGCGACCAGATGATCAAGAACGATGACGGCGAGGCCGGCGCCGGCATGGTGATACTCCGCATGCTCGAAAGAGAGGGACTGCGGGACCATATCGTCGTGGTCACGAGGTGGTTCGGCGGCAAGCACCTCGGCGGCGACCGCTTTCGCCATGTGCAGGAAGCGGTGAGAACCTACATCAGGGCGTTGTCAGCCTCCTGACGATCTCGAGACGCTCGTCGATTGCCCGTCAAGGCGGTGAGCCCCGTTTCGAACAGGCGATTAAAGTACCGATGATCGGTGGGGGCAGGTGCGCTTCTGCCGCTCGCGGGTCAACGGGCACGCATCATGGGATAAGCACGAAGTTGCCGATGTGGCGCTTGCGAAGGAACTCGCGCTGCGCTTCTGCAATCATCTCGAGCGCGAATGTGCGTGCCAGAAGTGGCCTGATTTCACCTCTCTCAATGTAGGAGACGAGGTTTTCAAACACCGGTTCGTCCCATGCGGTGCAGCCGATGAATGCCAGGTCCTTGAGGTAAAAGTCACGCATGTCGAAGGTGACGATCGGCCCTCCGATGGCGCCCGATGAGACGTAGCGTCCGCCGCGCCGCAGAAGCTTTGGCATCACGCTGAAGTGGGCTCCGGCAACATTGTCGACGACGAGATCGATGCTGCTTTCGCCGAGAACGGTGAGGAGGTCATCGTTGCGGTCGAGCACCGTCTCGCAGCCGAGTTGCGTGACGGCCCCGATCTTGTCGCGGTTGGTCACGCCGACAACGCGGGCGCCACGACGCCGGGCAAGCTGGATTGCAGCCGAACCAACCCCTCCCGAAGCGCCGGTGATGAGCACCCGCTCGCCCGCGCCGAGATCTGCACGGTGAAGCATGTTCTCGGCCGCTCCATAGGCACAGGGGATTGTTGCGAGCTCTGCATCGCTCCAGTCGCAGTCGATTGGAAAGACCTCGGATGCCGGCACCTTCACGAATTCGGCGAAGGCCCCGTCGAAGTCTGACGCCATCCAGATATTGTCAAGGCTGTCGAAGCCGTTGGAGCGCATGCAGGCCCGGACCAGGACGCGCTTGCCGAGAAGATGTTTTCCGGCGGCACCGCGCGCTTCGACGACCTGGCCACAGCAATCCGTGCCCTGGATGAAGGGAAAGGGTGTCGGCTTGTCCCAGCCGCCATCGGCCCTGGCAGAGGCATCGGCTTCAGCGTCCCCGGACGCCGCGTCGGTGCTGGTGGTGACACTGCTCGAATACCATCCCAGCCGCGTGTT
Source organism: Rhizobium sp. Q54 (assembly GCA_945889445.1). GTDB lineage: Bacteria > Pseudomonadota > Alphaproteobacteria > Rhizobiales > Aestuariivirgaceae > Aestuariivirga. Next base: position 35,755 of record CAMDBX010000023.1, read on the forward strand.
GATTTCCGTATTGTTGACGCCTGCAGCCAGAACCTTGATCAGCACTTCGCCCGGCCCGGGCACGGGGACCGGCACGTCCCGATAGACCAGCTTGTCATAGCCGCCATTGCCGATGGTGACGACGGCCTTCATTGTCGTCGTGCAGCCGGAGATGTCGAACCTGTCTTCGGTCATCATGAAGTTCTTTCAGGAACCGGCCGGTTGCATGTTTTGCTGCGCAAGGCGCACCGGATAGCGCGCCCGGATCTGCGCGTCGATGTGGCGCGGCACGTGGGCGGGAAAGTGGCTCCCGAGGATCTCGGCCACCGTCTTGCTGGCGCGCTCCAGAATGGCAGGGCGGCCCCTCTCTTCCCACTCCTTGGGCGAGCTTCTGTCGCCCAGGATGGGATACAGATATTCGGTCTGCATGCGCGCCAGCGTCTGCGTGCTTCCCAGAAAGTGATTGGGGCCGCCGAGGCAGGTTTCGCGGATCGCCTCGACCGAAAGCGAATCTTCGCTCACCTCAATGCCGCGCACCGTGCGCTGCGTGGCGCCAATGATGTCATTGTCGATGACCAGCTGCTCCAGGCTGAAGCCAAGGAGGCTCGCGACCATGCCGGCTGATTCATAGAGGAGGTTTGCACCAGCATTGGCCACGAGGGCGTGGTTGTAAGCCTTCTCGTAACCCGATTGGATATCTGGCAGCTTCGAGTCCGTCATGCCGGAGGGGACCCCTGAGGTGAGGTCATAGAAGCGGATGACCTGGGCGGCCGCGGCAGAGAGCAGCGCTTGCTCCGGGCTGCCGCCGGACATTGCGCCGGTGCGGAGATCCGAGACGAAGCAGAACGGACCCATGATGGCAGGCGCGCCCCTCTGGACGGCATTGACGTAGACCAGCCCCGCAAGGCACTCGGCGATCTCCTGCACGAGCGAACCGGCAATGGCGGCGGGCGATGTTGCTCCTGCCTGGCCGGCCGAAACAAGGAACACCGGCATGCCGGCGCGCACCGCCACTTCAAGGCAGCGACAGGCTTCGGGGGCAAAGCGCAATGGCGGCACGACGAAGCAATTCGACTGGCTGACGAAAGGGCGCGCCCGCCATTTTTCCTCCGAACCGGCGATCAGGTGCAGCATCTCCAGTGAGGGCGCCATGAACTCCGGCTCACCCCAGCTCGTGCCCACATGCTTCGAGGTGCCGATGACCGCGGCGTAGCAAGTGTTGAAGTCCATCTCGAAGGGCAGCGCGATGTCGCGGCAGACAACGGAGCGCTGGAAGAAATGCACATGCTCCATGGCATCAACCGTGCGGGCGATGTCGTAGAGATCCTTGACCGTCGACTCGCGATAGTTACCGCTTGCCGCATCCACCATGTTGACGGCAGCTCCGGCGGTGCCGAAGTGTACCTTCTGTCCCCACGGCTCCATGTCGTGGCGCGGGTCCTGACCGCAGAGGACGAAGTTCCTGGCAGCCCGCGCGATCGTGTCCTCGACAAGCGCCCGCGGGAATGTCAGGCGACCGTTCCCTTGCAAGATGGCGCCAGCTTCAGTCAGCAGTTCAACCCCGCTCGGCGGCGCGTCGGACAGTCCGATCTGTTCCAGAACATCGAGGGCCGCACTGTGAATGCGCGGAACATCGCCCTCGCTCAGAGGCAGGTATCGTCCGCCATCCATGCCGGGCCAGACCGGGCGCAAGTTCGGTGGAAGTCCCGCCGCTCTTGCAGCAGTGCGGGCTTGGCGACCCAGCCGGCGTATGGTGGACATGTGTGAAGCTCCTGAAACTCCTGTCACCGTCATGGATAGCGCGAACCCGAAGGCTCCGTAAGACCGTTTGCCGGCACATGCAGCCCGAACGTGGCCCAGATGGTACAGGGACGTTGATCAACCATAGGGCAGCCCTGGAAGCGGAGGCCAAGGACATTGGCGCCAAGTGCACCCAGGCCTCGATCGAGCCATGGCCACAGAGTCAGCAATCGCGCTCGCCTGAGCTCCGATCGTATCACCGCCGTGGAAGCTGGTCAGGCAAAACATAGAAGCCGCCGACATACGGGTCCGGAAGGCCAATCTCGGGGTCGCCCTCTTCGCAGGCCAGAAGACCGCAGCCGCAAAGCTGAGTGGTTTTGTTCGCAAGTGACTTGCACGGCAGGATAAAGATGGGAATTGGTGTGCTCGGATGGGCGGTGGTTGGATTTGCCCGGATCGGCTATGACTTCTTCGCCGATGACGATGCTGTCCATTCGGTGACTGCTGCCAGCGCCACGTTCGGCTCCTTCGAGCAGGTTGGCGCCGATATGGGTCCGGTGGTGAGCGCCATGGGCCTGGGCATCCAGGGTGGTTCGGTCGATGGCCTGTCGGGACGACTGGGTGCAGTGGGAGCTATCAATAGCAACGGCTACCAGTATGGTGTAGGCGGCGAGTTGAGGTGGTAGGTCTCATGCAGCCTGGTCGGGCGGGCTTCTGCCGGACAGACTGCGCTTGCTTTGTCCAACACCGACCAACAGCATGCGAACGAGCACAGCGTTCCCAGATGAACCTCTGCTTTTTGCAAGGTTCCTTGCAAGATCCCGTTCTCGCGCCGTCGGGCTTGCCGATGCGACGGAAGGTAGCAAAGATGGCGCACCATGCGGAATGAAGCGTGTGGCCGCTATTTCAATGGTATGGAGTTCTATTGACCTGCTGACTGCAGGGTCGACGTCCGGTTCCAGGAGATCTGCGTGGTCGAAAGACGATCGTGTCAATTCTCGGCTTGCTCTCAATCTCCCGTCAGAAGTGTCTCAACTTTGAGTCACCGTTTGCGCTATAGGGCTAGGGACTGGGTGGCAGAGAGAAGATCACATGCGAACGACTGTTGCAATCGTCGGTGGAGGGCTTTCGGGGCTCTATGCAGCGCGACTTCTGACGGATCTCGGGATCGAGTTCCAGCTGCTCGAAGCCAGGAATCGCTTCGGCGGCCGCATCCTGTCGGTTGACGCCAAAGGAGATCTTTCGCCTGACGGCTTCGACCTCGGGCCGTCCTGGTATTGGCCCGCGATGCATCCCCGAATGGCCCGCGTGGTTGAGGACCTTGGGCTTCCAGCCTTTGCGCAACACTCCGAGGGTGACGTTGTGATTGAGCGCTCACGATCCGAGGCTCCACGGCGCTTCCCAACGATGCGACAAGAGCCTGCGTCCATGCGGCTGGTCGGTGGAACTGGAGCGATTGTTTCCGCTCTCGTGAGGGCCTTGCCGGCAGAGCGACTACATCCAGATGTCCGGGTTACACGCATCGCGATGCAGGATGGCGGGCTCCATCTGTCGTTGCGTGCTGGCGCCACCGTCAACGAGCTGGTCGCGGAGCGGGTGATCCTGGCACTTCCGCCGCGGCTTCTCGCTTCGACCATCGACTTCAAGCCTGCTCTGGACAGCGCGACACTGGCCCGCTGGGGCCAGACAGCGACCTGGATGGCGCCGCATGCAAAGTTCTTTGCGCTTTACGACCGGGCGTTCTGGCGTGAGTCTGGTCTGTCAGGCACGGCTCAGAGCAATGCTGGCCCTCTGGTCGAAATTCACGATGCGACCTCTGCATCCGGGTCAGCTGCGCTGTTCGGCTTTTTCGGCCTTGACAGGAAGCAGCGGTTGGCTGTCGGTGAAGCTGCTCTCGTCAATGCCTCCATCGCCCAACTCGTGCGCCTGTTCGGGCCGCCTGCTGGTCAGCCGCGTGCAACGCTGTTTAAGGACTGGACCGCGGATGCGTTCACTTCGACCGAGGCTGATGAGCTGGCGGACGGACATCCGGTTCCCGATCCCAGGTCCTGGATTACTGGGAACTGGGCCTCTTACATCTCTCTGGCCAGCAGTGAGACAAGTGCCACCAACCCGGGCTACCTTGCCGGCGCTCTGGACGCCGCCGAGCGTGCTGTTCAGGAGACAGCCCGACGGATCTGATCAATGTACCTTCGGCTGCACAGTGCGTATGCCCGTTCGGGATGCAGCCCGGTCGCTCATCTCTCGCCGCGACGGAAGACAAGCAACTTGTTGTTGGCTGGTAGATCGACTGTCTCGCCGAGCCTGAGGCCTGCCGCTTCGGCGACGCCCTCGATTTCCGCTACGTCACGCAAGCCCCAGGACGGGTTGCGAGCTTTCAGTGATTCGTCAAATGCGGCATTCGACGGCGCGTTGTGGGCGCCGTTGTGCATGAATGGACCGTAGAGAAGAAGCGAACCACCAGACCGCAGCAGGCGACCGGCTCCAGAAAACAGCCCAATGGTTGCTGCCCATGGCGCAATATGAATCATGTTGATCGATACCATGGCATCAAACGGTGCAAGTCCCTCGACGCCCCACTCGGCTGAGCGCGTATCAACGTCAAGCGGCGCCAGGACATTGTTCAATCCCTTGAACATGATCCAGCAGGCGGTGCTGGCGCGGGAGGCGGGATCCGGATCGCTCGGCAGCCAGGTGAGAGCGGGCATCGCCTCCGCAAAGCATACGGCATGCTCACCTGTTCCGCAGCCGATCTCCAGCACCACGCCATGCGTTGGAAGGTAACGCTTAAGGGCCTCCAGGATCGGGGCCGAGTTTCGCGCTGCCGAAGGAGAAAATATGCGCTGGTCAGGGCTGTGAGTGCGCTGTTCAAGAGCAACAGGCTCAGTGCTCTGATCTTCATCGTGCATGATGTGAGTCCGCCTCAGAGAGCTATAGGTCACTCAACCGCAGATTAAAGCTGTCGAGTTGAGGACCCAAAACTGCGGATAGATCCACCTGCAGTCCTCTCAATTATACAGAAATGGCGCATCATGTGAAATAAAGGTGATAACCTCTATGTCGTTGACATGGAATTTTCGTCATCCTGATCGTCCAAGAAGAGTGCCTGTTTGAAACACGACAGATTCTGCATGTTGAGTGATCATTCTCGACATCGTCATTGTCAATCGAGGCTCGAAACATGCCGTCTCGGGCGCAGCATGCCGCTCTCGTCAAGAACCCCGGGACTTTCTGGTCAAACTGAAGCGCAAAGAGAGATTTTCCAGGGCAATGCACAATTCGTGAGGGCTCATCTGCGGCGAGCAGGTGACAAAGGACGATGACAGAAAGGTCGGAGTTGGCATGGCGAGACTTACGTCGCACGCACAAACGTACGCGGGAGAAAGAAGTTGACATGCAGATACTTGATCCGGAAGCATGGATATCTGCACCAGGATCCGGATCGGCATCCTGAGATAACGCGGGCGGTGTCCGCCCCGTTTGGTGTGCGCGCCCCTGCGCAGTCAGCGTTAATGGAAACAAGCATGCCGCAACAGCCCCGGGTCTTCACCGACTTTGTCCCAACACTTCAACTGTTCATCGAAGAGGAAGTCCAAGGCGAAGCGCTGTTCGCCAGATTGGCAGACTATCATCAAGGCAAGGCCCGCCACGTGTTTCAACTCATGGCAGCGATTGAAAGTGGCGTGATCGCCGCGATGCAGCCAGCCATTGTACGGCACGGTATTGAGTTGGCGGATCCGAAAGCCTTGTACGAGGAAGGTCGACGCGAGGCAGAGGCCATGGGTTCCATGACTTGGGTGGAGTTCCTGGATCACGTCCACGAGGACTATCCGGCATTCAACGACGAACTTGATCAGTTGCTCCGCCTTGCACCCGCAGCGGATAGGGCCGATGTGCAGCTTATGGTGGATCACGAACTGGCCTTCACCAACTTCGCCGCCGCCGAACGAAGTGGTAATCCGAACAGTCTGGATACTCTCACTGCGTTTCTTTGGAGGGTCTCCTAAGTGCAGAATCGTGTCGTGCGGAATAGAGTCGCCGAGAACTCAATGTAGGTCGAATCTTGGGAGATGACTCGCGCGTAAGTGCCTGGCATCTGCGATTCTTCAATAAGTTGCTGTGAGTCAAAGACCCTCCCTTCCTCAAGCCACCCGGCTTGTCTCAGGAGTGCTGCCTCCCGCTACTGGATGCGCCAGATCCTCAATACAATCGCGCACCCCAAAGCCTTCAAATTGTCTGATGACGGACGGTACGTCTGCATTCAAAGCGAAAGTTCATTTACCGGCTGTCGTTGCTGGCAATTGGACGTTACCTGCACGCCGAATCTGTCCGCGGGCGAACGCAAATCTCTAACTGATTGAAGTCAATGGCGCACCATGCGGAATACATATCGGAAATCGTATGTTGTTGAAGTAGATGTTTAAAACAAATCCGGCCATCGGCTCGAGATCGACTATCGAATACTTCGCTATTGCTTTCGCGACGGTCTCGTCAGGTGGCTGGCGGGTTCGTTCTTCCAAGAGTTACGATGAGCCAGAAAGCCACCCTTCCTTAAGTTACCCGAATTGTCTCAGGGGTGCTGTCGCAGGACACGGCGGAGGCTTCGTGACGATCTGCTCGGCCCCCGACCCCCACTTCGGCATCAGCCATCTACTTTCCAGACCATCTTCCCTCAGTTCGCCTGGTTCGGAAAATGCCGATCAGGTCAAAAGCACGAGAGAATCTATCCTTCTTGCATCACACGAAACACTTGAAGCGCAGTGCCCGTCCAAGGCACCAGCCGTGCGGGATTCCGCAATTGAATATGTACCTTTACTTAGTCTGGCTTAGTCAGCTCGGTATTATGAATATTGTCATTTTCTCTGAACATTGTTTTGGATAAGACCTCGATCGTGTCTATCGAATCGAAGCGGGCTTCGGTTTTTATTTCCGATGAGAAACGAGACAGTAATGACGCATTCCGAAGTAATGTCCCAGCCGACCGAAGAAACGTCGAGGCAGGCACCCCTCCGCAGCGGGAACAAGCGCGGCACGCTCGCCCTGCTGTTGTCGGTTATCGCTCTTGGCCTGCTGTTCTATCCAGCTATTCGGCAGGGCGTCATCACGGTGGCGGGACCCCAGCGCTGGCTTCCTGCTCAGCTTCCCTATGTTAGCCGGCTTCCCGCCGGTCCTGATGCAAAGTTGCTGGCCGCGGATCTGGCCGGTTCAGTGTCAGTGCTCGAGGAACAGTTAGCCAATCTGGAAGCTTCGATTGCAGAGCTGCGCGAGGCTGCAGCAGCCAATACCGATGCGGCAAGCATTCAGGCGCTCGAGCAGAGGTTGATCGGCCTAAAGGACCAGTTCGTGGCCCTGGATGCACGCGACGCCACCTCGGATGTTGAGGTGAGAAACCAGTTCTCGCAGTTAGACCGGCGGCTTGCAGACTTGGCGAACACCGATGCAGCAGGCATTCAAATGCTCGAACAGAGGTTGACCGGCCTCAAGGACCAGTTCGTGGCGCTGGACGCTCGCGACGCCACCTCGGATGTGGCGTTGAAAAACCAGATATCGAAACTCGACCAGCGGCTGGCAGACACGGCCGCGCCCGAGATGGCGTCCTTGTTGGCGGCCCGGCTTGCGCTGCTGTCGATAAGTCGTGGCCTCCGCCCCGATGACCTCGACGCCATTACGGCAGCGGCCGCGGCAGACCCCGCCATGTCGGACATTGTCGCCAAACTTAAAGTGCTGGCCGAACAGAACATACCGCCTACAAGCCTGCTACGGGAGCGTTTCCCTGCCCTCGCGCACACGGCCCTGCGGCAAGCAACACGTGAGCAGCTGGGTTGGTGGGATTCGAGTGTCTTCGCAGTCCGGTCCTCTCTGTCGGACCTGGGTGTCGGCGTTGGCGCGGATGAGAGCAAGGATTCGCTGGTGATCGACGAGGCCAACAAGCAACTGGATCTCGGGCGGCTGCAACAGGCGCTCTTCGAGATCGACGGCGGCAGCCCGGAACTGAAGTCAATTCTATCGGGATGGATCAATGACGCCAGGCAGCGGCTGGCGATTGACGATGGCCTGCTGCAACTCGTAAACCTGCTGCTGATGCGCGTCACGACGACTTCCGCTGCGGCCGGGGCAGGCTGACGACAAGTTGTGGCACGGTGCAATCTATTTCTGGCATCAGTCACCGTGGTCTTCATACGGTGCTGCCCGGCCGCGCTTCTCGCGCTGGCCTGGCTGCTCACAGCCGGCGTGGTGGCACCGGCCCGGGCGGACGACGCGCTGCTGTCGCAGGATGTTTCGGCACTCTTCGCGGCGCGGACGGCACGGATAGGCCCGTATGTGGCCTGGACTTACGACTGGGCAACGAGCTACGCCAATTCCTATCGCGCTGCATTCCACGTCATACGGCATATACTAACCGCTCCGGCGGGACAGCGCGGCGACGTGCTCGGAGTGCTCCGCGCGTTGCAGCAACAATCATTGCGCCAGCGTGTGAGCCGGCCGGCAGAAGATGCCTACCAGATTGCACGACTGATCAACCGCCACGCGGCCGCACGGCTGTATGTGCTGGCCGCCGAGGCGGTTGCAGCAGCTTGCACCGGCAGCACCTCCCAGTCTTGCATCAATCGGACGCTGCCGCAGCTACAGGCTGCAAGTGCGGGCATCCTCGCAGCGCGCCGCGAGCCAGTCGCGCTGGCCAAGGAGGCGAGTGCGCTTCAGGACATTCTGGACATCAAGCAGATCGGCGACGTCGATGTGTTCCTCGCGGTACGCCCGCTCGCCACCCGCATTCTCGTGCTGATACTGCGCTTCACCGAGTTTGCTTCGATCATCCTCTTGGTGACAGGCAGCCTCAGGCGCGTGTACGTGCCCGATACCGCCATCACACGATTTGCCGTGGCGATCGCCATCTCATGGTCGCTCGACTACGGGTTGTTGAGAGTGGAGCGGGCCTTCAACGAGGATTCGTTCCGCGCCAACCTCGAGGCGCAGGTCCGCGAGCAGGAAACCTCTGTGAACGACTACGTGAATGTGCTGATGCGCGGCTATGAGAGCAGTTTCCTTGCCGCTGCCCGGGTTGTGTTGAAGGAGCGAGACTGACGGTGACCCCGAAGCTTCACCCGCTTGGATTGCTGGGACGAGTGGTCGGCGTGTCCGCCTTCGTCTGGCTGCTGCCGCCATTCGGCATATCGACGTTGCTGGTGTCCTCTGATGAGCAACAGATGCCGGCAGCCGTTTTCTTTATCGCGCTCATCCTGCTGGCTTGTGCCCACTTGTACCTATTTAACCGCGCCTATTACGCGTTGCGGACCAACGGCATTCTCGTATTCACGATCGTCTACATGTTGCTTGCCTACTTCATCATGGTATTTTTCCAGATCGAAGTGTCGATACTGAATGCAAGATGGAACGCAGCCGCTTACTTAACTCTCCTATATAGCTATGGGCTCTGCTACAATTTCGTCGATTCGTTTCTATCGGGCCTTCTCCACACGAAGAGCGTTTAAGCCAAATGAACCAGAACCATGCCGCGTCTCGTCAGTCTCCAGCCATTCTCGTGGTGAACTGTAGCGATTCCCGCCTGACCGCCGAAGATGCCTCTGCGTCATGGAAAACACGCCTGGGTTTTGATGGTGACATTTTTGAGGTAAGGTGCCCCGGCGGTGGGCTGGCCTTGGTGGACAGCGACAGCGCGTTCTACAAATCGGCCCTGGGAAGCTTCCAGCTGTTGAGCACCGGCCGAAACTTCTCTCGCATCATTCTGGCCTTCCACCAAGACTGCGCCTATTTTCAGGAGAAATATGGCTCAAGCGGCGATCCCGCCGACGACGAGCAGCGCAAGTGGCAGCTGATCGAGCAGGCCACTCAAAAGGTGTCCGGGTGGGCTCGCGGCATTGCAATCCGCCCTCTATACCTGACCTTCGAGGAAAATGGCGATTGTCGCCACAGCGGCGCGGCGCGTGAGCCTGAGAGGCAGCCTGCCATGCCACCGCGGCCGACCACGACCGCAGTCGCGCGGCAGGAGCGGCGGTTTTCACCTGCCTCCGCCCTGAACCTGCGCAGCTACAACCGGATTGTTGAGGAAATGCTGATCACCGAGGGCCGCAGCGTCGAGGACGCCATTGCCCAGGCGGAGGACCAATCCGGGACCTTTGCCGGTGTTCCACCGTGGCAGGTCGAGCGGCAGGCAGGAGTGTTCCTCGATCTTCTAAAAGCCGGCGGCCGGACCAATCCGCAGGAATTACGGCAGTTGGTTCGGGCATTCGTGCAAAACTATGCAGGCGATCAGGCCTCGAAACCATTGATCCGCAGTGTAATGAACGAGTTGAACGAAGTAATCGAGACGGGCGCCAAGAGGCGCCTCGGATGAATCAATTACGACTTAGTTAAGAGGCAGACATGCGGCAGGCATCGCAATACGGAATCAATCAGGACGAGCAATCGAGCCCGGGCGAGGAGCGGCTGCGTCAATTGGTACGGCTGCGTACCCAGCGTGGACGCGTTTTGACGACTGACGACGAAGACAAGCTACTCGAGGAGGCAGTCACCCGACTGGACGTATCTCTCAATCGCGCTCGCGGCGTGCTCTATGCCGAGATGCAGAATGGCAACATCGAACTCGAGACTGACATCGATGATAGGATGCAGGAACTGGTGAAGTCCGTTGCGGACGCGAAAGGCCGGCTATCGCGCCGTGATTTCGAGCGGATCGCCATCTTCTACGCGTCGCGCTTCAAGATCCCGGTGGAAACCTGCCGCCAGAAGGTGAAGAAGATCATGGAGGATGAAGGCATTTCTCCGCAGCGCGCCGGTTTCATTCCGTCACGGAGTTGGTATAGGCGCATCAAAGTAGCATGAGGATAGAAGGTCCAGTGCGAGGCGATCCCCAAGACAAGTTGCGGGAGTTGGTGCTTCTTTACAGTCAGCGCGACAAGGTACTGACGACTGCGGAAGAGGACAGCATCGTCAATACAGCGGTCTCGGAATATGGTTTTACCGTGGGAGCAGCCCGTGCAATCGTCATCGCCACCGCGGCGGGTGCCGGTATCGAGGTCGAGGGTGATTATGAGGATGCTGCCAAAGCTATGCTTGTGGCATTGGGCGGAACCCGGAAGTTAATCAAGGCAGAGGACTTTGACCTGATCGCTCAGTATTATCATGGAAAAAGCAAGCTGCCTCAGGACGAGGTTCGGCGGCGGGTGAAGCAACTGATCGAGAAGGCTGGTATCTCACCAGCGCCCAGAGGCATCTTTTTCTCTACGCGCTGGTTCCGGACGATCCGCTGAGATCGAAGCAAATTGTTAGAGAGCCGGAGGCAGCGTTTCCGGCCCCTTCAGAATGAATGCTGCATTTGTTCCAGCTTAATGTTCACATCCTTGATGCGCTG
>CAMDBX010000024.1 GCA_945889445.1 Rhizobium sp. Q54
CAATCTTTGAACTGAGTTTTGATGAAGTGCCGCTCGACCTAGAGCCCGCTCTCGCCAGTTGGAGGGAGATGAAGCGAGAGGACGGGAAGAAGCTGGTGCAGATAGCCCGCATCCTCTCTGGATGGGACAACGGCTAGTCCTATGCCGCATTGAGTCTCGGGGCGGGATTCGAACCCTGTCAATTTCCGGATTAAACAATATCAATGACTTAATCATAGAGAGAGTTGCCCGCCAGGCTCTCTCCCTCCGCCATTTTCTTTTTCCAACGTTTTGATATTGCTCAGGTCGTTGGGCGGATGGAGGTTCTTCCCCCACCAATTGCCCCACCGGACTCATCTGCATCTCTCCGACCGGCGATAACCGCCATCATTACTCTGCCTCGGCGGACGGGTTGTCGGGAAAGAACTCCAGCGCCCAGCAGAGCCAAACCCGGAGGCTGCCCTCTGCCGATACGTCTCAGTCTGCCGCCGATCCGGCAGGCTAAATCGAACGCCAAGCAGACCCCGGGGGGAGGCAGGTCACGTTGAGCCGCGATTGCCGAAGCCAGGGGTCGCGGATAATTTTTTTTGATGACACGTCAATCTACCGATCTTGCCACGACTATCAATGTTGACGCCACTCTATAGTGGCGTTGATGGTTCCGAACGACAACGCGTTCGCCGAAACGATCAACGGGCTCTACAAGGCCGAATTGATCCACAGGCGGTGATCCTCGCGTTTCTTCGAGGCCGTAGTGTTCGCAACACTGGAATGGGTCAACTGGTTCAATCACAGGCGTTTACTTGAACCAATCGGCAACATCTTGCCTGCTGAAGCCGAGGCAATTCACTACGCAGCAACTGCTACCATGGACAAGCCGCCCATGGCAGCATAACTTAAGTCAACAAGCCTCCGGCAATCCCGGTGAGGTTCAAACTGGCACGCTCGCTGTGTCTAAGACACTTCGGCAGAACACATGTTAGGCGATTGCCTCTTTCAGGTCATACCCGACCACTATAACGACTCCGTCTAAGTCTTTCAACGTAGCCTAATTCTCCAATAGTCTATTCAACAATTTAATTATTTATCGTGATGGATTGAAAGTATCCCTTTATTTGCTAGCTCTGCACAAAGACGCTTTTCAGATGACCAGGGATGACCTTTCCACCCATGGAATGTAAAGCCGATCAGAGTTACATCATAGCCGAGCATTTCTTTCAGCCCTACTGCATACATAACAGCAAATATCCCCGTACTGGGCAGTATAAAGGGGCCAGGTATCCAGCGCCTTTTACGCTCTTGCCATATCGCTCTGAATACATCCAAATTGAATTTCTTGCTCAATTTATCTGTTCGGTTACTCAGTATCTCGTTATGATGGACTATCTCATCTGCATGATCATCAATTAAATTAAGATAACGCTCCTGTTCAGTGGCCAGAAGGAATCGCCTGTGAACCTTGATGTCGCGAACAAATACAAACTTATCGACATGCGAGAATAGTTCTTGGTTCTGAAATGGCGCATTCACCGCTAGGCGCCGGGCAGGTTCACCTGTGTTATCAACGAACACTAAATCCGTCTTCCGACCGCTAAGTCCAGTATAATTCTTGCAATCATTGATCCGGATCACTACTTCAGAGTTATCGACGAATTGAGTTGAGTTGGAGAGCAGTTCCGCATTGCCGATAACACATATACGTTTTGTCATTTGCGTAGACCAGACTGCAAGAAAAAATCTTTTCTATCTGAAATTTGTTTTTTATTGAGAGGTGGCTCGGTTAGTTTGAACAGTAAGCGGGGGGGTCCTAAGTGGACATCCGCTTCTGTTAGGCCGCCACCGATCGTCAGCGCCTCGATGTTGTTGCCGCCCGCCTTGGCCATCGGATAGATCGCGCCGTTGCGAAAGATCACCTCGGCCGGGTCGTCGGCGCGGGCGGAGGAGATCGAACTCGCGGCGACTGCGAATGAGGCGGCATAGGCCAGGAACTCGGGGCGCGTTGGTGCCAGGCCCGCTGTCAGACGATCGGCCAATTCAGAACGTCCACACCATCGGCACATGAACATCTCTCTTTCGTTTGCTGCACCCTCGGGCGCAGAGGCAGTGATCTTGCCGCACCGCCGACAGGCTGACAGCGTTGTTCATTAGGTCGGCTTTCAATAATCGTCAGCAGATTCTTGTGGTGGGGCGGCAACTCCGTCGCGGCCGGGCATGTCTCGGGTGGGGTTCGCGAGGCCGTGGCGGCGGGCGTGGGCGCAACCCCACAAACGGCAACGCGCCCCGTTTCGGGGGCGCGCGGCAATGGTCGTAATTCCAAACTTTGCGGCCTGAACTGGATCAGCCGCTGCTCTTGAGACGGTAGAGATAGGCCCGGGAGATTCCCAGCTGGCCGGCCACCACCTCGACGGACTTGCCGGACTTCAGTCCGGCGATGACCGCCTTGCGCAGCTTGGCCACGTCCGCCGTGCTGCGGCGGGTTGCCTTGCGGGGGGCCTTCTTTGCAGCAGGCTTGCGGGCCTTCACCGACTTCACGGCAATGACCTTCTTGGTCTTCCTGCTGCTGGTTGCCGCTTTCGCGGCAACCTTCTTCTTCGCTTTCTTGGCCATCAATGCGTGCTCAGAGAGCACGCAGCTGATCGGCCGACTGCTTGCCGGAGCGACGGTCGGTCACCAGCTCGAAGGAAACCGCCTGGTTTTCCTTGAGCGAACGCAGACCGGCGCGTTCCACGGCACTGATGTGAACGAAGACGTCCTTCGAGCCGTCATCCGGCGCGATGAAGCCATAACCCTTGGTCTCGTTGAACCACTTAACCTTGCCTGTAGCCAAAATATGTTCTCGCTTTCATAGTAGAAGTCTCCGAAACGTTCGGAAACCGCGGGCGCGATCAAAGCAGCCTTGGGTAAAGAAAGTCAATCCTTACCTTAGGGCGCAGTTCCGGGTCCTGCCCCGGTGGGGTGGCCGGCCGGAGCGCGGATACGCGCAGGGCGTGCAGGGTTGTCCCAGCCGAGCTTCCGTTGCGCTAAGCAGATTCGCCGTCTTCCCAGCGCCTCCGGGGAGCAGTATCAGCACGAGAGAGGGTTGCGTGCGCATGAGTCCGGCGGGAGCTGGGTCGCGCATCGCGCCCGAAGCAGAAGTATGCCCGTGATGGCAAAATCTTACGGTTTGGCAGTGGCAGCCGCCCTGATCGCCGCCACGATGTGCGGCACCGCGGGCGCGGCGCGCTTCCTGGAGCCACCGGTCTTTTCCAGCAAGAACGGCGTTCTGGACATTCTGATGATCGCCCGGCCCAAGCCGGTGACGGCAATAAAGTTCAGGCCCCACGGTTCCAAGAAGGTGATCCACCCGGAAGGCTGGGTCTACGAGGTCTGCTATCGCTCTCAGTCATACCATAATCGCTGCGACCCGCCGAAATACAGCTCTTCGGAGTTCGGCGGCGTGCGGCTGGCACTGCAGCCTGGCGACAAGCTGAAGGTCCGGCTCGTCAACAAGTTGCCGAAGCAGGATTACAACAAGGTCTGGCATTACTGGAACCCCTATGCCTCGCCGCCTGAGGTCGACATGCAGGCGGGCATGAACCTGCCGCTCACGCCGACCAACCTCCACACCCACGGCCTCGTTGTGCAGGCGCGCGCAGCGACCGAGGCCAATCCGACCTGGGGCGACGACATCTACGTATCGCTCTACAACCCCGCCAACGGCGTGCCCATGGAGCATGGCATGGACCATGGCGCGGTGGTCACAAAGGGTGTCCTCGACTATGTGATCGACATTCCGGCCAACGAGCCCTCGGGCGCCGACTGGTTCCACCCGCATGTGCACGGTATCACCTCCGACAGTCTGTCCTCGGGCCTGGCGGGCATCATCACCATCGGCAAGCCCGGTAAGCACGCGAGCGACGGCACGAACCCGTTCCCCGAGAAGCAGGTGCGGCATCTCATCCTCAAGGACATGCAGGTGCTCGCCAAGGGCACCATCGCTTTCCAGCAGGGCCCCGACCCGGTGAACCTGCCGGTCAGCAATGGCGAGGTGCTCGACGACCAGCAGGACCCGCAGTTCTGCGCGCAGTTCCCCGCCGACGCCCAGGAGGGGCGGCTTGGCAGCTGCCCCGGTTTCAATAACACCAGCCAGGATGGCAACGACTATACCGGGGGCCGGTGGTATTTCCCGGTAAGTGGCGTGGTCTATCCGACAATCGCCGTCAACAAGCCCAAGGGCGAGCTGTGGAGCTTCACCAATGCCGGTGCCAGCGCCACCTACAAGATCGAGCTCAACAACAATGCCAATGGCGGCTACCCGATGCTGATGCAGGTGGTGTCCATCGACGGCATCAGCATCTCCCTGCCATCCGGCACCTCGCAGGCGGACATGGAAAAGCTTCTGGGCAAGAACCGCTTCGAGTTGGTGCCCTGTCCGGGCACCGTTCCGCCGGGATTCCCTGAGCCGATGTGCGTGAAGAGCATCATCATGCTGCCGGGCTCGCGCGCCGAGGTGTGGGTTACCTATCGCGACGCCGCCGGCAACATCGTCAACCCGCCGCGCGGCGCCTCGGCCACGTTGCGCAGCGTTGGCTTCACCACGGGCGAGGCGGGCGTTGGCGACCCGTGGCCCGCGGTGAACCTCGCCAACGTCACCTTCCGCGGCACCTATACGGACCCTTCGCTGGTGGCCCTGAAGCTTGAGGGCGACGCCAAGGCGGCCAACGCGCCGCAGGGCATCTTCTTCGAAAAGGTGCCATATGCCGTTGCCGCCAACCCGCCGCCGGGGTGCACGCCCCAGCCGCTTGCAGACGGGCACCGCCGCCGCATCTTCTTCGGGTTGGTGGACGTTACGAACTCAAACGTCTTCGGGCTGGGCTACGACGAGGTCGATGCGCAGGGCAAGCAGGTGCTGGACTCATTCCATCCGATCAAGGCCTTCGACCCGTCGAACCCCTATCTGTGTATTCCGCTGGCTGCAGGCCAGATGCCGGTGCGCGAGGCGTGGGGACTCGTCAACCTCGCGACTGAAAACCATAACTTCCATGTCCACCAGACCAAGTTCCGCGCCGTGGATGTGGCAGCACCCGAGGGTTCGCCGCTTCATCCCACGCTCGACCCGAACGTTGGTGCCGGTGTGATGGAGGACGAAGTGTCGCTGCAGATTGCAGCGCCGGTGCCCGCCATCGCGGACCAGGTCGCCAACGATCAGAATGGCTACTGCACAGTCCAGCAGTGGATCGACCACGAGTGCCTGAACGTGCCCAAGCTGGTGGACATCCCCTTCGCCGAGACCGGCGAGTTCGTCTACCACTGCCACATCCTCGAGCATGAAGATGCCGGCATGATGGCCAAGATCCAGGTGATTCCGGCAGCGCCTGCACCCTGAGGCAAGGCTTTCGACACGCACCCAGCATGGCCGGCAGCAACGCCGGCCATGCTTGCGTCTGACGCTGCGGCGTCGGCTTGTGAGGTCAGTTGAAGTTGAGGTTCTTCATCTTGTCGCGAAGATCCTGGGACTCGCGGGCGGCCTCTTCGCCGTTGCGGATGATCTTCGGCGTGATGAAGACGATGATCTCGGTGCGCTGGGCGTTGTTGTCGGTGGTGCCGACGAGCTTGCCGAGGATCGGCACCTTGTCCGCACCCGGAACCGTCTCGCGGGTGCGATCCTCCATGCCTGAGATGAGCCCGCCGAGCAGAACCGTCTGCTGATCGTTCACCGATACCTTGGACGTGACCGAGCGCTGCGTGAACCGCGGATTGCCGTCGATTCCGAGTTCCTTCTGCAACGCCGAGAGTTCCTGGCCGAGCTCGATCGTCACCACGCCATTGGCGCTGACACGCGGCTTGACCTTCAGGATCACGCCAGTGTCACGATACTGGATCGAGTTGACGAAGTTTCCACCATTGGTGACTGCGGTCTCCGACTGGACCGGGATCTGGTCACCCACCTTGATGGTGGCCGTTTCGTTCTCCAGCACCAGAATGGACGGCGAAGACACCACGCGGACATTGGTGATGCCGGAGAGCGCGTCGATCACCAGCTTGGGGTTCGATATGCCGCCCCACAGGAAGTTCATGCCCGGAAACTGCGGGCTGATGATGGGGCCGTCGGCGGCTGGCTTGCTGCCAGCCAGCGCGAAGGCGACGTTGTTGCTCTCCACATAAGCCTGCACGCCGTAGCGCAGCTGATTGTTCAGCGAGACTTCGGCGATCATGGTGTTGATCAGCACCTGGGTGGCTGGCGAATCCATCTGGCGAAGCGTGGCAAGGATCTTGCGATAGTCCTTGGGCGTCGCGCTGATCACGATGGTGTTGTTTGACGGGTTGGCCGTGATGCGGATCGTGGACGAGTTGCCACCTCCACTGTTGGTGCCGCTGTCGCTGCTACTCGTCGACGTCGTGGCTGTGCCGTCGGTGCTGCCGGTCTGAAGGTCGGTCTTGCCAAACGGCTCCGCCGAGCCCGCTGGATCGGGTTGCGTCGATTCCTGGCCTTCGGTGTCATTGGCGATCGAGACATCCATCGACTGGCTGTCGGGAGCCACCTCGGCCGTGGTGCCGCCATCCGCTCCGCCGCCGCCAGAACCGAACGTGGCATTGAGGATGCGGGCGAGCTCCACGGCGTTGCCGTTCTGCACGGCATAGACGTAGTAGTTGGGAGAATCGACGCTCTCCTGGTCAAGCCGGCGGATCCAGTTCAGCGCGGTGTTCACCTTGGCGCGGGTGCGCGCGATGACGATGACGCTGTTGATGTTGGGAACGGGAATGACCTTCAGCGCATTGGGGCCGGAGACGGCGCCATCCTGCGCAAAGACCTGCTCGATCCGTGAGGCAACCTCCTCGGCGCGGGCGTTCTCGAGGCGGGCCATGCCGGAGGTCTGGTTGCGCATCCAGTCGACGTCGAAGGACAGCACCACGTCGACGAGTTGCCGGCGCTCTGCCGAGGGACCGCGGATGAGGATCATGTTGCCGATCTTCGAGGCGCGCACCGAGCCTGACCGGGCGATGAAGCCATCCAGCAACTCCATGACGCTCGCCGGGCCCACATAGCGCAGCGGAATGGCGTTGACGCCATAGCCGGGGGAAACGCCCTTGCCGAGATCGGGCGTGCCCATCTCGCCGTCGAGCACCTCCTGCAAGGCAACGATCTTATAGTTGCCATCGGACTGGATCAAAGCGGCCCCTGCCAGTCGCAGGGCGGCCTCGTAGGCGCTGATCAATTCGCGGCCGGTGAGAGAACGATTGCTCACCAGCGTGACCGAGCCCTGGACGCGTGGGTCGATGGTGTAGTTGTAACCAAGCGTCTCGCCGAGGATCAGCTTGGCGGATTCTGGCAGGCTGGCCTGGTCCACGTTGACGGTGAACTTGCCGTCATCGAGCGCTCCCACTCCGGAGGGGGGATCGCCGGCCCCGCCATCGCCGAAGTCGGCGGCGCTCATGCCGGGGATGACCTCATAGCGGCCCCGCTGACCGGGTACCTTGATCTGACCGTCGTTGCGGCTGGTAATCCTTTGCGGCTTCTTCGCCGTGAGATCGACCTGGCCGGTCGCATCCAGCATGGAGGAGGGGGTGTTGCAGCTTGCAAGCGCCAGTGCAGCGAGGCACAGAAGTAGCGGTCGCGACGGCCGGAAATGCATTCCGACCCATCTTCTGCGGTGAGCCGCCGATGAGACCATTACCTACGCGATCCTAGTTCCCGGGACGGATGGAATCCGGCACGGTTTAACCCTTAAGTAACTGCCCTTTGGCGGCTGATTCGAGAAGGTTAAAAAACCCTGAATTTAGCTGGTGTGGGTAACTGACGCCGGTTTCCGGCACGCGCTGTCCGACGGTGAGTGCCGGGTGCCTGTCTCGGCTCAGGAATTCCTGTTTAAATTGTTGGAATTACCAGGATCAACCTACGCTGCGTTCATGCTACCACGCCCAGAACAGCGGGCAACATGAACCCAGGGTGGAACTGCAGGCAAGTTCGACCCGGCGCAGCAGGAAGCCGTCCAGAACCGCCAATCGTGGCATTGCAGGGCGGGATTGCAAAAAGCCACCGCCTGTGTGGCGGTGGCTCCGGAATGCGGTTGGCAGTCGGTGAAAAATCAGGCGGGGAAATCAACCTTGCCGGAATCGAGGTCATAGACGGCGAAGACCACCTTCACCTTCTTCTCCTCGACGAGTTGCCTGACGATCCCGCTCAGCCTGACAACTCTCTCGGCGGTCATCCTGGCACTCTCGCGGATGGTGTTGGCGACGAAGTCCCCTTCCTTGCCCATCTCGGCCCTCGCGGCTGGGAGGATCGAATCGATCATCGGGGCGATGAAACCGGGAAGCACGGCGCCCGTCTTGGCGACCTCGCAGGCAGCCTTGACGGCACCGCAGCTCGAGTGGCCCAGCACGACGACGAGCGGCGACCCGAGAACTGCCGCGCCATATTCGATGGTGCCGAGGACATCGGTGTCAGCGATGTTGCCGGCATTCCGGCAGATGAAGAGTTCGCCTAGGTTGAGGCCACCGAAGACGAGTTCCGGCGGCACACGGGAGTCTGCGCAGGACAGGATGGTGGCCCAGGGCGCCTGGCCTTCCACGAGATCCGAACGCCGCTTATCAAGAGCGTTTGCGCAGAGTTCGGGAGATTTCGCGAAATTGGCGTTGCCTTCCTTGAGCTTGGCAAGTGCCGCGTCAGGATCAAGCGAGGTGGGCATCACGCCCGCGGCGCGTGACTGGCTTTGCCAGCCGCCCAGCGCAAGTGCACCCGCGGCGAGGCCCGCTGCCGAGCGGAGCATGAAGTTGCGGCGGTCTTTATCGATGCATGATTGGCACATTGGTCTTTCCCCACGTTAGCAGTAAAGCCTAGCAGCGACAGATCGGGGGAACCAGAGCGTAGTATTACCCATTTGCAGCCGGCCTCAATTGAGTTGCGGCGAGGCGACCACAGACCGCCACAACGTCATACAGCTGTCATGCCGACCGGTTCAGCCCACGTCGATCAATACCTTGCCGCCCTCGACCTTCACTTCGTAGATCTTGAGGTTCACGCAGACGGGCGCGCCCTTGGCCGCGCCGGTGCGGTAATCGAAGCGACCGTTGTGCTTGGGGCACTCGATGATGTGGTCCATCACCAGCCCGTCGGCGAGGTGGATCTTCTCATGGGTGCATAATCCGTCGGTGGCAAAATATGCATCTTCAGGCGAGCGGTAGATGGCGAAGGTGTGCCCGCCATGGTCGAAGCGCATCACGTCTTCGGGGTCGATGTCCCCGA
Organism: Rhizobium sp. Q54; assembly: GCA_945889445.1. Lineage (GTDB taxonomy): Bacteria > Pseudomonadota > Alphaproteobacteria > Rhizobiales > Aestuariivirgaceae > Aestuariivirga. The sequence continues at coordinate 9,206 of CAMDBX010000024.1, forward strand.
CATTGCAGGCGGCAATCCAGTTGGGCATTTCTCGTCTCTCTTCACTCATTCAGCCGGCACGGCGTGTGTTGGGTGCTCGCGCGGGATGGGCCGCTGGACCGACCAGCCGGGCTCCCGGATCTGCCGGATGATGGCCGGAATGATCTCGGCATATGCGGCAATGGTGCTGGGGTAGGGCGGCGGGCAATAGGGCTTCATCTCCGCGTGCAGTTCGGGCAGGCGATGGTAGGGCACCATCGGGAACATGTGATGCTCGATATGATAATTCATGTTCCAGTACAGGAAGCGCAGAACCGGGTTCATGTAGACGGTGCGGCAGTTCAGGCGATGGTCCAACACGTTTTCCGGCAGCCCAGAATGCTGCGTCAATCCGGTGATGATGTGAAGCCAAGCGCCATACATGGTGGGTAGCGGGCCGATGAACAGCATCGGCAGGATCGAGCCGATGGCAATCGAGAAGGCGATGACGGCAAGGTGGATCGCCAGCCAGACGCGCGCCGTGCGGTAAACCTTGGCGCGCTCCATCTCCGGAATGTAGTCGGCCTCGTCGGGCGTGAGGCGGCCGAGTGAATGGCGGACCATGCTCTTGATCTCGCCCCACACCTGCGGCACGGCGAAGAACATCAGGATCACCTTGAGGATCACCGTCGGGCGCATCACCGCCACTTCGGGGTCACGGCCGACGATGATTGTATCGGTGTGGTGGCGGGTGTGGCTCCAGCGCCAGACCGTGGGCTCGCGCATGATCATGAAGCAGGCGATCTGGTAGACCACCTCGTTCATCCATGCCGTCTTGAATGCGGTGCCATGGCCGCACTCGTGCCAGCGCGAATCCGTCGAGGAGCCGTAAAGCACGCCATAGGCCAGGAAGAAGGGGATGGACCACGCCGTGGGCCAGAAGTGGAAGGCGAGGCCGCCGGTCACCAGGAAGGCGGCGATCCAGATGAGGGTATCGCGGATGGCAGGGCCGTCGGAACGTTTCATCAACTCCTTCATCCGCGCCCGCGGAATGGGTGCCCGATACCACTCGGCATTGGCGAGGCCGTGCTCCAGCGCAAAGCGACTGGAGGGGCCGGTCAGGCTGTAGTCGTGGGGTGTCGGCAGGGAACTGTCCATCGTGCGGTCCGGGTCGTTGGTCGGAACGAATCCTAACGTCACCCGGAAAATGGAACAAGCACTCCATGACCTGTGCGCCCACATGGCAAGTGGCGCCGGGTGGGGACCCGCCGCTACTGCGCTTAGCCTCGGCCAGCGTCTTGGCGGCGAGCGGCAGGCCATCATATTGTGCCAGCAGATTCTCACGCCTGTGGCCAACCTCGCCGCGCAGCACGGCTCCGAAGCCTGAGGAGAAATGCCAGGTGTTGCCGCCTGGGTTGCTCTCCAGTGCATAAAGCTTGCCGGTCTTCGCTTCGCGCAGGATGTCGATGCCCTGCAGCGGCACGTCAGGCAACACGAAGGAGACCTGGCGCGCGGAGGCGGCGATCTCCGGCTCGTCGACCAGAACGCGCGTTTTGGTGACGCTGGCGTTGGTGGCGATGTTTGCCGAGGCGATGGTCTGGACGCTGGAGGTGACTGGCGGTTGCGCCGCCTTCAATTCCACCCGCATCGTGTAGAGCGGCGTGCCGAACAAGCACAGCACCCGATAGTGGCGGGGATGGCGCCCGATGTCGATGATGGTCCGCACCATGAAGCTGTGGCGCTGGATCGGGTGGGCGGCGGTAAAGTGCTCGCGCCGCAGGGCGCCAAGAAGGGCGGTGGGTAACCACACTGCACCCCCGCGCGGAGGTGAACGCGGGGTCCAGGGGCTTGATCACCACCAGGGGACCCCACACACGGGGGGTCAGGTCGATGCCCCAGAAGAACGGCCTGGGCCCTGGGCGTGGCGATCCGGTTCCGGCCATAGGCCTGCTCCTGCTCGGTCTTGGGAATGGGCAGGCAGCCGAACAGGTGGCCCGCCACCGGTAGCGGCGCATGCAGCTGGCACAGCGCCACGATCATGGTGGGTATGGGCGACCCGGGGCACAGTTCTCCCTTGTCCGCCCAGTGCATGATGACCTCGATCGACGGGTCCGACTGCCGGATCATGGCGGCAATCGCCTCGAAATCCGGCGAATAGTCGTCCGGCTCGTCCTAGCGGGGAAGGATAAGCGGGCGGCGCATGGAATCTCCTTCGAAAACTCCCAATTTAACACACTCTCGCCAAAGAGTAGGGTGAAGAAGCCTGCAACCGGACAGCTGGAACGGACACTCACATGCGGAACGCCTTCACCTCCCTGCTTGCCCTCGGCCTTGTGGCGGCCGCCCCCGCCTGCGCCCAGGCGGCCGGCGTAACAGTGAGCTATAATCTTGACGTCGGTCCGCTGACGGTCACCGAAGTCAAGTTCACCGTCACGGTCTCCGGCGGCGAGGCGCATGGCAAGGCGCGCATCCGCACGGCGGGCATGAGCCGGGTGTTCTCCGAATTCGGTGCCACCGCTGTGGGCGAGGCGCGGCTTGTCGAGGCAAGCCCCGAGCCGGTGACCTACACCATCACGCGTGACGAGTCCGACACGCGAAAGGTGACCACCGTGCGGTGGGATGGCGGCCCGCCAAGCTATGATCCGCCGATGAAGAAGTCCGACCGCAAGGAAAGGCTTGACGCGGCGATCGCCAACGGCGTCGTCGATCCCTTCACCGCCGTGCTGCGCATCGGCATGGCGGGCGACAGCCCGTGTCCCTCGACGCACCAGGTTTTCGATGGTCGCGAGGTGTTTGAACTTGCCCTGTTCGACAAGGGTGCCGGCAAGCTCGACGGCGACGCGGCATGGAAGGGTGATGTACAGCGGTGTGAAGTGCGCTGGACGCCGATCGCCGGCCGCGCCAAGGACAAGGGCGTTCCGGGCGACAGCTACGACGTGGCCTTCGCGCCCGTTGCCGAACTCGATGATGGCCGCAAGCTGTGGCTGCCCGTCGAGATGTCCGGGAAGCTGAAGAGCCTGAACTTCAGGGGCTATGTCACCAAGGTCAGCGACTAGCCAGCCCGCGACACCGACACAACGCGAGATGGCGGGCTGAGGTGGATGAACAGCCGTCGCCGATGTGCCCGCGCATGAGGCTGGCTCAAGCTCAGTCCTTCGGCACCCATTGCACGGGCTTCACGGCAGCATGGGTTCGCGCCGCCTCATAGGCGGCTTCCACCAGCGCATAGGTCTTGAGGTTGTCCTCGCCCGAGGTGTCCGCCGGCAGTCCATCGCGGAAGCGCTCGAACACATGGCGATTGGTGTGCAGCACGGCCTCCTGCGAGACATGCCAGGGACGGCTCGTCCAATGCAGCAAGGGCCCGCCGACCTGATCCTCGAAGCTGAGGCCCTGCGTCGTCACGATCACTTTCTCGCCCTTGGTGAGGATCACCGACCCTCCGTCACCCTCGATCTCCAGCATGGTCTCCGGAAAGGCATCGTCACGGCGCTTTGCGCCATAGCTGGCCTCCACCACCGAGACCGCTCCCGAGGTGTGGCGCATCAGCACGGTGGCCGTATCCTCACCGCGGGTCTTCGGGTTGCGCTTCTGCGTCTCGCAGGACAGGTGCGCCACTTCGCCAAGGAAGTAGCGGGCCAGGTCGAGGATGTGGATGCCGACGTCCTGGATGACCAGCTTCTCCTCTTCCGCCAGATAGGGCTGGCCGCGATAGACGTCGAAGCCAGTGCGCCACGAAAGCCGGGCCCAGGTGGGCGTGCCGATGGTGCCCTGGTCGAGAATCTTCTTCACCGCGCGCATGGCGGAGGCAAAACGGAAATTCTCGTGCACGGCCAGCCAGGCCTTGTGTTTCCTGGCCGTCTCGACGATGGCGATGCAGTCATCCCAAGTGGGTGCGAAGGGCTTCTGCACCACTGCCGCCACGCCGCGTTCGGCCGCGATGGCGGCCAGCGCCTTGTGGGTATCCATGCGGGTGGCAATGTCGAGGAGGTCGATCTTCACCGTGTCGAGCATGCGCCCCATGTCGGTGAAGTGCGGGACGCCGAAAGCCTTTCCGGCGGCGGCGGCGCGGGCCTCGTCACGGTCGCAGACGGCGGAAAGGACCGCACCCTCCGGCTTCAGGTCGGCCCAGGCGTTGAGATGGTTCTGGGCATAGAATCCGCACCCCACCATGCCGATTGCCACCGCTTGCTTCGCCGCCATGACAGTCCTCCCCATCTCGCAAAACCAATTGATGTTTACCGGAGGTCATGGCGGCTTGTCGCGTGCAATCTCCTGCGGCTCAGAACTCCTCCCAGCCGGCATCGGCGTTTTCTGCGCGGGCGCCGCCTGCGGCCACAGCCTTCTTGCGCACCGGGGCACGCGGGGCCGGGCGGTGGGACTCGCGGGCCTCCTCGGCCTGGGCAATGATGGCGCCTGCCGCGGTGGTGAAGCGGGCGACGATCTGGGCCAGTTCGGTGGACTGCTGCGTGAGGGTGCGGGTGGCTGCGGTGGCCTCCTCGACCATGGCGGCATTCTGCTGGGTGACCTGGTCCATCTGGTCGACGGCGGTGTTCACCTCCTGCAGGCCTGTCGCCTGTTGCTCGGCACTGCGCGCAATCTCGGTTACGATGCCGTTGATCTCGTTGACCCGGTCAATGATCTGGCGCAGTGAGCTGCCGGTTTCGGCCACCAACTGCACGCCTTCCTGGACCTGGTCGCGCGAGGTGGACAGGATGCCCTTGATCTCTTTCGCGGCCTCCGCCGAGCGCTGGGCCAGCGCGCGCACTTCCGAGGCAACCACTGCGAAGCCGCGGCCCGCGTCACCGGCACGCGCGGCCTCGACGCCGGCATTGAGCGCCAGCAGATTGGTCTGGAAGGCGATCTCGTCGATCACGCCGATGATCTGGGTGATCTCCTGCGACGACTTCTCGATCCCCTGCATGGCCTCGACCGCGCGCTTGACGACGACGCCGGAACGGTCGGCATCTTCCTTGGCGGCGGTGACCATGTTGCGGGCGTGCTGGGCGCCTTCGGCGGTCTTCTTCACCGTCGAGGTGATCTCGGCCACGGCGGCCGCGGTTTCCTCGAGGTTCGCTGCCTGGTTCTCGGTGCGGCGCGAGAGATTGTCCGAGGCCTGGGCAATTTCCTCGGTGCCCGACTTGATGCCGAAGGAACCACGCTTCACGGTATTGATGGTGTCAGCGAGGCTGTCCGCGGCAGAGTTGAAGAACTGTCGCAGCTTGTCCAGCGCATCGGGGAAGGCAATGTCGATGCGGTGGGTAAGATTGCCCTTGGCAAGGTTTTCGAGCCCCTGGCCGAGAACGGTGATAATCTGCTGCGAGTTTTCTTCATTGCGGCGGTTCTGCAGCGCCTGGTCCTTGAATACCGAAAGGGCGCGGGCCATTTCGCCCACCTCGTCGCCACGGGCTGCGTAGGGAACTTCTTCTTCAAGATGCCCGCCGGCGAGCCTTGCCATGGTGGCCGAAATCGCAGTGATGGCACGGATGACGAATTGATGTGCCCCCAGCAGCATCAGCATTATGGCAAGCACGATGCCGATGTTGAAGATCGTCGTGAGGGTCAAGTCGGCATTGGACTTCGCCTTGTTCTCCGCCTCGATGGTAGCGACCGTCTGCGATATCAGGTTGGCCTTGTCCTGCATGAACTCGCCGAAGTCGATGAAGTCTTGGCTCATCTGCTTTGAGAGAGAGTCGATGGCAAGGAGATCGTTGCGCTGGATGGCGGGAATGATCTTGTTGCGCATGTCTGACCAGAACTGGTCGTTGCGGCGCTCTACCTCATCTCCGAAGCTGGCCCATTCCGTCTCTGTCATGATTCCGTAACGGGAGATGTTCTGCTTCCAGAACGCCATGCGCGTCCGGTAGTCCTGCTCGATCTGGTTCAGCCGGCCGTTCAGCTTCTCCAGCAGCAGCGGTTCGTCCTCCAAGATGTGCATGTAGGAGAAAGCCTCGGCCGGGTAGAGCGGCGGCGGAAGAATGTCGGCGATGAGGTCCTTGCCGTTGACGATACGGTCATAACTGGCGCTGCCGATGCGGTTGTCGTCAATCGCATGGTAGGTCTGCAGTCCGAGGATGGCAAGGAGTCCGATGATGACGAAGCCGAAGGCAATCATCAGGCGCTGGATGGTGAAGAGGCTTTTTTCATGTGTTGATCCGCATATCTGCTGGAAGTTGATGGATTATTTGGGGTCAGAGGATGTCGCCGGGGGCGGGGGCAAGCGTGTCGTAGAAGGTCTTCAGGCGCGCGAGTGGCGAGCCGCTCGCCGTCACCTCGGCACCGTAGCGCGGGGGTATGGCCCATCGCACCACGCAGGACACCGCACCGACCATCTGGTGATTGATCAGCACCCGCTGTCCCGGCCGAAGCATCACGAGGCTGTCGGATGTGAACCCCAGGCCGCCTTCGGACACATCGGTAAGCCTGGCCCACACCTCGCCCCCCGGCGTTCCCAGCAAGATCCGCAGGCTGCAGGGCCGCCGCGCGAAGCGGCGGCGCTGATCGAGGGCGGAGCAGATCTCCGTGCGGCGCAGGCCGTGGCTTTCGGCAGGCATGTAGGGCTCCTCGCTTGGGCTCGTGGCGGACGCTATGGCAGCATGGTTGTCTCAAACTTGAGTGCCGTCGCCGTTCACGGCATTCTCGGCGCTGACAAGGAATGGAATGTGCCAGTAGGAACCTTCGCCACCGTGGGCGATAATTGCATCGACCGCTTCCTTCCGCCGGTGGGTGACTGCCTGGTGGGCGGCAATGCCGTGAACGTGGCCGTGCAACTGGCGCGGCTCGGATGCGCGGTGGATTACCTGGGCGCGGTCGGCGCAGATCCCGGCGGCGAGGCGGTCTGCACCGCGCTTGAGGCCAATGGCGTTGGAACCGGTCGCGTGCGCCGGTTGCCGGGCGAGGCCACGGCACGGACCGACATCGAGACCTTGCCCGATGGCGACCGGCGCTTCGTGTTCGAGAGCTTCGGTGCCTGCGACGCCTACCGACCGGATGCGGCCGACCTTCAGTTTCTGGCGCGAAAGCGCCACGTCCACATCGGCTGGATGCGCGGCGCCGTGGCCTTGCGCCAGACGCTGCGGGTGGCGGGTGTCGTGGTCTCCCAGGACCTGACGGTGAACAACGAGCCTTCCGAACTGGATTCCGCCGGGCTCGATATCGCCTTCGGCTCAGCCATGCCGCAGGCGGGTGAAGCCGAGTCTGAGCGATTCCTGGCGCTTGGTGCCCGGTTGGCCGTCATCACCCTCGGCGCGGCCGGAAGCCTGGCCAATGACGGCCGTCAGCTGCTGCGCGTCGATGCGGTGCCCACCGAGGTTACAGATACAACCGGGGCGGGAGACTCCTTCATTGTGGGCTTCCTGGGAGCACACGCCAAGGGCTTGATAATAAAGGAGTGTCTTCTGCAGGGCGCAGCGCTGGGGGCCGCCGCTTGCCGTCATCGCGGCGGGTTTCCGCAGCGGCCCCTGCAACCATTTGTTCACGATATGCGCGCCGGGAACGAAAGACCCTTGGAGCCAGATTGAGTTTCTAGTAACTGTTTCCGCATGAGGAAGACTGGCGCAGCGGCAGTGGGATGCTTGCTGTCCGTGGCGTTGTCGGGCGTCGCGGACGCGGGCGACGTCGTGACCAGCAGTGCCGCCGCCTTTGATCTCGCCACCCTGCAGCCGTTCATTCCGCTCACCGGCGAGGCCGTGCTGACCAGCGATGAGATCGTTGCCCTCGGCAAGCAGGACAAGTTCAGCATCCTCCCCACCTCGGCGGTCGGCGATCCGATGCGCCCTGAGCGGACCAATTCGCCGGTGGCCAATTTCATCAACGGTGTCGAGTACAATCTCCAGCACATCGACGTGTCGCAATACGGCGACTACAGCTTCGATGTGTTCTGGGACCAGTCGAAGACCGTCAAGTGGGACATCCTGGCGCTCTTCGGCGGCGTCACGGTTTTCGGTATCAACAACTGGGACTGGGGCAGTTCCGGCTATCACTTCGAGAGCGAGGGCTGGTTCGGCGAAGACACCAAGTACGGCGGCATGGACAAGCTTGGCCATGCCTACACCGGCTATGTCGTTTCGCAGTACTTCACCCAGCGCATCGCCCATTCGGTGGATGACCCGGCCAACGCCGCCATCACCGGCGCTCTGCTCGGCATGGGCTTCCAGACCTACATCGAATTCTTCGACGGCTTTTCCGGCGGACATGGCTTCTCCTACGAGGACCTCATCGCCAACGGCGTCGGTGCCAGCTTCTCATTCCTGCGCAATACCGTTCCGGGCCTCGCCGAGAAGGTCGATTTCCGTCTCGAGTACTGGAGCGCGTCGGAATATCACGACTGGGACCCTTTCACCGATTATGACGGCCAGCGCTATGTCCTCGCGCTGAAACTGTCCGGCTTCGAGAAGCTGGACCAGACGCCGCTGCGCTTCCTTGAACTGCAGGCGGGCTATTACACCGAGGGTTACACCGACCAGAGCCGCGATGCCGGCGTCGAGCCAACGCGCAACCCCTATCTGGCGGTTGGCCTGAACCTCAACGAGCTGCTTGGCGAAGCGCCCGAAGTGGCTGACACCCTGCCGGGCATGGCGGCCAGCACGCTTTTCACCTATTGGCAGCCGCCTTACACCTACGTGTCTACCTCCTACCACGACTGAGACTCGGGCAGCGGCATTCTCAGCTGCCGCAGGCTGTGTTAGTGATAGTGGCGATACGGGGGGCAGGCCTATGTTGCGCACATCATCGCAAGCAAACGCACCAGGCAAGGCAAAGAAGCGCGCTGCGCCCCCGGTCATGTCCTGGGGCGTGAGCAAGTCGCTTCTTTCTGCGGCCAATGACGTCACCCTCAAGGCCCGCCGGGTGCTGTTCCACGCCGGTGATGCGGGCGACGGCTGCTATTTCCTGAGGGAAGGCGTGGTCAAGGCGGCCGTGGTCGCCAAGGATGGGCAGGAGCGCCTGCTCGCCGTGCTCGGCCCCGGGTCGCTCATCGGCGAGCTCTCGTTGTTCGATGACCAGCCACGCTCCGCCACCATCTCGACGCTCAAGCCCTGCAAGCTGCTGCATCTGTCCAAGGGCTCGTTCTTCCGGCTGGCGGATGCCAATCCGCAGGTCTATCGCGAGGCCCTGAAGATCCTGACGCGCCGCCTGCGGCAGACGAACGATTCCGTCGTGGCGCAGGGCACCGTCACCGTGTCCGGGCGCGTGGCCCGTGCCTTTGTCTCGCTGGCGCAGGGCCTGGGTGAGGGCAGGGCAAACGGCACCATCCTGCTGCCCAACAAGATCACGCAGAACGACATTGCCGGCATGGCGGGTGTCGCGCGTGAAAACGCCAGCCGCGCCATCAATGACCTGCTGCGAGAAGGCATCCTGACGCGCGAGGGCAGCTTCTATCTGATCGCGCGGCCGAACGAGCTTGAGGACATGGCCGAGATCTGATGTCAGCCGCGCGTCTGGCTTTCCATCAATCGATCCACCAGCGTTTCCATGTCGCTCGCTTCGGCATTTGCGAAGGCGATGCGCAAGTACTGCTCCTGGGCTGGGCCGAACATCGAGCCCGGAAGGCACAGCATGTCGTGCTCGCCCGCCAGCCGCATCGCCACCTGCTTCGCTGTCTCGTCAGCAAAGGGGTGCTTCACATAGGCAAACAGCGCTCCGGAGCTGACGAGTTCGTAATTCAGGCCCTCGCGCCGGAATGCGTTGCGCAGGGATGTCAACCGGCCATGCATCATCCCGATCTTTGCGCGCTTCCAGTCGTCAAGCTTGGTGAGCGCGAAGAGCGCGGCGCGCTGCGAGATGTGGCTGGTGCAGATCGCCATGCAGTCCATGATCTTCTCAATTTCGGCCAGCACACGCGTTGACGCGGTGATCGCACCCACGCGATAGCCGGTCATCGCGAAGACCTTGGAGAAGCTGTAGAGATGGATGAAGGCATCCTCCCAGCCATCGATCGAGAAGATCGGGTGGGCGGGCGCATCCCCGTCACGGAAATCCTTGTAGGTCTCGTCGATCACCAGCGCAATGCCGCGGGCACGCGCCAGGTCGAACAGCGCCTTGATGGTCTCGGGTGAATAGATGGAGCCGGTCGGGTTGTTGGGCGAGCACAGCACGATGGCGCGGGTTTTTTCGTCGATGAGCGTGGCCACCTCGGCTGCATCGGGCTGGCCGATCCCGGCCACGTGGCGCGCCTCCACGCTCAGCATGCCCAGCCACATGGTGTGGTTGAAGAAATAGGGGACCGGCACGATGACATTGTCTCCCGCCTTGGCAATCGCCATGATCGCCGCCGCAAAGGCCTGGTTGCAGCCCGCCGTGACGCAGACATTCTCAGCCGCCACCTTGCCGCGGTAGTCTGCGGAGAAGTGCTCCGCGATGGCGCTGCGCAGTTCCGGGATGCCATAGATGTCGGTGTAGAGGCCTATGCCCGGCTCATGCGCCAGCCGTGCCACTTCCGCGTCGAGCGCCTCGGCGCATTTCCAGCTCGGCACCGCCTGGCAGAGATTGAGCAGTTTCCTGTTGCGCAATCCCGGCCGCACCCAGCTCTGCGCCTCGATGATCGGCGGCGCCTCGATGCGGCTGACGGCGGGATTGACGGCATAGGTCATGATCGGGCACCAAGGGCTTGAAATGCGGTTGCGCCGGAACATGCCGGGCACCGCCAAGAGGTGCAAGCATGAAAGCGATCCGCATCGCCGAGACCGGCGGCCCAGAGGTAATGAAGCTGGTGGACACCGAGGTGGGAGCGCCCGGCCCCGGCCAGGTGCGCGTGCGCCAGACGGCGGTGGGGCTCAACTACATCGACACCTATCACCGCTCCGGCCTCTATCCGCTGCAGTTCCCTTCGGGCCTCGGTCTCGAGGCGGCGGGCGTGGTGGAAGAGGTGGGTGAAGGGGTGAACAGCCTCAGGGTGGGTGACCGCATTGCCTATGGCACCGGCCCCATCGGCGCCTATGCCGACATGCGCAACCTGCCGGCCAACCGGCTGGTCAAGCTGCTGCCGTCGATCTCGGACGAGACCGCCGCCGGCATGATGCTCAAGGGCATGACGGCGCGCTACCTGCTGCGCGCGACCTATGTGGTGAAGCCGGGCGACACCATCCTGCTGCATGCTGCGGCGGGCGGCGTCGGCCTGATCATGAGCCAGTGGGCCAAGGCCCTGGGCGCCACCGTCATCGGCACGGTGGGGTCTGACGCCAAGGCCGACATCGCCCGCGCCCATGGCTGCGACCACGTCATCAATTCCGCGACCGAAGATACGGTGAAGCGCGTGCGTGAACTCACCGGCGGCAAGGGCGTGCCGGTCGTCTATGACGGCGTCGGCAAGGACACGCTGATGATCTCGCTCGACTGTCTCAGCCCGCGTGGGCTGATGGTGAGCTTCGGCAACGCGTCGGGCCCCGTTCCTCCGCTGGACTTGCTGCAACTGTCCGCCAAGGGCTCGCTCTATGTCACGCGCCCCACGCTCAACACCTACACGGCCTCCGATGCGGACCTGCAGGAAACCGCTCAGGATCTGGTGAGTGTCGTCGCCAGCGGCAAGGTGAAGATTCCGGTGAACCAGCGCTATGCGCTGGCGGATGTGGTCCAGGCGCACCGTGATCTCGAGGGCCGCAAGACCACGGGCACCACGGTCCTGCTGCCATGACAGCAGGTCGCCCGGAGCGCGTGAAGCTTGCGCTCCGCCAGATCGACGAGATGCTGGCGCGCGGCAGGCTGCGCGAGGCGGAGGCCCTGGCGCAGCGCCTCGTGATGGAAAACCCGCTCGCCGCCGAGGCGCAGTTCATCCTTGGCATCACCATCCAGTCGCAGGGACGCTTCGAGCAGGCGGAGCCGCATTTCGCGCGGGCCGTCACGCTCGATGGCCGCAACGTCGGCTACCTTTTGAATTTTGGTCTGTGCCTGCTGAGCATGGGTCGCGTGCCGGAGGCAGCGGTCCAGTATGGCAAGGCGCGCAGCGTGGCGCCGTCGAACGTCGAGGCCATCTGGCGCAACGGCTCCTTCCACGCCCGCATCGGGCACATGGAGCAGGCGCTCGCCCTCTTCAGCAAGGCACTGGAACGTGCGCCCGACGCCGCCCGGCATGCGATCCGCCTCGAGGTGCTCGATTGTCTGCTCTCGCTGGGCCGCATCGATGAGGCGCGGCAACACATTGACCGCTTCATCGCGGTCACGCCGCATCATGCGCGCTATTTGTGCCTGCTGTCCTCCATCGGCAAGCATGATGCGGACCCTGAGATGTTCGCACGCATCGGCCGTGAACTTGCCCGCCCCGATCTGGCACCTGTCGACCGCAGCGACCTGATGGTCCGCCGCGGCGTGATGCTGCAGACGAGCGGCCGCTACGACGAGGCCTTCGCCAGCTTCACCGAAGGAAAGAAGCTGCTGCGCGCGCCGTCGGTCACCGCCGCTTTCCGCCAGGAGGTCGATGCCCGCATCAGCGCCTTCGGCAAGGATCGCTTGCAGCACCTTGCGGCACAACATGGCAGGAGCGATTACCGGCCGGTGTTCGTGATCGGCTTGCCGCGGTCGGGCACCACGCTTGCGGCACAGATCATCTCCGCCCACAGCAGGGCCGGCAATGCGGGCGAACTCGAGACCATGACCTATGCCGCAGCGAAGCTCGGCCGTGGCAAGCCGCTGGGCGAGATTGAGGGCGCACTCGGCGAGTTGGGAGAGCCCGGCATCGCCGGAATTGCCGCCCTCTATGAGCAGGTCATGCGGTTCGTCGTACCCGGCAAGGAACTGGCCGTCGACAAGATGCCGCTCAACTTCCGCTTCATCGCCGAGGCCGCCATCCTGTTCCCGCAGGCGCGCTTCGTGAACTGCACGCGCCACCCTGCGGATACCTTCATCTCGGCCCTCCAGACCGAGATGAGCGCCGCGCATTCCTACAGCTATGATCCGGCTGACTATGCCGCCTATCATCACGAATACCGCCGCCTGATGGCGCATTGGGAAGAGGTGTTGCCGGGCCGGGTCTTCCACCTCGCCTATGAGCTGCTGGTTGCCGACCCCGAGCCTGCCATCGCGTCCTTGCTGGGCTATCTCGGGCTGGACATGGAAGAGGCCTGCCTTCACCCGGAGCGCAATGCAGGGGCGGTGACGACGTTCAGCCGCCTGCAGGTGAGGGCAGGGATCAACGCCTCGTCAGTGGCGCGCTGGAAACCCTATGAGCGCCATCTGACGCCGATTCTGGACAGCCTTTAGGAGGCGCAGCGCCCGCCGCCCGCGGCAACCGCACGCCATTGCGAGGAGCATTGCACAGTGCCGCACAGGAAGCCCGCCAGCGTGCGCGAGGGCACGGCATGGGCAAGGTTCAGCGGCTGGCCGGCATTGTCATAGAGTGTGCTCACCACCATGCCCACGAGGTTGCCCCGCTGGTCGAACAGCGGGCCGCCGGATTCGCCCTTTTGGGTGGACAGGCGCAGCACCATGGCATCGGGGTAGCCAAACTTGGCATCTTCACCCGCATATTTGACGGCCTGGCCGAAGCTGGGCGATTCGAACTCGCCAAGCCGTGCCGTGTCGCCCTGGGCGTGCGGGCGGCCGAGCGAATAGACGATGTTGCCCTTGGCGAGGCATTGGTCGTCGGCCGGCGTCACCGCCTTGCCGGAGAAGCCGCGCAGGCGGATGACGGCCATGTCGTTCTCGGGCCTGACCGCCACCACCTCGCCGGAATAGACGCGGCCGTTCGCCGCCTTGGCTGACACCGTGTTGCCGACGCGCTTGGCCACATGCGCGGCCGTCATTACGTAACCCGAGCCATCCACCACGAAGCCGCTGCCGGAGGTGACGGGAGTGCCCTTGCGGTTTTCCTTGGTCACCGTGTCGGCCTTGTTGGGCTGCGACACGATCAGCGTGACATAGGTCGGGCCGGAGCGACGCACCAGGCTGGTGATCTGCTCGGCCGAGGCCACCGCCTCGCCCGGCGGCACCGAGGTTTGCTGCACATTGAAGTTACGGCTTTCGAGATCGACGTTGGACGTCGATTCGCAGGCGGCGAGCGCCAGGGCCAGCAGGCTCAGGGTCAGCAGGGGGCGAAGGGGAGGCAACATCCGTCTCTCATGTTCTTCTGCTTCATAGCACGAAATCAGGCCACAGAATGGCCCGAAAAGCGCAATTCGGAAAAACCGCAGGCCGGGCAGGGGCAGGCACAAAAAAACGGCCCGCCGAAGCGGGCCGTCTCTCTATATCGTTTGCAGGGGTAAGGCTTAGAAGCGCCAGACCGAGACGAGGTCAACCGACCAGTTGTCCTCTTCGTAGTCGAGGGAGATCTTGTCGCCCTCAACAACGTCAGTTCCGTCAATGTCTTCGAGGGCCTTCGTAGACGTGCTGTAGTTCGCGGTGTACCACTCGCCTTCAAGACCGATGGTCAGCTGGTCGACCGGGGTGTAGTAGATGCCGCCGAGCACAGCCCAAGTGGTATAATCGATACCCGAGGACTTGAGGGATGCGGCATCGGCGCCATCGAGGGCCCACGACTGGCCGTCCGTCTGGCGCTGCTTGTAACCAAGGCCGACTTCAGCGTGAACTGCGTCAGACAGGTTGGCCGAGGCCAAGCCGCTGATGCCCCACCAGTCGTTCTTGACCGGAAGCGAGGTGGTGATTTCACCCGAGTAGTTGTTGACTTCGGTGAACGGACCCGAACCGATGGCAGCGGCCAGCGAGAGGCTGGCGACGTCGCCGAGGTTGAAGCCGAGACCAGCGCCAACCTGCCAGAGGCCGTCGACGTCGGAGTTGAAGCCCGCAGTAACAGCGTCAGCAAGTAGGACGGAGCCACCGGTGTAGTCGTCACCGTCGACCGTACGGTAGACAGCAGAGATCTCACCCGAGAACATGTCACCCGAGTACTTGATCTCACCGGCGACGCCGAGCTGGTTGCCGTTGGAGCTGGAGCCGTCACCGACGTAGCCGCCGTAGATGCCCGAGTCTTCCAGAGCGATACCCATGGAGAACGGACCCGAGGCGTAGGACAGACGCAGCTGCGTCGTGTCGCCCGGGTTGAAGCCGACGTCGGCATTGTCGGTGTAGTAGCAGCTGCAGGCGCCATCGTAGCCGTAGCCGATGTTGCCCAGCGAACCGGCATAACCGCCGCCGAAGGTCAGTTCCGGGGTCATCGCCCAGTAGCCCCAGGCCACCTTCATGTACATGTCGGCAACGCCGTTGCCGGCAAAGTCGCCGCGCATCTTCAGTTCGACGCCGACTTCGCCAACGGCGGTGTCGGTGGTGGCGACAACGCGGAGCTGGCCGCGGGCCTTCACATCCCAGTCATCGTTCGTGTCGCTGGAAAGGGTAAACTTGGAACCAAACTCGCCAGTGACATCCCGGGTCTTGACCGTCCACTGGTTATCGCCGCCGTTATAGACGACGGCAGCGTTGACGTAGCCCGACCACGAGATCGTGGTGCCGGCCGGAGCATCAGCCGTCGGCATGACGGAGATGATGGTGGCGCGCTCGCTGGTGACGCGGTCACGGTCGGAGTCCATCATGCCCGGAACCTGAAGGGCTTCGCCCTTCGAGACGGCGAGCAGCTGGTAACCGGCGGGAACCGACGGAGCGGTTTCCATCGAGGCAACGCGAGCGTTGAGGGCCTCGAGCTGAGCCTTCATGTCGCTCAGATCGTCGGCGTGGGCGGCGGCTGCGGACACGGCAATCGCCGCACCAGCCATCAGAGCCATCTTCATAGTCTTCATTCTTGTTCTCCCAAGTCTCTTGGAGTTGAGGAGCCCCCCATCCCCTGCAAACGGTTGCGGTGGGCCATGCACGATCTCATCGGCACGGTGTTCTTGTCGCCCCTAAAGCCTGAAAGGTCAACGAAGACCCACTGCAATCGATTGGAATTTTGCCCCCTGTAACAGATTTGCCACAGTTGCCCAGGGTCCGAAGGAGGCAAATTAAGTACGCAGGATCAATAAGTTAACAAGGCGTAAACAAATCAGGCCGCAAAGGCAAGCGCAGGCCTGGCCCTAGCTGTCCACGGTTGCGCCATGAGTGGGGCAGGCGGCCTCAATCGTCCCGAGCCCCGCGAATCTACCGGAAAGGCACGAATTTCGCGGAAACGCCTGAACCTTTCGGAAATGTGCGAATTTTGCGGAATTACCCAGATGTACTGAAACAAATGAAGACGGCCTGCCGAAGCAGGCCGTCTCCCCCCGGTCAAAGTGACTGAGTCGCTTAGAACTGCCAGACCGACACGAGGTCGACCGACCAATTGTCGGTGGTCACGTCGAGCGTGTCCTTGAGACCCTCGCCAGCCCACTGACCGTTCACGGTCTGCGTGCCATCGCCCACGAATTCCGCCGTCGACTTGCGCGAGATGCTGGTCTCGGAGGTGTACCACTCGCCTTCCAGACCGATGGTCAGCTGGTCGACGGGAGTGTAGTACATACCGGCGAGAACACCCCAGGTGTCATAGTCGAAGCCGCTGTACTTCCAGCCCTCGTTGCCTTGGGTGTCGATGCCGAGATGGCTGTCGCCCTCGCGGTGCTTGTAGCCTAGGCCGAGTTCGGCATGCACAGTGTCAGACAGGTTGGCCGAGGCCAAACCGGTGATGCCCCACCAGTCGTTCTGGACCGGGTAGGGTTCCACAATGTCGCCATCGCTGTCGACTTCCTCAAACGGGCCCGACCCCATGGCGGCAGCCAGCGAGAGGCTGGCCATGCTGCCGAGGTTGAAGCTGAGGCCCGCACCAACCTGCCACAGGTCCTCGATGTCCGGATCGTAGAAGACCTTCTCACCAAGGACTTCCAGACCGGTGTCGACGGTGTAGTCGTCGTCGTTGACCGTGCGATAGACACCCGAGATTTCGCCCGAGAACATGTCGCCCGAGTACTTGATTTCGCCGGCAACGCCGAGATTGTTACCATTGGCGTAATCGTCACCCGGGACGCCGATGCCGTCGCCGTTGTCGTTACCGAAGCCGTTGTTCTTGCCTGAGTCTTCCAGGGCGACAGCCATTGAGAAGGGACCCGAAGCGTAGGACAGACGGAGCTGGGTGGTGTCGCCCGGATCGAAGCTCAGGTCGGCGTTGTCGGTGTAGTAGCAGGTGCAGGCGCCATCATAGCCGTAGCCGATGTTGCCCAGCGAACCCGTGTAACCGCCGCCGAAGGTCAGTTCCGGGGTCATCGCCCAGTAGCCCCAGGCCGTCTTCATGTAGACGTCGCCGTTGCCCGTGCCGTTAAAGTCGGCGCGCATCTTGAGTTCGACGCCGACTTCGCCAACGGCGGTGTCGGTGGTGGCGACGACGCGGAGCTGGCCGGGGGCCTTCACATCCCAATCGTCATCGGCGTTGCCTGAGTCGGAGGCCTTGTCATAGACCTCGTAAGGCCCAGTCGTGGTTCCCTCTTCTGCACTTGCAGAGCGCTTCAGGGTCCCGTCGGCTTCCTCGCCAGCGTAGATTACGGCGGCGCGGACATAGCCCGACCACGAGATCGTGGTGCCGGCCGGAGCATCAGCCGTCGGCATGACGGAGATGATGGTGGCGCGCTCGTTGGTCACGCGGTCACGGTCGGAGCCCATCATGCCCGGAACCTGAAGGGCTTCGCCCTTCGAGACGGCGAGCAGCTGGTAACCGGCGGGAACCGACGGAGCGGCTTCCATCGAGGCAACGCGCGCGTTGAGGGCCTCGATCTGAGCCTTCATGTCGCTCAGTTCGTCGGCGTGGGCGGCGGCTGCGGACACGGCAACCGCCGCACCAGCCAGGAGCGCCATCTTCATAGTCTTCATTCTTGTTCTCCCAAGTCTTGGAGTTGAGACATCCCCCCATCCCCTGCAAGGATCTGGAGGCAAATGCACGATCTGGTCGAGCACGCACCAGTTGTCTGCGTTATTCGAAGTTTGTTCAACTTTTGCGAGAGAAATGTGCCGGGAATTTCGACGGCTGTTACTGGATTGCCACAGTTTTGGCGTCTCGAAACCAAATGAAATCAATTGCATAGGAGGGAGCTTGAGTGAAAAGGATTGCAGAACCGATGGCGAATGTGGACAGCCCGTGTCCGTTTCTCGACTTACCGTCAAAGTTGCGGAATAGTCCGGCCATGCCCGGGTCCACCCTCCACATGAAGCCGATGCGCTGGCTGGCGCACCTGCCGCTGGCGATCCTGCCGTTTCTGGCCGCGGCGGCAATCGAGGGACGTCGGCTTGATCTCTCGACGCCTTTCACCGGCCCGCTTTTCCTGCTGGGCTTTCACTGGTTCTGGATGGTGGTGGCGCTGGCGCTGGGCGCCTGGGTGGGCTGGCGCACCGCCGGGGAAATGGCCCCGCAATCACCGCCGGAGGGCGGCGCATGATGCAATACCCGCACTTTGTCGAACTGGGCCTGTGGATGGCGGGACTGTTCCTGGCCGGATGCCCGCTGGGTATGGTGGCGCGCCGCCTGTTCGACAGCCGTCGCCAAACGCCCGCCGGCAAGGGCTGAAGACGACGGGTCGCAGCCTAGGCCGCGTCCACCACCGAAAGCCACTGTGCGATGGCGGAGACGCTCTCGGGTTCGTCGAGGAAGGGCACATGGCCACGCGCCCTGACGGTGGCGGACTGGAGCCGCCGGTGGTGCTGGTGCATGCCTGCGACGATCTCCGCGCTCAGCAGGTCGGAATGCTCGCCGCGCAGCACAAGCGATGGCACATTCGCCATCATGTCGAGCAGCGCCCAGAGTTCCGGCATCTTGCCGGCCTCGATGTCGGCGACGCTGGGAAAGTTCTGCGAGAGGCCCGGGTCATAGTCGGCGCGCGGAACGCCGTTCACCTCGCGATAGACGCGGCGCGCGAAGGCCAGCCAGTCCGCCTCGCTCAGCGTATCGAAGCCGGGGTTCGATGACTTGAGTGCGGCAACCGCTTCCGCCCAATCGGCGAACTGCGGGTCCGCCCCAAGATATGTCCGTATACGGAGCAATCCGGCCTTGTCGATGCGCGGTCCGATGTCGTTGAACAACACACCCGCCATGCGCGGCAGGGCGCGGGTCGCCATGACCATCGCCGCGATGCCGCCGCGCGATGTGCCGATGATGGCGAAGCGCTCGATGCCCAGCGTGTCGAGCGCCAGAAGCGTGTCGGCCACTTCCTGGTCGGGGCGGTAGGTGGCGGGATCGGCGCGACCCGAGCGGCCGCGGCCACGAAAGTCGAAGGCCAGAACCCGGCGCGTTTGCGCCAGCGCCGGTGCGATGGTCTCGAAGTCCTTGGCGTTGCGCGTCAGGCCTGGCAGGCAGACGATGGGAACGAGGCCGGAGTGGCCCGCCGCATAGTCACGCACATAGAGTTGCGTGCCGTCGGCAGCGGAAACGAAGTGCTCGGCAAAGGCCATCGGTTGCGTCAGTCGCAGCCGGTGATCAGATCGGCGAGCGAGGCCTTGCCGCCGCAAGGCTCGGCCGCTGCACCGGCCTGCACGGCTGCCGGTTTCTCGTCCGCCGGGGCGGAGGTCGAGGCCACGTTCAGGCTGTCGGTGCGTGCGCCGCGCATCAGGTCGGCCGTCATCGGGCGCACTGTCTTGGGCGCAAGGCGTGAGCGGTAGACGTGCAGGTTCTGCATCACCTTCTGCACGTATTGGCGCGTTTCCTGGAAGGGGATCGACTCGACCCAGTCGATGGGATCCACCTGGCCGGCGCGGAAGTCGCCATATTCCTTGATCCACTCGCGCGAACGGCGCGGACCCGCATTGTAGGAGACCAGGGTGAGAACGTAGGACCCGCCGTGATCGGCAACGAGATCACCCATGTGGGCCGCACCCATCGTGACGTTGAGCTGCGGGTCCATCAACTGCGACGGATTGTACTTGATGCCGTGCTGCTTGGCGATGAGCTTCGCCGTGCCCGGCATGATCTGCATCAGACCCTGGGCGCCCACCTTGCTGCCGGCGTTGGGATTGAATTCGCTTTCCTGACGGGCGAGCGCATAGACCAGCGGCTTCTCGATGGGCTTGCCCACCTGCTTCCAGTCGGGAAGTGCCCGCACCGGGTAGCCCCAGGAATCGATGTCGATGTTCTGCTGTGCCGCGGCCTTGGCCAGACGCACCGCCATGGTGGCACCACCGGTGTCCCACACGATCGATGCGACGGCGTTCATCTCATCGGTGTTGTCGAAGCGGTTGGCGAAGGACCACAGGAACATGTAGAGGTCGTTCTTGCTGCCGGCCTCGTCCATGATCTTGAAGGCCCGGACCACCTCGTCCTTGGCGATCTTGGCTTCGGCCGCCGATGAGGCCTTGCCGCTTTCGATTTCCTCCGGAACCTTGCCGAGCCCGATCTTCTCGCGCGCCAGCTGTCCGTAATAGATGGTGGAGTAGGCGGAGGCCTCGCGATAGGCCGCCTTGGCGCTGCCCTTGTCGCCCATCGCTTCATAGGCGCGGCCCGTCCAGTAGCCGGCGCGCGCCTTTTCGGTGCGCGAGGTGGAGATGGCGGCAAGGCGCTGGAAATGCTTCAGGCCGGTTTCGGCATCGTTGAGGTAGCGCAGCGCGATCCAGCCGGCGAGGAACTCACCCTCGATGGCCTCGTCGCCGTCCGCGAAGCCGTGGGCGGCGGCAATCTTGTAGGCGGCCTTGCGGGCGCCCTTCGGGTCATCAAGCCCGATGGAGCGGCGGGCAACGATCCGGCGCTCGATCCACCAGGCCTCGGCATCGCCGATCTTGTCGGCATTGCCCGGAACGCCGAGCAGCACGTCGCGCGCCTTGGAATAGTTTTCGTTGACCCGATAGTAGCGGGCCAGCGCATAGCGCATGCCCAGCGCCTCGCGCATCGAACCCGGCAGGCCGGCATAGAGCTTGTCGGCGCCCTTTTCGCCGCGCACCAGCTTCTGGGCGACCGCGGCGGCCTTCTGATATTCGGCGGGCAGGCGCTTGGCGGCGCGGATCGCCGCGTTGGTTTCCTGCGCATAGACCAGGCGCCACATGCGGCGCTTGTTGTCGTCGGCGGTCAGCAGATCGCCGAATTCGGCGGCCACCTGCTTCTCGAGTTCCGCGCTGGCTTCGGGGTCGGCCCACACTTTCTGCACCTGGGCGCGCGCGCCGGCCGTGTCGCCGGTGGCGAGCAGGGCGCGGGCCAGCGCCAGCGAGCCTTCGTCGGTGACGGGCTTGCGCTTGGCGAAATGCGCCAGAATGAGCTCGGATGATTCCTTGTTCACGTAGAGCGACCGCTCGGCGCGCTTGAGGAGGGACTCCGACAACGGCCACTTCGGCGCCGTCTCGAGGAAGTTGAGGATGCGCTGGTAGCCCGCGTCATTGGGATGGTCACGCAGGTAGATCAGCTCCACGAGCTTGATTGCGGCCTGGTCGCCGGAGCGCTGCGCGGCTTCGCCGGCTGCCACGAAATCACCCTTGATCGCCAGCTTGGCGGCCTGGATGGCCTGCGACGACGGCTCGGACGCCGCCAGCACCATTCCGGTGTGGGAGACGAATCCGGGCGAGACCATCGCCGTGGTGGCGGCGAGGACAATCAGGCTGGCACGCAGAAACCGGTTGATACGCATGAACGATCCAATCAAACCCTTTAATCGTCGAGAACCGCCGCTAGGGCGTAATTGTGCCCAGAACATGGCCTGCATGGTGGCGCCATCGGCGCTTGCCGGTGTCCGGCGTTGCGTCTATGGTTCCGCGCCGTTTGCGGGCTGGCGATGAAACCGGTTCCCAAACTAGGCCCGCCATGGTTTCCAACTTCTTACCTTCAAGTCATTACCGGAGTAGTCCACGTGCAGTTCAGAGGATCCTTCCCTGCCCTCATCACGCCCATGAAGAATGGCGAGGTCGACGAGGCCGCGTTCCGGAAATTCGTGAACTGGCAGATCACGCAGGGCTCCCATGGCGTTGTGCCCGTGGGCACCACCGGCGAGAGCCCGACGCTGGATCCCGATGAACACAAGCGCGTGATCGAGATCTGCATCGACGAGGTCAAGGGCCGGGTTCCGGTGATTGCCGGCACGGGCTCCAACTCGACGCGCGAGGCCCTCGACTTCACCCTTCACGCCAGCGAAGCCGGTGCCGATGCCGCGCTGGTGGTGGTGCCCTATTACAACAAGCCAACCCAGGATGGCCTCTACGCCCACTTCAAGGCGATCGCCGATGCGGTGGACATCCCGATCATCGTCTACAATGTGCCGGGCCGCACGGTTGCCAACATCTCGGTGGAGACGCTGGCCCGCCTGTCGCATGACTGCAAGAACATCATCGGCACCAAGGATGCCTCTGCCGACCTGACGAGGCCGTCGCGCCAGCGCCAGTTCTCGGGCAAGGACTTCATCCAGTTGTCGGGTGAGGACGGCACGGCGCTGGGTTTCAACGCCCATGGCGGCGTGGGCTGCATCTCGGTGACGGCGAACGTCGCACCCAGGCTCTGCGCCGAGTTCCAGGAGGCGACGCTGAAGGGCGACTATGCCACGGCCCTGGCGCTGCAGGACCGGCTGATGCCGCTGCACCACGCCATGTTCGTCGAGACCAGCCCCGGCCCGGTGAAATATGCCGCGAGTCTGCTCGGCCTGTGCTCGCCGGAGGCGCGTCTCCCCATGGTGCCGGTGGTCGAATCGACCAAGAAGGCGGTGCGCGAGGCGATGATCCACGCCGGCCTGCTGAACTGAGATGAGTTCCAAGAGCGGCGGCGCCAAGGCGTCTCGCAAGGAAGAGGGCATCAAGGTTGTCTCCGACAACCGCCGCGCCCGCTATGACTACGAGATTCTGCAGGCCTTCGAGGCCGGCATCGAACTGAAGGGCTCGGAGGTCAAGTCCCTGCGCACCGGCCACACCAACCTCGCCGAGGCCTATGCCACGATGAAGGGCGGCGAGCTGTGGCTGATCAATTCCAACATCCCTGAATATCGCGAGGCCAACCGCTTCAACCATGAGCCCAAGCGGCCCAGGAAGCTGCTGCTGCACAAGTCCGAGATCAACAAGCTCTCGTCGGGCGTTCTGAAGGAGCACCTGACCATCATTCCGCTCAAGATGTTCTTCAACCTGCGCGGCCGGGTGAAGGTCGACATCGCGCTGGCCCGCGGCAAGAAGCTGCACGACAAGCGCGAGACCATCAAGGAGCGCTCATGGGACCGTGAGCGCGCCCGCCTCATGCGGGACAAGGGCTGAGGCGGCACCCATGGTCTTCATGCAGCATCTGCTCGGCCGCCGCATGCCGAACGTTGAACTCGAGGCGACTTCGGGCGCGCCCGTGAACCCGGCGCGCATCATCGGCCCCGCCGTCATCTTCTGCTATCCCTTCACCGGGCGGCCGGGCTATCCCAATCCGCCCAACTGGGATCACATCAAGGGTGCGCATGGCTCGACGCCGCAGGCACTGGCCTATTCCGAGGCCTATGGCGAGTTCCGCCGTCTCGGCGTCAAGCTGTTCGGCCTCAGCCTGCTCGACAGTGCGTGGCAGAAGGATTTCGTGGCGCGCAACGCGCTGAGCTATCGGCTGCTGTCCGACTATGACCGCGCCTTCCAGTCGCGCCTTGGCCTGCCGATGTTCGAGACCGCGGGCGAGCTCTACCTGCAGCGCATCACCTTCATCCTGCATGACGGCATCATCTCGTCGGTGCGGTTCCCGGTGCCGGTGCCGGAGGAAGACGCCGCCGAAGTGCTGGCGGCGCTGGCGTGATGACGGACGCCTAGACCGAGTCCAGATAAACTCTCACCCGCCCGAACACAGCCCTGAACATCTCCGGCGTCAGCACGCGCGTGTTGGTATTGTAGCGCGAGCAATGATAGCTGTCGAAAAGGCGCAAGCTGCCGATCTGATGTTCGCCGCCATGCGAGAAGGGATGGGCCGATTTCTTCGCGCCCAGCGCCGTCAGCACGCCATCATGCGCGATGCGGCCCAGCGCCACGATGGCCTTCAACGCCGGCAGCGCATCGATCCGTGCACGGAGGAACGGGTTGCAGGCCTTGATCTCGGCAGGCAGTGGCTTGTTCTGCGGCGGCACGCAGCGCACCGCATTGGCGATCATTGCATCGTTGAGCGCCAGCCCGTCCCTGGGGTCGGCCTTGAAGGTGCCCGTGGCGAAGCCGAAGTCGATGAGCGTGCCATAGAGCAGCTCGCCCGCATAGTCGCCGGTGAAGGGGCGGCCGGTGCGGTTGGCACCGGCGACACCGGGTGCAAGGCCCGCGATCAGCAGCCGCGCATCATCTGTGCCGAATACCGGCACCGGCGCGTTGAACCAGTCCGGATGCAGCTTGCGCTGCTCCAGCCGGTATGCAACGAGCCGCGGGCACAGCGGGCAGTCACGGCCCGGCTCGTGCCGATGTGTGTCAGATGTCGGCAAAGTCCTCGAAGCTCTCGCGGGGGGCAGGGGCGGGGCCGCGCTCGCGGCGTTCGGACGGGTCGCGGCCGATCTCGTCGCGCAGGTCGCTCAGGTCAATGAACTGGTCGGTCTGGCGGCGCAGGTCGTCGGCGATCATCGGCGGCCTGGTGATCAGCGTCGACACCACGGTGACGCGGCGCCCCTTGGCCTGCACCGCCGCGACGAGCGAGCGGAAGTCGCCATCGCCCGAGAACAGCACGATGTGGTCGAGCTGGTCGCACAGCTGCATCACATCCACCGCAAGTTCGATGTCCATGTTGCCCTTCACCTTGCGGCGGCCCATGGCGTCGGTGAATTCCTTGGCCGGCTTGGTGACCACGCGATAGCCGTTGTAGTCGAGCCAGTCGATCAGCGGCTTGATGGGTGAATATTCGGCATCGTCGAGAAGGGCTGTGTAGTAGATGGCGCGGATCATCCGCGCGCGCTTGCGGAAGTAGCCGAGCAACTTCTTGTAGTCGATGTCGAAGCCGAGCGTCTTGGCCGTGGCGTAGAGATTGGATCCGTCGATGAACAGCGCAACGCGTTCATCCTGATAAAAATGCATGTCTGAAAACCCCTAAACGTGTATGGGATCGATTTAGACAGCCACCCAACAACGCTCAAGCGAAATGATTCTTGTTGCCCTCGGTTCCAACAGCAACGGCCCCTGGGGAACCCCGCGAGACGCGGTGGCGGAAGCCCTGCGCCGCCTCAACGGAAGCGGCATACGCGTAAAGATCGCATCGCAACTGCTGGTCACCGCGCCCTTCGGCGTCACCGACCAGCCCGATTTCGTGAATGCCGTTGCGGAAGTTGAATCGCATCTCTCGCCGGAAGCCCTGCTGAAGCGGTTGCATATCATCGAACGCCTTGCCGGCCGCCGCCGCACCTTGCGCTGGGGCCCGCGCACGCTGGACCTCGACCTGATCGACTATCATGGCGTCATCCGCCGCGCCGCTCCGCCGGTGCTTCCGCATCCGGGCATTGCAGAACGCATCTTCGTGCTGGCGCCGATCGCCGAGATCGCACCGCTCTGGCGGCATCCGGAGACCAGGCTAACGGCTGCAGCGATGTTGAAGAAGCTCGACCACGAGGGGCAGGGACGCCTGCTCTGATTTGGTGTGTTCTGCATCTGTTCCAGAATGAACAACACCGCGCCAGCGATAACACAACCTTAACCTAACCAAGCCATTTTTGGGTGTGTCAGTTTGTTCTGGAGTTCGGGGCATGTCGTCCAAACTAAATCTTACTGCTTGGTCTTCTCTCGCCAGGCCTCAGTTTCTGGTTTCCGCCGCCGCCGCAGTCATGCTTACCGCGTGCTCCTCGGACATGGATCGCTTCGCATCCAACCCATCGGGCGCTGATCCGGTCTACACCGCCAGCGTGCCGAAGAACGTGAACGCCTCCAACGTCGGCATGGCGGATACGGGTGTCGCTTCGAAGCGTCTGGCCAGCGCCTCTTCACAGCCGCCGAGCTACGATTACTCCAAGTCCTACCAGGCCCCGCAGTATCGCCAGCCCGCGGCACAGCCGCAGGTTCAGGCCAGCGCGCCGGCCGGTGCCGGCACAGTGACGGTCGGGCCCGGCATGACGCTCTATTCCATCGCGCGCTCCAACAACCTGTCGGTTGCCGAACTCGCGGCGGTCAACGGCATCAAGGCGCCGTATGCGGTGCACACCGGCCAGACGCTGCGCCTGCCGGGTGCGGGCGCCGGCGCGGTTGCCTCGCAGCACGCCATGCCGCCGGACAACAGCACATTCGCCGAGCCGTCAGACACGCCGATCGCGCCGAAGCCGGGTGCGCCTGCGGCCTCCACCGCTGCAAGCGCCAAGCCGTCCAAGTCCGGCCCGTCGGTTGCGGCCAACGGCACCGAAGAAACCCTCACGGTTGCCAGCGGTGACACGCTGTTCTCGCTCGGCCGCAAGTATGGCCTCTCGCCCTATGCCATCGCCGATGCCAACGGCCTGCCGCACAATGCGCATCTGGTGCTGGGCCAGAAGGTGCGCATCCCGGCGGGTGGCGAAGCCGCTCCCGCTGTCGCTGCCGCCAAGCCGGCAACGGCCAAGACCACCACTGCCGCCAACGGCACCCTGCCGCCCGCCACCGGCGAAGAGGGCACGGGCGAGGCGGTTGCCGCCAACACCGCCGCGCCCGCCGCGACGCCCGAGCCGATCCCCGGTTCGGACCAGTCGGCTGCGGCGACCACCACGCCTCCTGCGGCATCGACCGGCCAGCAGGTGGCTGAAGGCGCGCCCATCGCCGGGGCTCCCGGCATGCGCTGGCCGGTGCGCGGCAAGATCATTTCCGGCTTCGGTCCCAAGGCCAACGGCCTGAAGAACGAGGGCATCAACATCGCGGTGCCGGAAGGAACCTCGATCCGCGCCGCCGCCGATGGCGTCGTCGCCTACTCCGGCAACGAGTTGAAGGGCTATGGCAACCTTGTCCTCATCCGTCACGAGGACGGCTATGTCACCGCCTATGCCCACGGCAGCGAACTCTTCGTCAAGCGCGGCGACACGGTGAAGCGTGGCGACGTGATCGCCAAGGCCGGCCAGACGGGCTCCGTTTCCAGCCCGCAGCTGCACTTCGAAGTGCGCAAGGGTGCCGTGGCGCTCGACCCGATGAAGTTCCTCTCGCAGAACACCGCGTCCACCAACTGATTGCAGTCCCAAGTCGAACTCAAGGCCCGGAGGTCAAGCTCCGGGCCCTTTGTTTTTGCGCGCTGATGGCGCATGCTCGCCCGGTCAACGAGGAGCATGGCCATGATCACGGTGTGGGGACGGCGCAACTCCGTCAATGTCCAGAAGGTGCTGTGGGCGCTCGAGGAACTCGATGTGCCCTACACGCGTGAGAACGTGGGCGGCAGCTTCGGCGGCAACCAGGATGCCGATTTCCTGGCGATGAACCCGATGGGCCTCGTGCCGGTGATCCGCGATGGCGACGTCACCATGTTCGAGTCCAACGCCATCGTGCGCTATCTCGCGGCGCGGTTCAGGGCAGGGGTGCTCCGGCCATCGGAGCACAAGAGCCTTGCCATGGCGGAGCAGTGGATGGAGTGGACCCAGGTGAATGTGTCGCCGGCCGTGACAGCGCTGTTCATCAACCGCGTGCGCAGCCTGCCGGAAGCCCGGGATGTGGCGGCGGCGGCTGCCGCCGAGAACAAGGTGGCGGAGTGCCTGCTCGTCGCGGACGCCTGGATTGCCCGAAACGACTGGTTCGCAGGCCATGACTTCAGCTTCGGCGACATTGCAATGGGCGCCCTGTTGTGGCGCTACATGGGCATCGACTGCGCAAGGCCGCAGATGCCCCATCTGATGGAATGGTTCGAGGCCGTGCAGGCCCGCGAAGCCTTCCGCCGCGCCGTCATGGCCGTGCCTCGCGCGAAGGACCTGGCAGACTGGAAGCGGATCGAGAAGGAGACGGCTTAGCTCACCAAGGTTCCTTCGCCGGGATGACGACTGAGAAGTGACAAGTCTCCTCAGCCTCTACCCGTCCAGCCTCTCCCCCAAGCGTCCCGCCAAATCCTGGATGTACTGCCACGCCACGCGGCCGGAGCGGCTGCCGCGGGTTGCCTGCCATTCGATGGCGCCGGCGCGCAGCGTGTCGGCGTCGACCTTGAGGCCGTAATGCTTGGCATAGCCCTCGATCATCGCCAGGAACTCGTCCTGCGAGCAGTTGTGGAAGCCCAGCCACAGGCCGAAGCGGTCTGACAGCGAAACCTTCTCCTGCACGGCCTCCGACGGGTTGATCGCCGTCGAGCGTTCGTTCTCGATCATGTCGCGCGGCAGCAGGTGGCGGCGGTTGGAGGTGGCGTAGAAGATCATGTTGGAAGGGCGGCCCTCGATGCCGCCGTCAAGTGCGGCCTTCAGCGACTTGTAGGAGGTGTCGTCGGCATCGAACGACAGGTCATCGCAGAACACGATGAAGCGGTACTCCGGATTCCTGCGGATGATGTTCATCAGCATGGGCAGGCTCTCGATGTCCTCGCGGTGGATCTCGACGAGCTTTAGGATGCCCTCCGCCGCGTCGTTGATGGCATGGTGGGCGGCCTTGACGAGCGACGACTTGCCCATGCCGCGTGCGCCCCACAGCAGCGCGTTGTTGGCGGGCAGGCCCCGGGCGAAGCGCTCGGTGTTTTCGATCAGGATGTCGCGGGTCAGATCGATGCCGCGCAGCAGGGAAAGTTCCACCCGGTTGACGCGGGCCACGGGTTCGAGTTCCGGCGGGCTCGCATGCCAGACGAAGGCCGAACAGCCCCGGAGGTCGGCCTCGGTGGCCTTGCGGGGCGCCAGCCGCTCCAGCGCCTCGGCAATGCGGGTGAGCAACGAATGATCGAGTTCCTGTGCCATTCCAGACTCTTAGCGGAGCCGGCAGGCCGGGTAAAGGCGCACCAATCGATTGGTTGCAATAGAGGCAACCATCGCTATATTCCGCCCAAACTTTCGTTCAGGAGATTTCCCGTGTTCATCACTCCGGCCTTTGCCCAGGCCGCCGGCGCTCCCGCCGGTGCTGGCGATTTCATCGGCATGATCCTGCCGCTCGTGCTCATCATGGGCGTGTTCTATTTTCTGCTGATCCGCCCGCAGCAGCGCAAGATGAAGGAGCATCAGGAGATGCTCAAGAAGGTCGGCAAGGGTGACACTGTGGTGACCAACGGCGGTCTCATCGGCCGCGTCGTCAAGGTGCTGGACGACAATGAGCTGCAGGTCGAGATCGGCGAGAACATCAAGGTGCGCGTGCTGCGCACCGGCATCGCCGACGTGCGCGCCAAGGGCGAACCCGTCAAGACCGAGGCCAAGTAATTCCCGATGCTGCATTTCAGCAAATGGAAGCAATTCGGCATCCTTTTGGCGGTGCTGATTTCCATCATCGTCGCGCTGCCGAATGTGCTGCCGGCCAAGTACCAGGACATGCTGCGCCCCTATGGCCTCAAGCCCATGACTCTGGGCCTTGACCTGCAGGGCGGTGTCAACATCCTCCTCGAAATCGACCGTGACGATCTCAAGAAGCGCTTGACGGAGCAACTCGTGGGCGACATGCGCTCGACGCTGCGTGAAGGCAAGATCGGCTATAGCGGCATCAATCGGGCGCCGGACGGGGTGCGCGTGCGCATCACCAAGCCGGAGGACGTGGACAAGGCCGAGACCGAACTGCGCAAGCTGGCGCAGCCGGTGGATGCCGGCGGCCTGTTCGGCGGCGGCACCACTGCCTCACTTTTCGACGTGAAGCTTGAAGGCCAGCAGGTGAGCTTCACCTTCAACGAGCAGGGCATCGACAGCAAGATCCAGCAGGCGGTGAGCCAGTCGATCAAGATCGTCGAGAAGCGCGTGAACCCCGACGGCGTCGTCGAGGCCACCATCCAGCAGCAGGGCAAGGACCGCATCGTCGTGCAGCTGCCCGGCGTGCAGGACAGCCAGGAAGTGAAGAGCCGCCTCGACCGCACCGCCAAGCTCACCTTCCAGCTGCTGTGCGAGGCCCAGCCCACCGGGCAGGGCCAGAACCCGCCGCCCGAGTGCAAGTCGCTGGTGATGAAGGACGATCCCGCGCAAACCATGTGGGTGCAGACCTCCAGCCGCGCCACGGTGGATGGTGCCGACCTGACGGACGCCCGCGGTTCGTTTGACCAGAGCAACCAGCCGGTCGTCTCCTTCCGCTTCAACCAGAAGGGTGCGGAGCGCTTCGGCAAGCTGACGCGCGACAATGTGGGCAAGCCTTTCGCCATCGTGCTCGACGATCTCATCATGAGCGCGCCGCGCATCAACGAGCCCATCCTCGGCGGCTCAGGCCAGATCTCTGGCAGCTTCACGGTGGAGGAGACCAACAGCCTCGCAGTGGTGCTGCGCTCGGGCGCGTTGCCCGCCAAGCTGACCATCGTGGAAGAGCGCACGGTTGGCCCCAGCCTCGGCTCCGACTCGATCAAGGCCGGCTTCAACGCCTCGATCATCGGCCTCGTGCTGGTCGTGATCTTCATGATCATCGCCTATGGCCTGTTCGGCATCTTCGCCAACATCGCGCTGTTGCTGAACCTGATCATGCTGATCGCGGTGATGAGCTTCTTCGGCTTCACCATGACGCTGCCGGGCATCGCCGCCATCGTGCTCACCATGGGCATGGCGGTCGACTCCAACGTCATCATCTTCGAGCGCATGCGTGAGGAGTGGCGCAACGGCCGCTCCGCCATGAGCGCCATCGAGACCGGCTTCAAGTCGGCCTTCGCCACGATCTTCGATTCGAACTTCACCGCGCTCATTGCGGCGGTGGTGCTGTTCGGCGTCGGCTCCGGCCCCGTCAAGGGCTTCGCCATCGCCCATGTGGTGGGCATCCTCACCACCGTGTTCACGGCCTATACGGTGACGCGCTACATCGTGTCGCTGTGGGTCGGCTGGGCCAAGCCCAAGGAGGTTCCGCTCTGAGAGCGGAGATCAGCTCATGAAATTCAAGCCCATCCGCTTCATTCCGGACGACACCCGCTTCCCGATCATGCGGCTCAGCCGCTTCGGCTTCTTTTTCTCGGGCCTTCTCTCGCTCGCTTCCGTCCTGCTGTTCGTCTTCGTCGGCCTCAACGTCGGCGTCGACTTCAAGGGCGGCACTGTGATGACGGTGCGCACCGCCGATGCCGCCAACATCGAGCAGCTGCGCGAGCAGGTGTCCTCGCTTGGCTTCGGCCAGGCGGAGATCCAGGAGTTCGGCTCGCCGCGCGACGTGCTGATCCGGCTTCCCGCCGTCGAAGGCGGCGACGAGGCGCAGCAGACAACTATCGCCAAGGTCAAGGAGGCGCTGGGACCCGGCGTCGAGTTCCGCTCGGTCGAGGTGGTGGGCCCGAAGGTGTCTTCCGAGCTGGCCGAGCAGAGCATCCTCGCCGTGGTCTTCGCCATCGGCGGCATCCTGTTCTACGTATGGTTCCGCTTCGAATGGCAGTTCGCGGCGGGCGCCGTGCTCTCGCTGCTGCATGACGTGCTCATCACCATCGGCATCTTCTGCCTGCTCAGGATCGAGTTCAACCTGCAGATCATCGCGGCGATCCTGACCATCGTGGGCTATTCTCTGAACGACACGGTGGTGGTGTTCGACCGTATCCGCGAATACATGCGCAAGTACAAGTCGATGAACCTCGCCGACCTGATCGACTTCTCGATCAACTCGGTGTTCCCGCGCACCATCCTCACGTCCGTCACCACCATGCTGGCGCTGGTGGCACTCTATGCCTTTGGCGGCGAGGTGCTCCGGGGCTTCACCTTCACCATGATCCTCGGCGTGCTGATCGGCACCTACTCCTCGATCTTCATCGCCTCGCCGGTGCTGATCTTGCTCGGCACGGTGATGAGCGAGAAGAAGACCGTAACGGAAGCAAAGGCAGCCGCCGCGGCCCGTCCGTGACGGCACACTACCCCGGCCGCGCCGCCATCGAGACCTATGGGGCGGGCGGCTTCGGCTTCGCGGGCATGTCGCACCGCGGCTCCATCGTGGCGCTGCCCTCCGGCATCTATGCCTGGAACATGAACCCCACCGCGCTGACGCCTGATGATTTCGCCATGGCGATTGCCGAGAAGGATGCGTTCGACCTGCTGCTCATCGGCATGGGGCCTGAAATGGCAAGGCCCCCCAGGCCCGTCCGGGCTGCACTCGAGGCTGCGGGCATCATCTACGACCCGATGGCGACGGGCCACGCGGTTTCCACCTACAATCTTCTCCTCGAGGAAAAGCGCCGCGTCGCCGCCGCCCTCATTGCCGTGGCGTTCGGTGGATGAACGAGGTCGAGGAGATCGTCCGCCGCCAGGACCGTGACCGCTATCTCTCTTGCCTTTTCGCCCCCGACGACAAGCGCCCGCATCTTCTCGCGCTCTATGCCTTCAACGCCGAGATCCTGCGGGTGCGGGACACGGTGAGCGAGGCCGGCCTGGGTCTCATCCGCCTGCAGTGGTGGCGTGACACAATTGCCGGCATCTATGCCGGCAACGTGACGCCGGCCTACTCGGTGGCGGAGGCTCTGGCTCGCGCCATTGCCGAGGGTCAACTGCCGCAGCAGGCACTGCTCGACCTCGTCACCGCCCACGAGTTCGACCTGTTCCATGACCGCATGCCGGACTTGACCGCCCTTGAGGCCTATATGGGCGAAGCCTATTCGCGCCTCATCATGATGGCGGCGATGATCCTCGACCGTGATGCAGCACCCAAGGCCAGCGAATGCGCCGGGCTCGCCGGTGTGGCGCAAGGGCTGGCGCTGGTGATGGGCGATCCCCGCCACCGCGATCCATTCCTGCCGGACGGCATGTCCGTTGCGGAGGCGGTGGGCCACGCGGAAAACCGCCTCGCCCAGGCGATGACGCTGCGGCCGGGTTTGCCCAACTCCGTGCTGCCGGCCTTCCTGCCGGTGAGCCTGACCGGGCTGTACCTGAAGAAGATCGACGCCGCGCCAGACAAGCCGCTCGCGGTGTCACCGGTGAAGCGCCAACTCGTCCTGTGGTGGGCGGCAAGGCGCTGGGGTTAGCGGCCGACCCCAATGGCCATCATCCTGGCGAAGGCCTCGATCCAGCTTCCGCTCATCCAACTGAGCGTCCGGTTCAGAAGCGCCTAAGGGGGCTCAGGATAGGAATCAACAGGGTACGGCTAGGGGCACTAGCGGGACCGCATTATGCCGAAAATCAAACGTTACGAACTGCATTTTGGCCGGCCCTCAGGACTAGCAGAAAAGCGGGATCCCGTCCTTCGCCGGGGTTACGGAAGAGGGGAAGGGCGACGTCTCGGAGTGGGTGGGCCTTACTCCGCCGCCTTCAGCGCCGCGGCACCCAGCCACGCCTCGAAATCCGCCTTGGCGCGGCTGGTGTAGGCGTGCTTCCTCTCCACCGCCTGCTCAGTGTGCTTCAGGCGCACGCCGTCCTTCACCTTCACCTTGTCGATGGGGGGCAGCAGGCCGAAGTTGATGTTCATCGGCTGGAAGGATGATTTTTGTCCGTCCGTGGTTTCGATGTGGCCGCCGGTGATGTGGTTGATGAGCGCGCCATGCGCCGTGGTGGGCGGCGGCACGTCGAAGGCCAGTCCCAGTGCCTCTGCCGCAGCCATGCGGCCGGCCATCAGGCCCATCGCGGCGCTCTCGACATAGCCTTCAACGCCCGTCACCTGGCCCGCGAAGCGAAGCCGCGGCTGGGCCTTCATCCGCAGGGCGCCGTCGAGCACGCGCGGGCTGTTGAGGAAGGTGTTGCGGTGCATCCCGCCGAGCCTTGCGAACTCGGCATTCTCGAGGCCGGGAATGGTGCGGAACACCTTCACCTGGTCGGCATATTTCAGCTTCGTCTGGAAGCCCACCATGTTGTAGAGCGTGCCCAGCTTGTTGTCCTGGCGCAGCTGGACGACAGCATAGGCTTTCTCGTCCGGCTTGTGCGCGTTGGTGAGGCCCCTCGGCTTCATCGGCCCATGGCGCAGCGTCTCGGGTCCGCGCTCCGCCATCACCTCGATCGGCAGGCAGCCGTCGAAATAGGGGGTGGATTTCTCCCATTCCTTGAAGTCGGTCTTCTCGCCATCCATCAGTGCACGGACGAAGGCCTCGTACTGCCCACGGTCCATCGGGCAGTTGATGTAGTCCTTGCCGGTGCCGCCGGGTCCCACCTTGTCATAGCGCGACTGGAACCACGCGACGTCCATGTTGATTGTCTCGCGGTGCACGATGGGTGCTATGGCATCGAAGAAAGCCAGCGACTCTTCACCCGTGAGCGAGCGGATGGCCTGCGCCAGTGCGGGCGACGTGAGGGGGCCGGTGGCGATGATGACGCTTGTCCACTCCGCTGGCGGCAAGCCGCCAATCTCGCCCTCGGCCACCGTCACCAGCGGGTGGCGCTTCAGCGTCTCGGTCACCTCGGCCGAAAAGGCATCACGGTCCACCGCCAGGGCGCCGCCGGCCGGCACCTGGTGGCGGTCGGCCATGGCCATGATCAGCGAGCCGCAGCGCCGCATTTCCCAGTGGAGAAGCCCCACGGCATTGTTCTCGGCATCGTCCGAGCGGAAGGAGTTGGAGCAGACGAGTTCGGCGAAGCCACCCGTCCGGTGGGCGTCGGTTCCAACCTGGGGGCGCATCTCGTGCAGGATCACGGGCACGCCGAGCTTCACTGCCTGCCAGGCGGCTTCGGAGCCTGCCATGCCGGCGCCGATGATGTGGATGGGATTTGTCATGGGGCGCTCCTAGCATGGCGGGGCGGGAGGTGAAAGACTTCGACCCTTCATACCGGCCTCGCGCCGGAGTAGGGTTTTCGCCATGAGCAGCACCCTTGCGGACATCAGCACCGAACTCGAAGCCATTCGCGCCCAATCGCTGTGGAAGGTCGAGCGCCCCATCCTTGGCCACCAGTCAGCCCACATCCGGGTGAAGAGCGGCGAGGTTCTGAACTTCTGCGCCAACAACTACCTGGGTCTTGCCGACCACCCTGACCTGATCGACGCGGCGCGCGAGGCGCTTTACTCGCACGGCCTCGGCATGGCCTCCGTCCGCTTCATCTGCGGTACCAGTGACCTGCATTTGGCGCTGGAACAGCGCCTCGCCCAATACCTGCAGATGGATGACTCGATCCTCTTCGCCGCCTGCTTCGATGCCAATGGCGCTGTGTTCGAGCCGCTGTTCGGCGAGCACGACGCGATCATCTCGGATGCCCTCAACCACGCCTCGATCATCGATGGCATCCGCCTGTCGAAGGCCAAGCGCTTCCGCTTCGCCAATGGCGACATGAACGATCTGGAATCCCAGTTGAAGGCCGCCCGCGAAGGCGGCGCACGCCGGGTGATCGTGGTGACGGATGGCGTGTTCTCCATGGACGGCTATTTCGCCAGGCTCGCCGAGGTGCGTGCCCTGGCAGACCGCTTCGATGCGCTGGTGATGGTGGATGACTGCCACGCCACCGGCTTCATCGGCCCGCAGGGCCGCGGCACGCCGCATCGCGCCGGCGTGAAGGTCGATATCCTCACCGGCACATTGGGCAAGGCTTTGGGCGGTTCGGCAGGTGGCTACATCGCAGCTGCCAAACCCATTGTCGACCTCATGCGCCAGCGGGCCAGGCCCTATCTGTTCTCCAACGCCCTGCCGCCGCCGATCGTGGCGGCGGGCATCAAGGCCATCGACATGGCGGAGCAGGGGGATGATCTCCGTGCCCGCCTGTTCGACAATGCAAAACGCTTCCGCGCCGGCATGAGCAAGGCCGGTTTCAACCTGCTGCCCGGCGAGCACCCCATTATCCCCGTCATGCTGGGCGAGGCGAAGCTCGCGCAGGACATGGCCACGAAGCTTTATGACAAGGGCATCTACGTCACGGGTTTCTTCTTCCCCGTGGTGCCCAAGGGGCAGGCGCGCATCCGCACCCAGATGTCGGCGGCGCATTCACCCGAGGACATCGACGCCGCCATTGCCGCCTTCACGGCCGCGGGCCAGGAATTGGGAGTGATCTGACATGCGGGCACTGGTGAAGGCGGAAAAGGCCGAGGGCCTCGAAATGCGCGATGAGCCCGTGCCGCAGATCGGGCCGGACGACATCCTCATCAAGGTTGCCAAGACCGGCATCTGCGGCACCGACCTCCACATCTGGAAGTGGGATGCCTGGGCGCAGATGACCATCCCCGTGCCCATGGTGGTGGGTCATGAATTCGCAGGCGTGGTCACGGATATCGGCAGCCATGTGCGCACCGTCAAGGTGGGCGACCGCGTGTCGGGCGAGGGCCACCTTATCGGCATGAAAAGCCGCATGGCCCGCGCCGGGCACTATCACCTCGATCCTGAAACCAAGGGCATCGGCGTCAACCTGCCGGGCGCCTTCGCGGAATATCTCAAGATCCCCGCCTTCAACGCCATTCATTTACCGCCCGAAGTGGACGACGAAATCGGCGCCATCCTCGACCCGCTGGGCAATGCCGTGCACACCGCACTCTCCTTCGATCTCGTGGGCGAGGACGTGCTGATCACCGGGGCGGGCCCCATCGGCATCATGGCGGCGGCCGTCTGCCGCCATGTCGGTGCCCGTCACGTCGTCGTCACCGACATCAATGACTACCGCCTGGAGCTCTGCAACCAGGTGACGGTCAACGTCTCGCGTGAGGACCTGCGCGACGTGATGGCGCGGCTGCGCATGAGCGAGGGCTTCGACATCGGGCTCGAGATGTCGGGTGCACCCAAGGCCTTCGACCAGATGGTCGACCAGATGATCATGGGCGGCAAGATCGCCATGCTCGGCATTCCCTCAGGCCCAACCACCGTCGACTGGAACCGTGTGATCTTCAAGTCGCTCACCATCAAGGGCATCTATGGCCGCGAGATGTTCGAGACCTGGTACAAGATGATCGCCATGCTGCAGTCGGGTTTGGATGTCCGCAATGTGATCACCCACCGCATGAAGGCGGAAGACTATGCTCAGGGTTTCGCACTCATGAAGCAGGGAAGCTGCGGCAAGGTGGTGCTGGACTGGGGTTCGCCCTGAGACAGGCAATCCCGGATTGAGCCGTTGTTCCGTCCCGCTGAAGCAGAAACCTTGGCTGTCAACACCGCACAAGTGATTGAGAGTGTTTCGTCTTCAACGGCTTCAAACGTTGGCTGTGATCTCACGACACCCATTTGACAGCAAAGAGGCCCCGTGTCGTTCACCAGTTGCAACAAGGCTGGTGAGTTTCGTCGTAATCCGTCGGCCGATTGTTTTCCTTGTGCAACTTCCCGGGAGAAAAGCCAGGTCAAGAGTCTTCATGACCTCGCTCACCGTTCGCGGAAGGCGCGTTCCATTTGGTCCTCGATTGGCTTGAAGAGGTAGGAGAGGACGGTGCGGTTTTGGGTGCGGACGTAGATTTCGGCTGGCATGCCCGGAACGAGGTGCTTCTGCTTCAGTCTTGCCAGTTCCGTGCGCGGAATTGAGATGCGCGCAAGATAGTAGGGAACACCCGTCATCTGATCGACTGTCAGATCCGCACTGACGCTGACGATGTTGCCGTTCAGCTCAGGCGTCTTGTGGGTGTCGAAGGCAGAGAAGCGCACGAACGCGGTCTTGTCGCCGTTCAGCACCTGATCGATGTCGTGGGTGGCGATCCGGGC
>CAMDBX010000025.1 GCA_945889445.1 Rhizobium sp. Q54
CTGCTGCAGGCCGCCTGCGAGCTGCCTGCTGCAGGCAACTGGTTCGCGCCGTCGCTGTTCACCGACGTCGCGCCGTCTTCCACCGTGATGGACGTCGAGATCTTTGGTCCCGTCGCCGCCATGATGACCTTCCGCACGCCGGAGGAGGCGGTGCAGATCGCCAACCACACGCGCTATGGCCTCGCCGCCACCGTGTGGTCGGAGAACATCAATCTGGCGCTCGACACCGCCGCGCGGGTGAAGGCCGGCGTGGTGTGGATCAATTCGACGAACCTGTTCGACGCCGCCGCCGGTTTCGGCGGCTACAAGGAATCGGGTTTCGGCCGCGAAGGTGGCCGCGAGGGCATGTATGAGTATCTGGTGCCCGCATGGGAAGCGGCGCTCAAGGCCGTTGCACCAACGAAATCCGCGCCGCTCAGCGCACTGCCACCCGAGAGTGTCGAGGCCTCGTCCATCGACCGCACCGCCAAGCTCTACATCGGCGGCAAGCAGGCGCGGCCGGATGCGGGGCATTCCTATTCTGTATACGGAGCGAAGGGAAAGTCCATCGGCCAGGCGGGCCTCGGCAGCCGCAAGGATATCCGCAATGCGGTGGAGGCAGCGGCCAAGGCCTCCGGCTGGTCCTCCGCCACGGCGCACAACCGCGCACAAGTGCTCTATTACATCGCCGAGAATCTGTCGTCCCGCGCCGATGAATTCACCGCGCGCCTTCGCCAGATGGGGCAGTCCGCGCGTGAGGCAAAGGCAGAAGTGGAGGCCTCGCTCACCCGCATCTTCTGGTATGCCGCACAGGCCGATAAATACGACGGCCGCGTGCATCAGACAAAGTCGCGCCACGTGACGCTGGCGATGAATGAACCGTGGGGTGTTATGGGTGTGGTCTGCCCCGACGAGATGCCGCTGCTCGGCTTCATCTCGCTGGTGATGCCCGCCATCTCCATGGGCAATCGCGTCGTGGCGGTGCCATCGCCGCGCGCGCCGCTGGCGGCGACGGACCTCTACCAGGTGTTTGACACCTCCGACCTGCCGGGTGGCGTGGTGAACATCGTGACGGGCGAGCGTGATGAGCTGACGAAGACGCTGGCCGAACATGACGAGGTGGCCGCGCTTTGGTATTTCGGCCCCGGCGTGAAGGCGGTGGAGACAGCGAGTGCCGGGAATTTGAAGGCCACATGGGCCTCGGCCAAGCCATGCGACTGGCTCTCACGCGTGCAGGGGCAGGGGGCTGAGTATCTCCGCCGCGCCGTTCAGGTGAAGAACATCTGGGTGCCCTATGGGGAGTAGGAGTTTTCTTTCCCCTCCCCCTTGTGGGGAGGGGCAGGGGTGGGGGTCGTGCCGCGAGTGGATGTTCGAGCGTAAGCTTCGGGGCATCACCCCCACCCCCCGGCCCCTCCCCACAAGGGGGAGGGGAGTTACCTTGCCTTCACATCCTGCCGGTACCTGTGCAGCAGTGGCTCGGTATAGCCATTCGGCTGCTCCGTGCCTTTGAACACAAGGTCACACGCCGCCTTGAATGCGATGGAGCAGTCGAAATCCTCTGCCATCGGACGATACTCCGGGTCTCCCGCATTCTGCCTGTCCACCACTGCCGCCATGCGCTTCAGCGTCGCCATCACCTGACCCTCGGTGACCACGCCGTGGCGCAGCCAATTGGCGATGTGTTGCGACGAGATGCGCAGCGTGGCGCGGTCCTCCATCAGGCCCACATTGTCGATGTCCGGCACCTTGGAGCAGCCAATGCCGAAGTCGATCCAGCGCACGACGTAGCCCAGAAGCCCCTGCGCGTTGTTGTCGAGTTCTTTCTGGATTTCATCCGGCGTCCAGTTGGGCCGCGTGGCGACGGGAATGGAAAGAATGTCGTCGAGGCTGGCGCGCGGGCGCGACTTGAGTTTTTCCTGCACCGCCTTGACGTTCACCCTGTGATAATGCGTGGCATGCAGCGTGGCGGCGGTGGGTGAGGGCACCCAGGCGGTGTTGGCGCCCGCCTGCGGGTGGGCGAGTTTCATCGACAGCATGATGGCCATGTGGTCCGGGATCGCCCACATGCCCTTGCCGATCTGGGCGTGTCCCGGAAGGCCGCAGAGCAGGCCCGTGTCGACGTTCCAGTCCTCATAGGCCTTGATCCATGGTGCCTGCTTCATGTCACCCTTGCGGATCATCGGGCCCGCTTCCATCGCGCTGTGAATCTCGTCGCCGGTGCGGTCGAGGAAGCCGGTGTTGATGAACACGATCCGGTCCTTCGCGACACGGATGCATTCCTTGAGGTTGATGGTGGTGCGCCGCTCCTCATCCATGATGCCGATCTTCATGGTGTTGGGCTTGAGGCCGAGTGCTGCTTCCACGCGCCCGAAGAGTTCGACCGCGAAGGCCACCTCGTCCGGCCCGTGCATCTTCGGCTTCACGATGTAGATGGACCCCGCGCGCGAGTTCAGGCGCGGGCCGTTGATATCGTGGATGGCGATCAGTGCCGTCATCATGGCGTCCATGATGCCTTCCGGCGCCTCGCGGCCACTTTCGTCGAGGATTGCCGGCGTGGTCATCAGGTGGCCGACGTTCCGCACCAGCATCAGCGAGCGGCCGGGCAGCGTGACAGTTCCGCCGTTGGGAGACTCGTAACTGCGGTCCGGGTTGAGGCGGCGAGTGAAGGTTCGGCCAGACTTCTCGATCTCCTCGGCGAGGTCGCCCTTCATCAGGCCCAGCCAGTTGCGATAGACCGCCACCTTGTCGGCACCATCCACTGCCGCGACCGAGTCCTCGCAGTCCATGATGGTGGTGAGTGCCGACTCGATGATGACGTCGGAGAGTCCCGCCTTGTCGTCCTTTCCGATCAGGTGGGTGCGGTCGAAGGCGATCTCGATGTGGAGGCCGTTGGTGGCGAGCAGCACGGCGGACGGGTTGTCCTTCGGTCCGCGCCAGCCCTTGAAATGCGTGGGCGCCCTCAGACCCCCGAGGTCCGTCATCAGTGTTTCGCCCTCGACGAAGACGCGTGAGACGTCCGCCCATTTGCACTTCGCCTTGGCGAGAGGCACGGACTGGTCGAGGAAGTTACGCGCCCAGCTGATCACGCGGGCACCGCGCACCGGGTTGTAGCCCTTGGTCTTCTCCGCCCCGTCCTGCTCGGCGATGACGTCGGTGCCGTAGAGCGCGTCATAGAGAGAGCCCCAGCGGGCATTGGCGGCGTTGAGCGCATAGCGGGCGTTCATGACCGGCACGACGAGTTGCGGGCCGGCCACCTTGGCGATTTCAGGGTCGACGTTTTTCGTCGTTGCCTTGAAGTCCGGCCCCTCGGGCACGAGGTAGCCGATGTCGGT
This sequence comes from Rhizobium sp. Q54, assembly GCA_945889445.1. Taxonomy (GTDB): domain Bacteria; phylum Pseudomonadota; class Alphaproteobacteria; order Rhizobiales; family Aestuariivirgaceae; genus Aestuariivirga. The sequence continues at coordinate 3,312 of CAMDBX010000025.1, forward strand.
GAGGAAGGCCTTGTAGGCGGCCACGTCGGTGGGTGCGCCATTGGCGCGGTACCAGTCGTCGAGCTTCGCCTGCAGCTCGTCGCGGCGTGCGAGAAGGGCGCGGTTCTTCGGGGCGAGGTCCGTCACGATGGCGGCGAAGCGGTGCCAGAAGTCGAGTTCGGAAATTCCGGTGCCGGGCAGGGCCTCATCGGCCACGAAGGTGAAGAGTTCGCCCGCAACCCGCAGGCCCGCGATCTCGATCCGGTTCGTCAACTGTGAAACCCCCAACTGGTCAGGTAGGGGAGGATTAGACCATCACGGCTTCTTCAGCCAGTCCATGTTGGGGTAGGGCACCGGCTCCTTGGCCTTGAGGAAGTAGCGGGCGAAAATCTCGCCATACCCCTTCATGGTGTAGCCGTTGTTCCGGGCGATCAGCCTGTCGCGCTCGGCGCGGTAGAAGGCGGGGATCTTGTACCAGGCGAGCGCCGGCACGGTGTGGTGCGCCACATGCAGGTTGTTGTAGAGGAACAGCAGCGACCAGAAGGGCGAGGCCTCGACGATGATGGTCCGGTGCTCGACGCTCTCCGCCGCCTGGTGCTCGCAGAAGGAGCGAACGAGCGCCAGCGAGATGCCGGGATAGGCGATGAGCAGATAGTATTGCCAGAACGGCATGCCGCAGACATGCACGACATACCACAGCGTGATGGCGCAGGCCGGCACGAACCAGGCCCAGGCGCGGATCGTCCTGCGGTTTCCGACCAGCATGTCGCGGAACTCGGACGACCAGAAGCGGATGATCGAGATGGCAGGGCCGATCAACATGCGGCCGGCCAGCGTGTTGTTCACATTGTAGAGCATACGGCGGATGCCCTGCACGAGGGCCCAGTCCTCCGGCAGCAGGTAGTAGGACTCGGGGTCGAGGCGAGGGTCTGTCAGGTGCTGGTCATTGTGGTGCTGCAGGTGGGTCTGCCGATAGCGCAGATAGGGCAGCCACAGCGTGGGCGTCGGGAAGATCATCGCCTCGTTGAGAAGCTTGCTGCCCGTGGGGTGGCCGTGCAGCACCTCGTGCTGGAGCGAGGCATGGAGTGCGGCACAATAGGCGCCGACGGGCAGGATCACCCACCACGGCAGGCTGGCATGGAACCACACGATGAACGCCAGCACCGCATAGGTTGCGGCAATGAGCGCCACCGTCGGCCATTCGATCTCGCGGGAGTTTGCTTTCACCATGTCTTCGACCAGTTGCTGACGGGGGAATCTAGCACTCCCCCGCCCTGATTTTGAAGGCCGGTGTTGCCGCAGCCTTAGGCCCCCGCGATTTGCTCCGCTTTCTTGACCAGCACCTCGGCCTGGCGGATCGAGGCATAGTCGATCAGGCGGCCGTCGAGGGAAACTGCACCCTTTCCTTGTGCTTCCGCCTCCTTCATGGCGGCGATGATGCGGCGGGCCTTGGTGACGTCGGCCTCGGACGGGCTCATCACCTCGTTGGCGAGCGTGATCTGGGAGGGGTGGATGGCCCACTTGCCCTCGCAGCCCAGTACGGCGGCACGCCGCGCCTGGGCCTTGAAGCCCTCGGCGTCCGAGAAGTCGCCGAACGGGCCGTCGATGGGGCGCAGGCCATTGGCGCGGGCCGCCACCACCATGCGGGACACCGCATAGTGCCACATGTCGCCCCAGTGGGTGGCGCGTGAACCATCAGCCAGCGCATCGGTCAGCACCACATAGTCCGGGTGCGGGCCACCGATCGAGGTGGTGCGGGCCTTGGTGGAGGCGGCATAGTCGGCAACCCCGAAGTGCAGCGACTCGTTCCGCCGCGAGGCGGCGGCGATTTCGTTGATGTTCTGCATGCCGAGAGCGGTTTCGATGATGAGTTCGAAGCCCACGCGCTTCTTGCGGTTCTTTGCGGCCTCGACCTGGGTTGCCAGCATGTCCACGGCGTACACGTCAGCCGCGGTGCCGACCTTGGGGATCATGATCAGGTCGAGCCGGTCGGAGCACTGTTCCAGCACGTCCACCACGTCGCGGTACATGTAATGCGTGTCCAGCCCGTTGATGCGCACCGAGAGCTGCTTCTTGCCCCAGTCGATGTCACCGATGGCCTGGATGATGTTCTTTCGGGCCTGTTCCTTGTCGTCAGGGGCCACGGCGTCCTCGAGGTCGAGGAAAATCACGTCGGCGGCGGACTTGGCGGCCTTCTCGAACAGCTTGGGCTGGCTGCCCGGCACGGCCAGTTCGCTGCGGTTGAGGCGGGCGGGGGCCTGTTCGACGGTCTTGAAGCTCATGGCGGTCCGGATCCTCTTTCAAATCTGGGCAGGGTTTAACCCCCGGCGGCCGAGCCATGCAATTGGCCCAAAGACGGCCTGTGGAGGCCGGGCTTGATTCCCGGAGCCCCATGGGGCAATCCGGGCCATCATTTGTGCGACAATCGAGGTTCCGTTCATGCCCCAGTACCGTTCCCGCACCACCACCCATGGCCGCAACATGGCCGGCGCCCGCGGCCTGTGGCGCGCCACAGGCATGAAAGACGAGGATTTCGGCAAGCCGATCATCGCGATCGTCAACTCCTTCACGCAGTTCGTGCCGGGGCACGTCCATTTGAAGGACCTGGGCCAGCTCGTTGCCCGCGAGGTCGAGAAGGCCGGCGGCGTGGCCAAGGAGTTCAACACCATCGCGGTCGACGACGGCATCGCCATGGGCCATGACGGCATGCTCTATTCGCTGCCCTCGCGCGAGATCATCGCCGACAGCGTCGAATACATGGTCAATGCCCATTGCGCCGATGCGATGGTCTGCATCTCGAACTGCGACAAGATCACGCCGGGCATGCTGATGGCGGCATTGCGCCTCAACATCCCCTGCGTGTTCGTCTCGGGCGGGCCGATGGAAGCGGGCAAGGTGGTGCTTTCGGGCGTCACCAAGGCGCTCGACCTGGTGGACGCCATGGTCGCCGCGGCGGACGACAGCATTTCCGACGCCGATGTTCAGGCGATCGAGAAGGCGGCCTGCCCGACCTGCGGCTCGTGCTCCGGCATGTTCACCGCGAACTCGATGAACTGCCTCACCGAGGCCCTGGGCCTGTCGCTGCCCGGCAACGGCTCGACGCTCGCCACCCACTCGGACCGCAAGCGGCTGTTCGTCGAGGCCGGCCACCTCGTGGTCGACCTGGCGCGGCGCTACTACGAGCAGGACGAAGAGAACGTGCTGCCGCGCAAGATCGCCAGCTTCGGTGCCTTCGAGAACGCCATGACGCTGGACATCGCCATGGGCGGCTCCACCAACACGGTGCTGCACATCCTCGCGGCGGCGCATGAGGCCGAGATGGACTTCACCATGAAGGACATCGACCGCCTGTCGCGCCGCGTTCCCGTGCTGTCCAAGGTGGCGCCTGCCAAGTCGGACGTGCACATGGAAGATGTGCACCGCGCCGGCGGCATCATGTCGATCCTCGGCGAGCTCGACAAGGGCGGACTGATCAACCGTGATCTCCCCACCGTCCACACCCGCACGCTGGGCGAGGCGCTGGACCGCTGGGACATCAGCCGCACCAACTCCGAGTCGGTGCGTGAATTCTTCCGCGCCGCACCGGGTGGCGTTCCCACCCAGGTGGCCTTCAGCCAGTCAAGCCGCTGGGAAGAGCTGGACCTCGACCGCGCCAAGGGCGTGATCCGCGACGTGAACCATGCCTTCTCGAAGGACGGCGGCCTCGCCGTGCTCTATGGCAACCTCGCCGAAGAGGGCTGCATCGTGAAGACGGCGGGCGTCGACGAGTCGATCCTCAAGTTCACCGGCAAGGCCAAGGTGTTCGAGAGCCAGGATTCGGCCGTGCACGGAATATTGAATCGCGGCGTGGAGGCCGGCGACGTGGTGGTGATCCGCTACGAAGGCCCGCGCGGCGGCCCTGGCATGCAGGAGATGCTGTACCCGACGAGCTACATCAAGTCGAAGGGCCTCGGCAAAGCCTGCGCGCTGATCACCGATGGCCGCTTCTCGGGCGGCACCTCGGGCCTCTCCATCGGCCACATGTCGCCGGAAGCGGCGGAAGGCGGCCTGATCGCGCTGGTGGAGGAGGGCGACATGATCGAGATCGACATTCCGAACCGCTCGATCCACCTCGCTGTGCCCGACGCCGAGATCGCCAAGCGCCGCGCTGCCATGCTGGCCCGTGGCGACAAGGCCTGGAAACCCACCGAGAACCGCAAGCGCAAAATCACCACGGCACTCAAGGCCTATGCGGCGCTCACCACCTCTGCCGCCAAGGGCGCGGTCCGCGTCGTTGAGTGAGCGCATGGTGCTGCCCGCCAAGCTGCTGGATGGCTATGCCAGCTTCCGCTCCGGGCGCTATGCCTCGGAGGCCCAGCGCTACCAGAGGCTGGGCGAGGGGTCGCAGAAGCCGAAGGTGATGATCATTGCGTGCTGCGACTCGCGCGCCGCTCCGGAGACGATCTTCGACGCGGGGCCGGGCGAGATGTTCGTGGTCAGGAACGTCGCCAACCTCGTGCCGCCCTATACGCCGGACGGCGGGCACCATGCCACGTCGGCTGCCCTGGAGTTTGGCGTCATGTCGCTGGGTGTGCAGCACATCGTGGTGATGGGCCATGGCCGCTGCGGCGGCATTCGCGCCGCGGTGCAGGAGTCATCGCCGCTCACCCACACCGATTTCATCGGCTCGTGGATGCGCGCCATCAAGGACGTGACCCGCATCGTGCCGCGCGCGGAGGGCTGCGATGATGCACTCCACGAGCGCCACATCGAGCGCGCCTCGATCGAGCATTCGCTGGCGAACCTCCGCACCTTTCCGTGGATCCGGATGAAGGAGAACAAGCGGGAGATTTCGCTGCACGGCGTTTGGTTCGATATTTCGCTGGGCGAGCTCCATGCCTATGACGAGGATGCGGCGGAATGGGGCGCGGTGAAGGGGTGAGGCCCTTCGCATGAGTCGTTCCTAATATCGGAAATTAGTCCTTGACAGCGCGCGCTCGATATGCTAGAAGAGCGCATACTCGGAAAGTGTGAGTATGGGAAAGGCCAGCGGATGCTGGCCTTTTTGCGTTCGGCACGCCCATTGATGCCGTCACCCCGGCGAAGGCCGGGGTCCAGCTTCAGGCGTCGGAGCTTGTGGAAAGCTGGATCCCGGCCTTCGCCGGGATGACGGGCTTAAGGGGGGATGATGTTCGGAGCTGACATGCTGTATCTTCTGCTGCTCGCCCTACAGCTTCTTCAAGCCAGCCTCGATCTGCTCGCGCCTGCCTTCCAGGAATGGCGGCAGCGACAGGGTGGTGCCGAGCTTGTCCATCGGCTCGTCGGTGGCGAAGCCCGGCGCGTCGGTGGCGAGTTCGAAGAGCACGCCGTTGGGTTCGCGGAAATACAGGCTCTTGAACCAGAAACGGTCCACCGGGCCGGAGTTCGGAACCTTCATGCTCTGCAGGCGGTCTGCCCAGGCTTCGTAATCCGCATAGGGGATGTTGAAGGCAACGTGATGCACGGCACCGGCACCCTGCTGGGCGGGCGGCAGGGTGGGGTCGACCGTGACATGCAGTTCTCCAACCGCGCCGGGAACGCCCATCTTGTAGACATGGGTGCCGGCGAAGCTTCCCGTTGGCGTCATGTTCATCAGCTTGGTCAGCACCATGTCGGTGTGGCGGATGTCCGGCACGCTCATGGTGATGGGGCCCAAGCCCCGGATCTGGTGCTCTGCCGGAACCGGGCTGTTCTCCCACGGATGCGACTCACCTTCGGCGTCCACCGTGAAGGACAGGCGCTGTCCCTCATGGTCTTCGAAGGCGAGCGTCGGGCGGCCGGCAACGTCGGCGATCTTGTCCTGCTTCGCGCCGTTCATGGTCAGTCGATGCTGCCAGTACTTGAGCGAGTCCTCGGAGGCGACGCGGAAGCCGGTGCGCGTGACGGAATGCGTACCGCGGCGTTCCTTGCCCACCGGCCAGTCGAAGAAGGTGATGTCGGTGCCGGGCGAGCCCACGCCATCGGCGTAGAACAGATGGTAGGCCGAGGTGTCGTCCTGGTTCACCGTCTTCTTGACGAGGCGCAGGCCCAGCGTGTCGGTGTAGAACTTGTGGTTGCCCGGCGCATCGGCGGTGACGGCGGTGAGGTGGTGGAAGTCCTTGAGGTTCATGGGGAGGGTCTCTCTGTTGCAGTCCGCCATATCGGGGTTTCGGACGAGTATTTCAATAGTAATCGGGAGCGTTACGGTTGTTCACAGCGCGAACCACGGCAGTGCCAGGAAGCTCTTGGCCACGACGGCATTGGCGAGGTCGACGAAGAAGGACCCCGCCATGGTGATCAGCAGGAAGGCCTTTGGCGAGGGGCCGTAGCGGCGGCCCACCTCGTCCATGGTGGCCATGGCGACGGGCATGGAGGCGAGCCCGAAGCCGAGGAAGCCGCCAGACGCCACGGCGGCGTCATAGTCGCGACCCAGCAGGCGGAAGAGGATGAAATAGGCGATCGCCACCGTCAGCACCACCTGGATGGCCACGTTCAGCGCAAGCGGCACCAGGATCGCCGCCACCGAGATGAGCGGCGTCGACATCAGCGCCATGACCAGGAACAGCTGCAGGGCGAGCGCACCGCCCTGCTCGATGGGGGCGAAATCCAGCCTGTAGCCCATGGCATCGGCCACGTTGGTGATGATCACCCCGGCGATCATCGCCGAGAGGAAGCCCGGCAGCAGGAGGCCCGCCTGCGCGGCAAGGCCGGTGAGCTGGCCGCCGATGCCCACCGCCAGCACGATGACGAAGACGGTGGAAAGCAGCGTATCGACGCGGTTGCCCTCTGCCGGCCGTGCTTCGGCCGGGGCGGGCGACGGGGCGAAGGTGATGTCCGTCGGGATGCTGCTGGCGTGCAGCTTGTGGCGCGTGATGACCCAGCCGGTGACTGGCCCGGCGATCAGGGCGCCGGAGATGGTGGCAAGCGTTGCGGCACCCACGGCCACCACATGGGCCTGCGCCAGCCCCTGCGCTTCGAGCTCACGCGCCCAGGCCACGGCCGTTCCTGGACCGCCCACGAAGGACAGCGAGCCCGCCAGCACGCCATAGGCCGGATGCGCGCCCCACAGGCCTGCGAGCAGCGAGCCCGAGAGGTTCTGTGCCACCAGCGCCAGAACCGTGACGGCGCACAGGATGAGCAGCGGCTTGCCGCCGCTCTTCAGCGTCGAGAGCTTGGCGGAAAGCCCGATCGAGGTGAAGAACACCAGCAGCAGCGCATCACGCGTGCGCTGGCCGAAGGTGATGTCGACATGGGCGGTGAGCTGCAATGCGAGGATCAGCACGGCGACGATCATGGCGCCGACCACGGCATTGGGCATGTCGAGGCGAGAAAGCAGCGGCACCGACTGGCGCAACCAGCGGCCGACGAACAAGGCGATGAGCCCGACAAGCACGGTGGCGAGTTCGCCAAGCTCGATGCGCTGCATCAGTTCCATGGATCGCCCCCGTGAACCCCTTGGGTGATGCTAACACCGCGCGAGGGTGGTGCAACTGTGGCGTGGGGTGAGGGTCATGGCGTTCGCCACCGACATGGCCGTCATCCCGGCGCAGGCCGGGACCAAGCCTGCTTTTCCGCCCGTGCTGACAGACAGCGTGACCCCGGCCTTCGCCGGGGTGACGGAGTTCAGGGGATGGGGTGAAGAAGCGGGATAGACCCTAGCCGCCCTGTATCCGCGGCAGCAGGTAGATTTCCGCGCCCTCAGGCAATTCGCGCTGCCAGTCGTCGCGGTAGATCTTGCCGTCGATGGAGACGGCCACGCCGCGCGCGATGTGGGGCTCCATGCCGGGGTAGTCTTCCGCGAGCTTGCGGAACAGCTCGCGGATGGTTTTCGCGTTCACTGAAACGACGGACGCTCCGCCCGCTGCCGGACGGAGCGCCCCCCAAAGGTGTATGTCGGCCAACTTAGCCCTTCTGGGCCGCCTCGAGCGCCTTGAGGACGCGCGGGGGCGACATGGGAACGTGCGTCATGCGGACGCCGAAGGCGTTCGACATGGCGTTGGCGATGGCGGCGAGCGGCGGAACGATCGAGGTTTCACCAACGCCGCGCACGCCATAGGGGTGGTTGGGGTTGGGGATCTCGAGGATCTGCGTGTCGATCATCGGCAGGTCGGAGCACACCGGGATACGGTAGTCGAGGAAGCCCGGATTCTGCAGGCGACCGTTCTTGCCGTAGATGTACTCTTCGTTCAGCGCCCAGCCGATGCCCTGTGCGGCACCGCCCTGGTACTGGCCTTCGACATAGGTCGGGTGAACCGCCTTGCCGGCGTCCTGGATGACCGTGTAGCGCACGATCTTGGAACGGCCGGTTTCGGGATCGACCTCGACGTCGGCGATATGCGTGGCGAAGGAAACGCCAGCGCCATCAGCGACGATCTCGGAATGGCCCGCCACCGGTCCGCCGGTGTTGCCGGCCGCCGCTGCGATCTCCTTCAGGGAGAGCGGAGCGAGGTTGCCGTACTTGGAGCCCACGGCCTTGGCGTGGCCGTCTTCCCACTTCACGTCCTCGACCGAGATTTCCCACATCTTGGCAGCGCGCTCACGCAGCACCGTGATGGCGTTGCGGGCGGCGAAGATGCCGGCCATCGAGGAGGAGAAGGTGCCGCGGCTGCCGTCGGTCATGTCGTTGTGGCCGAGCGTGCCGGTGTCGGCGACGATGCACTTCACCTGCTCGTAAGGCACACCCAGCTCTTCCGCCACGCAAAGGGCGAGAGAGGCGCGCGAGCCGCCGACGTCGACCGTGCCCACCGTCAGCGTCACCGAGCCGTCAGGCCCGACGTTGATGTCGGTGCAGGTCTGGCCGCCGAAGTTGAACCAGAAGCCGCAGGCCATGCCGCGACCCTGGTTCTTGCCCAGCGGCGCCTTCATGTGCGGGTGCTTCTTGGCAGCTTCGAGCGTGGCGCCGATGCCGATCGGCCCGTAGACCGGGCCGTAGGAAGCGCGGGTGCCCTGCTTGGCCGCATTCTTGATGCGGAAGTCCACCTCGTTCATGCCGATCTTGTGGGCGAGTTCGTCGACGACGCTCTCGACCGCGAAGGCCGCCATGGGAGCCGAAGGGGCGCGATAGGCCGCCGTCTTCGGGCGGTTCACCAGCACCTCATAGCCGACCGTGCGGACGTTCTTGAGGTCGTAGCAGGCAAAGGCCGTCATGGCGCCGAGTTCGGCCCACATGCCGTAGTAGGGACCGCCGGAGAAGCGCAGCGTGGCATCTGCCGCAACGATGGTGCCGTCCTTCTTGGCACCGATGCGGACGTCGATCGACGTGGCCGAGGTCGGGCCGGAAGCGCGGAACACTTCGTCACGCGACATGGTGAGCTTCACCGGGCGGTTGGCCTTGCGCGACAGGGCGAGGGCAACGGGCTCGGCCCAGACGTGCGTCTTGCCGCCGAAGCCGCCGCCGATTTCCGACGAGGTGACGCGCAGCTTGGAGACCTCCATGCCGAGCAGCATGGCGCAGTGGTTGCGATAGACGAAGTGGCCCTGGGTGCAGACCCACAGTTCGCCCGTGCCATCAGGCGACACGGAGGCCACGCAGGCATGCGGCTCGATGTAGCCCTGGTGCGTCTGCTCGGTGCGGAAGGAGCGCTCGACGATGACGTCGGCGTCCTTGAAGCCCGCGTCCACGTCGCCGTGGCCGAACTCGGTGCGCTTGGCGATGTTGGACGCCTTCTTCGGCTTCGGCTCAACGCCTTCGGTGAACATCTTGGGGTTCACCAGGGGTGCATTGGGCTTCACCGCCTCGTCCACGTCGGTGACGTGGGGGAGGATCTCGTAGTCCACCTTGATGAGCTTCAGCGCGGCGCGCGCGGTGGGCGCATCGACGGCGGCAACGGCAGCGACGGCGTGGCCGTCATACTTGGCGATGCCACGTGCCATGCAGTTTTCCAGGATGTCATACATCGACTGGTCGCCGGCCGTGTGATCGGGAAGATCGGCCGCGGTGATGACGGCCTTCACGCCCGCCAGCTTCTCGGCCTTGGACGTGTCGATCTTCTTGATCTTCGCATGCGCATGCGGGCTGCGCAGCACGAGGCCGACGAGCTGGCCCGGCAGGTTGAAGTCCGCGCCATAACGCGCGCGGCCCGTCACCTTGTCGAGACCGTCGGGACGCAGCGGGCGCGTGCCGACGCTCTTGAAGTCGGTCTTCGTCAGGATCGGGTCATGGACGACGGTGGGCGTCACATGGTTCGGAGCATCCTCGAAGGGATGGGCCGTGGTGCTTTCAGAAGCCATTGTCTTAACCCCTCATAACCTTGGCGGCGTCCTGGACGGCGCGCACGATCTTGTCATAGCCGGTGCAGCGGCAGAGATTGCCAGCCAGACCGAAGCGGATTTCTTCCTCGGTGGGATCGGGGTTCTTTTCCAGCAGCGCCTTGGCGGCCATCAGGAAGCCCGGTGTGCACACGCCGCACTGGAGTGCGGCATGCTCGAGGAACTTGGTCTGCAGCGGATGGAGTTCGGTGCCGGTGGACAGGCCCTCGACCGTCTCGATCTCGCGTCCTTCGGCCTCGACGCCGAGGACGAGGCAGGAGCAGACGACGCGGCCGTCGACCTGCACCGAGCACGAGCCGCAGTCACCCGTGCCGCAGCCTTCCTTGGCGCCCGAAAGGCCAAGGCGGTTCCTGAGCACGTCGAGCAGCGATTCATGCGGGTCGCAGGCGAATTCGACGGTGTCGCCGTTGATGGTGGTGGTGACGAGAACGCCCATGTTACTTACCTCCTGCGCGCTTGTACGCGATCTGCGCGGCGCGTTTCGCCAGCACCGCGGCAACCTTGGTGCGGAACTCGATGGTGCCGCGCTTGTCATCGATGGGCTTGCACGCGGCGGATGCGGCCTGGCCCAGCTTCTCGAGGGCGGCTTCATCGAGCTTGGTGCCGATGATCGCCTTGGCGGCAGCCTTCACCAGCAGCACGGTGGGCGCAACCGCGCCCAGCGACACGCGGGCATCCTTGATCACGCCCTTGTCGCCGAGCGTCAGGCTGACGCCGGCGGAAACGACCGCGATGTCCATCTCGCTGCGCGGGATGAAGCGCAGATAGGCATCACCCGACTTGCCCTTGCGGGCCGGAAGCTCGATCGCCTCGATCAGTTCGCCCTTCTTGAGCGAATTCTTGCCGGGGCCGACCGGAACGTCTTCGACGGCCACCTTGCGCTTGCCCTTGGGGCCCTGGATCACGGCCTTGGCGCCAGCGGCGACGAGGGCCGGAACGCTGTCGGCGGCGGGGGACGAGTTGCACAGGTTGCCGGCAACCGTGCAGCGGCTCTGCACCTGCTTGGAGCCGATGAGGCCGGCGGCCTCGACGACGCCCGGCCAGGCCTTGATGAGGGCCTTGTTCTCGTTCATCTCGGCGCAGGACACGGCGGCGCCGATGGTGAAGCCCGAGGCTGTCTTCTTGATTTCGCGCATCGCCTTGATGCGCTTGATGTCGACCACGAGGTCGGGTTCCACGAACCCGCCCTTCATGCGCACGAGCAGGTCGGAACCTCCTGCGAGCACATAGGCGCTCCCCTTGGCCTTGGCGAGCAGGCCAACTGCCGCCTTGGTGGTTTCTGGTGCTTCATATTGCATTGTGTCACCTGTTTGGAATTTCGCTGTGCATTTTGGGCCACCCGGACCCCAAAGGTCAACCACCGCAGCAGCCTCGGGCCATGCCAAAGGCGCGCATCCAGCAGAATTCTTTTTGTGAGCTGCGCCGTTGACGGCAGCTTTGCGCCATGGAATGTCGCCCGGAGGACATCAGGCAGAGGGATGAAGCCCGTGAACAGATCGGACTGCGAGGCACTGGACCGCGCCGACCCGCTGGCAGCCAAGCGCGGTTCCTTTGCGATTCCCGAGGGGCTGATCTACCTTGACGGCAATTCGCTGGGGGTTCTTCCCCGCAACGTGCCCGCCCGCGTGGCCGAGGTGGCGGAGCACCAATGGGGAGAAACCCTCATCAAATCCTGGAACGAGCATGGCTGGTTCCAGCTCCCGTCCCGGGTGGGTGATCGCATCGCCCGGCTGGTCGGCGCCCCTCACGGAAGCGTGATCGCCGGGGACACGATCTCCGTCAACCTGTTCAAGCTGCTGGGGGCGGCCGCCAAGCTCAACCCCGCGCGCCGGGTGATTCTCTCCGACAGCGGCAACTTCCCCTCCGACCTCTATGTGGCGCAGGGCTTCCGCGACCTGATGGACGACAGCTATGTGCTGAAGGTGGTGGCCCCGGAGGAGGTGATGGACGCGATCGACGAGAGCGTGGCCTTCACCATGATCACCGAGGTCGACTATCGCACCGCGCGGCTGCACGACATGAAGGCCGTGACGGCCAGGGCGCACGCCAAGGGCGCGCTGACCATCTGGGACCTCGCCCATTCGGCCGGTGCCACGCCCGTGCAGCTGGCAGCGGCCAACGCCGACTTCGCGCTGGGCTGCACCTACAAGTACCTGAACGGCGGGCCGGGTGCGCCCGCCTTCCTTTATGTGAAGCCGGAACTGCAGAACAAGGTGCAACCGCCGCTGTCGGGATGGTGGGGCCATGTCGCACCCTTCGCCTTCGACCTCGAATACAAGCCCGCGCCGGGCATCATTCGCAACCAGTGCGGCACACAGCCCATCCTGTCACTCGCCGCCCTCGATGCGGCACTCGACGTGTGGGACGACGTGGACATGACCGTGCTGCGCACGAAGTCACTGGCGCTGTGCAAGACCTACATCGACCTCGTCGAGCAACGTTGTGCGGCGCATGGCGTGAAGGTGGCGGGGCCGCGCGACATGAACGAACGCGGCAGCCACGTCTCCATCCACCATCCTCAAGGTTATGCCGTGATGCAGGCGATGATTGCCGCCAATGTGGTGGGCGACTTCCGCGCGCCCGACATGATGCGCTTCGGCTTCACGCCGCTCTACACGAGCTTCGCAGACGTGTGGCACGCAGTCGACATCCTCGCCCGCATCCTCGACAAGCGCGAATGGGACCAGCCGCAGTTCCTGGCGAAGAAGGCCGTGACGTGATCATCGACATCACGCAAGGCCTGTCGCCCGGCATGGCGGGCTTTCCGGGTGATGCTGAGTATGCGGAAGGCTGGACCTTCCGGCTCGGTCCTGACTGCCCGGTGAACGTCTCGCGCGTGTCATTCTCGGTCCATTGCGGGACGCATGCCGATGCGCCGCTGCATTATGACGCGAAGGGTGCCACCGCCGCCGCGCTGCCGCTGGAGCCTTACATCGGCCCCTGCCGCGTCATCGACGCGCGGGGTAATGGGCCGCTGTGCGAGCCGTCTGACATTGCCGTTGCACTGGAGGGTGCACCGCCGCGCATCTTGCTGCAGCTGATGGATGAGCTTGACCCGAAGGTCTGGCCCACGGGCTTCCGCGCGATTGCCGCGGAGACTGTGGAACTGCTGGCCTCGAAAGGTGTTGTGCTTGTCGGCATCGACACGCCGTCGGTCGACCCCGGGACCTCGAAGACACTGGCGGCGCATCATGCCTGCCGGAAGGCCAACATGCGGATTTTGGAAAATCTCGCGCTCGCGCATGTGGAGCAAGGCGACTACGAATTGATCGCGCTGCCGCTGAAGTTCGAGAACCTTGATGCGAGTCCAGTGCGGGCGGTGCTCAGAAGGTAGAAGCGCTGTTTCCCTCCCCACAAGGAGGAGGGGGACTTCACAGTCCTCACCCCTCCCAGCCATAATCCTTCCGTGCCGCCTCCACCGTCACCAGCCCCGCCGCGATATCCGCCTCCACTGCCGCGCGGTCGCGCGTGTGGGGCTTGCCGAAGCCACCGCCGCCGGGGAGTTCGAGGAGCAGCGAGTCACCCGCATCGATGATGTGCATGCCCTTGTCGGGCAGCTTGCGGCCAGAACCGCGTCCGGCTGATCCGACGCAGCCGGGGTCGCCGCCCTCGCGGCCTTTGGCGGGGTGGATGATGCGGTCGAAGGTGGCCGCCGAGATGGCGAAGGGTGCATCTTCCGTGTTGGCGATCTCGATCGCCTGCGAGACGCCGCCGCGCCATTGGCCGGCACCGCCCGAGTCCGCCAGATAGTGCTTGCGCTTGAAGTAGAGCGGGCATTGCGTCTCCGTCACCTCGATGGGGATGGTGCCGACGCCTGACGGGAAGGCGGTGGTGTTGAGGCCATCCTTGCCCGGCCTGCCGCCGATGCCGCCCAGCCCCATGTTGATTACAGCAAAGCGCTTGGCCTTGGCCGTAAGCTCCGGCGGCACGCGGCCATGCGCGGAGTAGAGCGAGAGAATCCAGATAGGCCCCGCACTCTCCGCCTGCACCGTGCCGGGCAGCGCCTGTGCGAGGCAGCCGAACACGCTGTCGGCCAGCATCTGGCCGATCACGTGGCGCGCCGTTACGGGCGAGGGGCGGATCGGGTCGACGACGCTGCCGGGCTCGGTGATGAGATCGAAGCAGGAGAGCGAGCCGATGTTGTTGGGCACATGTGGCGCGATGACGGCCTTGAGGCCAAACACTGCATAGGCATGGGTATAGGTGCGGGGGCTGTTGATGCCGAACAGCGAGGCGGGCGAGGTGCCGGAGAAATCGACCGTGATCTTGCCGTTCTTCACGATGAGCTTCGACTTCAACGTCAACTCGCGCTCGTAGCCGTCGAGCGGCATCTCATAGGACCATTCGCCTTCCGGCAAGGCCTTGATCGCCGCGCGGGCACCCTTCTCGGATTGCTTGAGGATATGCTTGGCCAAGGTATCGAGCGAGGTGAGCTTGAACTCCTTCATCATGTCGACGAGGCGGCGTACTCCCGTATCATTGGCACTGATGAGGGAGAGAATGTCGCCACGCACTTCGACGGGCGAGCGCGAATTGGCAAGGATGATTGCGAGCAGTTCCTCGTTGAGCTTGCCTTCCTTGCGGATGCGCGAATGCGGGATCAGCGTTCCCTCTTCAAACGAAGAGTTCGCCTTGGCCGACATGCCCACACCACCCACGTCGATGACGTGGCAGGTTGAGGCGAAGAAGGCGACGAGCTTCTTGCCCAAAAACACCGGCGTCATCATCACGTAGTCGAACAAATGCCCGGTGCCGAGCCACGGGTCATTGGTGATGAACACGTCGCCCGGCTTCATGGTCGATTGCGGAAAGTGCTTGAAGAAATGCGCAACGGCGGTCGCCATGGTGTTGACGTGGCCGGGCGTGCCGGTCATCGCCTGGGCGATCATGTTGCCTTGTGGGTCATAGACACCGGCGGAAAGATCGCCCGCCTCGCGGGTGATGGTGCCGAAGGCGGTGCGCAGGAGGGACTGCGCCTGTTCCTCGACCACCGCGATCAACCGGTTCCACATGACCTGCGTGCGAATGGCGGCCAAGGCGTCTTTGCTTGCGTCCTTGCTCATCGGCTGCGCTCCAGAACGATGTAACCAAGCGAGTTGATCGAGGCGTTGAAGTTGGCGCCGACGATGGTGGAGGTTTCATCCTCGGCGATGATGGCGGGGCCCTTGATGGCGGAGCCCGGCTTCATGTCGAAGCGCCAGTAAACGGGCGCCTGCACCTGCTTGCCCAATGCCGGATCATAGATGGTGCGCCTGGCCCGGGGCTTTGGCGCTGCCTTCTTCGCGGCCTTGGCAGCGCGTTTCGGCTTCGTGGCCTTCGACGACACGGTGACCGACCAGGTGATGGCCTCAGCCTCCTGGTTGGGGATGCGCAGGCCATAGACCTGCTCGTAGAGCCGCTCGAACTCGGCCTTCAGCTTCGCGCCGTCGGCCCTGGTGAGCTTTTTCACCGGCACGCTCACCCGGATTTCGTGGCCTTGGCCGACATAGCGGCAGTCGGCGATGACGTGTAGCATCGGCTTGGTCTTGCCAAGTGCCGGCGCGACGACGGCGCGCGCGTCCGCTGTCATGGTGGTGAGCAGCTTGTTCACGCGCTCGGCGTTGAAGTCCTCGAGCGAGACGACCGCACTCTTGGTGATCTCATAGGCGACAGGTGCCCGCAGGAAGCCGATGGCGGAGCCCACACCCGCCCCCTTCGGCACGATGATGGTGCTGACGCCAACCTTCTCGGCGAGACGACAGGCATGCAATGGCGCACCACCGCCAAAGGCGATCATGGTGCAGGAGGCGATGTCATGGCCGCGCTCGATGGCATGGACGCGCGCCGCATTGGCCATGTTCTCTTCCACGATTTCGGTGACGCCGGCGGCGGGCCAGAACTCCTTGAGGCCAAGCCTGCTGCCGATGTGCTTCTGCAGCGCCTGCTTGGCCGCAGCTTCATCGAGCGGAATCTTGCCGCCCGCGAAATAGGCGGGGTCGATCTTGCCGAGTGCGAGGTTCGCATCGGTCACGGCGGGTTCCGTGCCGCCGCGGCCGTAGCAGACGGGGCCGGGGGTGGAGCCCGCACTGTCCGGCCCCACGGTGATGCGCGACAACTTGTCGACGCGCGCGATGGAGCCGCCGCCCGCGCCGATCTCCACCATCTCGATCACCGGAATGCGGACGGGAATGCCGGAGCCCTTCATGTCGCGATAGGCACGTGCGATCTCGAACTTGCGGGCGCGCTCCGGCTCGCCGTTGGTGAGCAGGCAGATCTTCGCCGTGGTGCCGCCCATGTCGAAGGAGAGAACGTGGGGGAGTGCACATTCTGCCGCGATCTGCGCGGCGAGGATGGCGCCGCCGGCAGGGCCTGACTCGACCAAACGGATGGGGAAGCGTGCCGCCGTCTCCAGCGTGGTGAGCCCACCGCCTGACATCATCAGGAACAGCGGAGCCGTGAGCTTCATGTCCTTCAGCTGGTCGCGCAGGCGATAGAGGTAGCTTGCCATCAGCGGCCGCACATAGGCATTGGCCACCGTCGTGGAGAAGCGCTCGTATTCGCGGATTTCGGGTGCCACCTCGGAGGAGATGCAGATGGTCACGTCCTTGGGCAGCAGTCTGGCCAGCAACGTGGCCACGCGCTTCTCGTGGGCGTCATGCGCATAGGCATGAAGGAAGCCGATGGCGACCGACTTCACGTCTTCCGCGATGATGCGCTGCGCGAGGCCCTTCACCGCGCCCTCGTCCAGCGGCAGCAGCACGCGGCCATCGGCGGCGAGGCGCTCGGTGATCTCGAAGCGCAGCGTGCGCGGCACCAGCGGCACCGGCCGGTCGATCATCAGGTCATAATGGTCGAAGCGCTTCTCGTAGCCCTGCTCGATGATGTCGCGGAAGCCCTCGGTAGTGATGAAGGCGGTGCGGGCCCCCTTGCGCTCGATCAGCGCATTGGTGGCCAGCGTCGTGCCGTGGATGAAGACGCCAATGTCCTGGGGCTTGAGGCCCGAAGCCTCCAGCACCAGCCTGAGACCCTCGATGACGCCCAGTTCGGGGGCGTGAGTCGTGGTCAGCACCTTGCCGGACCAGCGCTTGGGCCCGTCCTCCAGCACGATGTCGGTGAAGGTGCCGCCAATGTCGGCGGCGAGTTTCGCTGTTCTTGCCATGGCGATTGGTTAGCCCGTCCAAGAGGCATTCGCATCCAGATTCTGAGGGGCGTGTTGCAGAAACCTCGGCATCCCTCTATCAATCCCTCATGGCCAAGGTGACAATCCAGGATGTGGCCCGCGTTGCGGGTGTGAGCGTTGCAACCGTTGACCGGGTGTTGAACCGCCGCCCCGGCGTGCGCGGGGTCACTGTCAACAAGGTCGAAACCGCCATCCGCGACCTCAATTACCAGCCGGACCGCATCGCGGCGCGCCTTGCCCGCTCGCGCGAATACCGCTTCTGCTTCGTGCTGCCGGACCGCGCGGGCGACTTCTGGGAGCGCATCAACGAGGAGGTCCGCACCATGGCGGACCGCATGGCGGGCGAGCGCGTGTCGATCACCGTGAAGCGCGTCGACGTCTTTGATGGCGAACTCCTCGCCTCCACCCTTGATTCGATCGGCGACGTGCATGACGGGGTGGCCGTGGCGGCGCTCGACCACCCGGCGGTGCGCGAGGCCATCAATGCGCTGGCCGCACGCGGCGTGACCGTGGTGACGCTTGTTTCTGACGTGCCGGGCTCCAAGCGCATGCATTATGCCGGCATCGACAATTCCTCCGCCGGGCGCACCGCGGCGAGCCTGATGGGCCGCTTCCTGCGGGGCATGACCGGCAAGGTGGGCCTCATCGCGGGCTCGCTGGCACTGCGCGACCACATCGAGCGCCAGTTCGGCTTCGAACAGGTGCTGACGCATGAATACCCGAACCTGCAGGTTCTGCCGGTGCGCGAGTCGCGTGACGACTGGCGCAAGCTCGAGGAGATGACGGCGCAGCTCGTTGCAGAGCATCCTGATCTTGTCGGCATCTACAATGTTGGCGGCGGCACGCGCGGCATCGTCTCGGCACTCGAGGCGGCGGGCCGTGCCAAGGACGTGGTGCTGCTGGGCCATGATTTGAGCGACGCCAATCGCAAGGCGTTGATCCGCGGCACCATCGATGCGGTGATCAACCAGGACCCCGGCCACGAGGTGCGCAGCGCCATCCGCGTGCTGATCGCCAAGGCCGACAACGTGCCGCTGATCGAAAGCCAGGAGCGGATCAGGATCGATATCTTCCTGCGGGATAATTTGCCTTAGGGCCCGCAGAGCTCAGTAATAGAGCCCCGGCCGCATCTCACAGGCAATCGCCACCGTCTCTCCCGTCGCCAGCGATTTCACGCCGGCATCGGTCACGGTGGTCGCCACATAACCGTCCCACGCGCTGGACCCTACCGGCTTGCCCGTCATGATGGCGTTGATCCAGGCCTGGTTCTGGATGCGATAGGCTGCCGCGAAGCGCGGGCGCCAGTCGGGGGCAAGCTTTGTTGCCGATACGCCGTTGGCGCGCACTTGCGTGTTGAGCATGGGGCCGAAACTGATCGTACCGGTCTCGCAGACGAGCTCGCCCTTGACGTCATAGCCATACTGCGCATTGATGAAGAGCTCGACGTCCACGAGCTGGCCCTTGTCGGTCTCGAACACCACCAGCATCGGGTCATCGAAGGTCGCGAGCTTCGAGCGCTTGGCGCGGAACACCTTCACCGATGAAAGCTCGGCCGAGAGCACGAAGCGCGACACGTCCACCTCATGCCCGGCAGAGCTGACAATGGCGGCGGCCGCATTGAAATGCGGCGGGGCCGATGCATTGCGGTGCACGCAGTGGAAGGCCAGCGCCTCGCCATAGGCGCCTGAATCGAGCAGTCCCTTCATCTCCACATAGCCGGGGTCGAAGCGGCGCATGTAGCCGAGCTGCACGAGGCGGCGCCCGGCGGCAAGTTCTGCCTCGATGACGCGCAGGCCCTCGGCTGCGGTAGGTGCCAACGGCTTCTCGCACAGCACCGGCTTTCCGGCCTTGATGCAGGCGATGGCGAAATCCGGGTGGGTTGCATCGGGCGAGGCGATGAGGACGGCGCCGACCTCCGGGTCATTGATGAGGGCGTGGGGATCGCTGAGCGCGCGCTTGGCACCCGTCTCCTGCGCCACGGCCTTGGCACGTGCCGCGTCCGCATCGGAAATTGCGACAAGATGCGCGCCCGCCACGGAACTGGCGAAGATGCGGGCATGGTCCGCGCCCATGATGCCCGCTCCGATGATGCCGATGCCGATGCTCATGCACATTTCCCCTGTTCGGTAACCAGACTAGCCGAGCCAAAGAAAAACGGCCACCCCGGGGGAGTGGCCGCTGAGGAGACGATGAAGGGGAGGATTACTTCATTGTCGGCATGACGAAGTCCGCACCCGCGCGGATGCCGGTGGGCCAGCGCGAGGTGATGGTCTTGAGGCGGGTGTAGAAGCGGATGCCTTCGGGCCCATGCATGTGGTGGTCGCCGAAGAGAGACGACTTCCAGCCGCCGAAGGAGTGGAAGGCCATCGGCACCGGAATCGGCACGTTGATGCCAACCATGCCCACCTGGATCTGGTGCGCGAATTCGCGCGCCGCGTCGCCGTCGCGCGTGAAGATGGCGGTGCCGTTGCCATATTCATGCTCGTTGATCATCGTCGCGGCCTGCTCATAAGTTTCTGCGCGGACGACCGAGAGCACGGGGCCGAAGATCTCTTCCTTGTAGATCTTCATGTCGGGTGTGACATTGTCGAACAGCGTGCCGCCGACGAAGTAGCCGTTCTCATAGCCCTGCAGCTTGATGCCGCGGCCATCGACGACGAGCTTCGCACCTTCGGCCACACCGGCGTCGATGTAGCCTTTCACCTTTTCCTGGTGCTGCTTGGTGACGAGCGGGCCCATCTCGGCGTCCGGGTCGGTGCCGGGCGCCACTTTCAGCGCACGCACCTTGGGCTCGAGCTTGGCGATCAGCGCATCCGCCGTGTTCTTGCCGATGGGAACGGCCACCGAAATCGCCATGCAGCGCTCGCCAGCGGAGCCGTAGGCCGCACCCATCAGGGCGTCGACAGCCTGGTCCATGTCGGCGTCGGGCATGATGATCATGTGGTTCTTCGCTCCACCCAGTGCCTGGCAGCGCTTGCCGGTGCGGGCGGCGGTTTCATAGATGTAGCGGGCAATCGGCGTGGAGCCGACGAAGCTCACCGCCTGCACGTCGGGCGAATGCAGGATGGCGTCGACCGCCTCCTTGTCGCCGTGGACGACGTTGAACACGCCATCGGGCAGGCCCGCTTCCTTCAGCCACTTCGCAAGCAGCAGCGCGGCGGAGGGGTCACGCTCGGACGGCTTCAGGATGAAGCAGTTGCCGGCGGCGAGTGCGACGGGGAACATCCACATCGGCACCATGGCGGGGAAGTTGAACGGCGTGATGCCGGCAACGACACCCAGCGGCTGGCGCAGCGAATGGCTGTCGACGCGGGTGCCGACATTCTCGGTCACTTCACCCTTCAGCAACTGCGGGGCAGCTGTCGCGAATTCCACGACTTCCGCGCCGCGCTGGATTTCGCCCTTGGCATCCGACAGAACCTTGCCGTGCTCGGAGGTGATGACGGCGGCGAGCTCGTCGGTGCGGGCGTCGAGGATGCCCAGAAACTTGTTGAGGATGCGGGCGCGTCGCAGCGGCGGGGTCGCGGCCCAGGCCGGGAAGGCTTTCTTGGCGACCGCGATGGCCTCGTTCACCTCGGCCGTGGACGCGAGCGACACGGAGGCCGTCTGCTCGCCCGTCGCCGGGTTGAAGACGGGTGCGGTGCGGCCCTTGCCTGCCACTTCGTGGCCGCCGATGAAGAACGGAATGGTCTTGTGCATGGGGAATCCTCCTGAATTGGTGCCTCTCCTATGCGCCTTTCAAATTTGCACAGCAATGAACAGGATTGCGCTTTTGATGTGCGCAAATTAAAGTGCGACAATGGACTGGGACCGCATCCGCATCTTCCTCGCCGTCGCCCGCGCCGGGCAAATCTCAGGCGCCGCCAAGGGCTTGGGGCTGAACCATGCGACCGTGGGCCGGCAGCTGACGGCGCTGGAGGAGGACCTCGGCACGCCGCTGGTGGAGCGCCAGACCAATGGCTGCGTGCTCACCCAGGCGGGCGAGGTGCTGATGCGCGCTGCCGAGAAGGTGGAGTCGGAGCTGCTCCAGGCCGGAACCCGCCTGTCAGGCGCCACCGAGGCGCTGACGGGCACGGTGCGCGTGGGAGCACCCGATGGGCTGGGCAACTATTTCCTGTCGCGCACGCTGGGGGCGCTGGCGGAGCTTCACCCTGAACTCACCATCCAGCTTGTGCCGCTGCCGCGCACCTTCTCGCTGTCGCGCCGCGAGGCGGATATCGTGGTGACGCTGGACCGCCCGAAGCAGGGGCGGCTGATCGTACGCAAGCTCACCGACTATTCGCTCAGCGTGTATGCTGCGGCGTCCTATCTGGATCGCAATGGACCCATTCGCTCTGTCGACGATCTCGACGGCCATCTCTTCGTCACCCACGTCGAGGATTTCGTCTATTCCCGCGCGCTGGATTATGCGGCGGAACTCGGCAAGCGCATGAAGCGCCACTACGAGTGCGGCAGCGTTGTAGCCCAGATGGAAGCAGTGCGCGCCGGCCACGGCATCGGCATCCTGCACGACTATGCAGCGCTGCAATTTCCCGAACTGCGGCGCCTGTTGCCGGAGCTTCGCTTCACCCGCACCTACTGGCTGATGTCGCACCCCGACACGCACGACACGCGACGGGTGGCGGAGGTTTATGCCGCGATCACAAGGGCGGTGCAGGAGGCGAAGGGGAGTTTCGTGCTGGGGTGACTACTGCACCGTGCCCCGCGCATTCACCTTCACGGCACCCAGAACCTCATTCCCCCGCACGAACACCACCCTGTCGAACAAATTCGTCACCGGGCACACGTGGTTCGGCGTGATGCGGACGAGGTCGCCCACCTTCGGCTTGTCGTTCACCTTCGAGATGTCTAGGAAGCCATGCTCCTCCGACATGTTGTAGACACGTGCACCGGACAGTGCGCGCACCTCGCCGAAGCCTTCGAGGCCAACGAGGTCGCTGGTCAGAGACTTGGAGCCCGCGTCGATCATCGCGCGGTCGCCGGTGGGCACGCTGACGACGGTTGAGAGAACGGTTAGAGCGCAGTCGTCGGCCGTGGCAGAGCCCGCGGCGATCTGCATGCGGTCCATGTAGATGTAGGTTCCGGCGCGGTATTCGCTGGCATGCTCGAGCCCATCGTCCTTCCACATGTCCGGCGAGCCGCCAACTGACACGGCGGAAACGTCGAGGCCGGATTTCACCAGCCCGTCTCGCGCCGTGTCGAGGAAGCCCGCCATGGCTCCGCGTGCGCCGTTCTTCGGCAGCGTCATCAGCCCGCCGAACGACAAGCCCGGCGTGCTGTCGATGGCCTGCGCCAGTGCAATGGCAGCCTGCGGGCTCTGCACGCCGTTGCGCGCCGCACCCGTGTCGCACTCGACCAGCACCTCGATGTCACGCCCGGCGAGCGCTGCCGCATGTGATAGGCCCTCCAGCACCGAGGCATTGTCAGCCACCACCTTGATGGCGGTGCGCTTTGCCAAGTCGGCCAGACGGCCAAGCTTGTGTTCTCCAACCACGTTGAAGGTCAGCAGCATGTCGGTGATGCCGGCATCCGCCATCACTTCGGCCTCGCCCAGTTTCTGGACCGTGATGCCCTTGGCGCCCAGGTCGATCTGCGCCTTGGCCAGCGGCACCAGCTTGTGCGTCTTGATGTGCGGGCGGTTGGCGAAGCCTGCCTTGTCGCAGCGCTCCTGCCATTTGCGCAGGTTCCGTTCCACCACGTCGATGTCGATCACCGGAACGGGGGTTTCGAGGTCCTCGAGGCGCTGGCCCGCGGGTTCGAAGTTGAAGTAGCTGAGAATGTCCATGGGAACAGTCTAGCCTGATCAACCCTGCGGCGGGAAGCGGCGCTTCAGGTCGGCGATCTGCTCGTCCGTCAGGTAGCGGGTGGGGCGGCCATGCAGGAGGAGGTAGAGGCGCGCGGTCTCTTCCAGCTCCTCGATGGCATCAACGGCGGCCGACAGGCTGGTGCCCGCCACCACCGGGCCGTGGTTGGCCAACAGCACCGCATTGTGGTTGGCGGCAGCGCGGCCCACGGCTTCGCCCAGCGCCTTGTCGCCCGGCGCGAAATAGGGGATCAGCGGCAGCTTGCCGACGCGCATCACATAATAGGCGGTGATCGGCGGCAGCACGTCCTCATGGTTGATGCAGTCGAGACAGGAGACGGCAACGGAATGGGTGGAGTGAAGATGCACCACGGCCCCCGCCTTGGCGCGCTCGCGATACATGGCAAGGTGCAGGAAGCTTTCCTTGGTGGGATCGTCGCCATCGACAAGCTTGCCCTGATCATCCAGCTTCGACAGCCGTGCCGGGTCGAGGCGGCCCAGTGAAGAGCCAGTGGGCGTCATCAGCCAGCCGTCCTCAACGCGCATCGAAATGTTGCCGGATGAACCGAAGGTCAGCCGCCGCTCGAACATCGAGCGGCCCATCTCGCAGATGAACTCGCGCGCTTTGGCCTCGCTCATGCCAGTGCCTCCAGCGCTTCCGCGAAGAAATCAGGCCCGCCGAAATTACCGGACTTCAGGGCCAGTGCATAGCGCGGGCTTCCGTAGGAGAGGCATGCGGGAACGCCGGCTGCGATCTGCGGTCCGATCTCAAGCGCCTCCACCTTCAGGGCTGAAACCACGGCGCCCGATGTTTCGCCGCCAGCGATGACGAAGCGGCGCACGCCCTGCGCGGCAAGGCCACTCGCAAGCGTCGCGATGGCATGCTCGATCATCGCGCCCGCCTTCTCCCGCCCGAACTCCGCCTGCACGGCGGCAACCTTCTCGGGTCGTGCCGAGGCATAGATGAGCGCCGGGCCCGTCTTCATCTGTGCCGTGGCCCAGGCGAGCAGGGCGGCGATGGTCTTCTCCGGGTCACGGCCAAGCTCCTGCGGGTCGATAGCGAGCGCTGCATGCGACGCCGTGAAACGCTCCACCTGGCCGAGCGTTGCCGCCGAACAGGAGCCCGACAGCACCACGCCGGGGCCGCCCACCTTCTCAAGCGGCGCGGCGCCCTCGCGCTGTGGAATGAGACGGGCGATGCGATAGTTCTGGGGCAGTCCGATGGCCACGCCCGAGCCACCGGTGATGAGCGGCAGTGCGGAGGAAGCAGCCCCGATGTTCTCGAGGTCTCGATCCTCCAGCGCATCGACGATGGCGTGGCGGATGCCCTGCGCCTTGAGTGCAGAATAGGCTTCGGCGATGGCGGGGGCACCCTGCTTGACCGTCTTGTAGGGCACCAGCCCCACCTTGTGCTTCGACTGGCGGCCCAGCACGCGCACGAGGTTCGCATCTCGCATGGGCGTGAGCGGGTGGTTCTTCATCGAAGAGTCGGAGAGCAGCTCGCCGCCGACGAAGAGGTGGCCCAGATAGATGGTGCGGCCATTTTCCGGGAAGGCCGGGCAGGCGATGGCGAAGTCCGATCCCAACTCCTCGAGCAGCGCATCGGTCACCGGGCCGATGTTGCCTTGGTCAGTGGAGTCGAAGGTCGAGCAGTATTTGAAGAAAATCTGCCTAGCGCCATGGGCCTTCAGCCAGCGGCAGGCGGCGAGCGACTGCGCCACGGCGTCAGCTGCCGGAATCGTGCGCGACTTCAGCGCCACCACCACGGCATCGGCCTGCGGTGCTTCACTCTTGGGAATGCCAATGGTCTGCACCGTGTGCATGCCACGCCGGGTGAGCGTGTTGGCGAGGTCGGTGGCGCCCGTGAAGTCGTCGGCGATGCAGCCGAGGATCATGGCGCTCAGGCCGTCCGGATGCGGACGACGCCGTAGGGACCGAGTTCGACGCTGGAGAGCTTCTTCACCGCCTCGCCCTTGCCCGACAGGAAGTCGGGGTCGTTGGCGAGTTTCTGGAGGTTGCCATCCGACAGGCGATGGATTTCGGCAGCACCCTTGAGGCCCGAGAGCTTCACCTTCTGCGCCTCGGGCGTCAGGTTGGCGAGCCACAGCTCCGTGCCGTCGGGTGACTTGTGCGCCAGTGCGGCGACGGTTGACGGCACGCTCGACACGGCATCGAGACGACGGTTGCCGCTCGCTGCGCTGAGCCCCGCCAGCACGTGATAGGTGGGATAGACCTCGGCCTTGGCGCCATCGAACCACGGCTGGGCATGGTCCGCCTTGCGGTAGATGGCGCCCTGCGGCCCCGTCACCGCGCCCAGTGACACGGCATCGAGCCCGCCCTTGGCGAAGGCTGCGAGCAGCCCAACGTTCCAGGCGGCGGCGAACAGTCCGCGCTGGCGCGGGTCCATGTCAGAAAGGCAGACGCGCGCATTGTCGGGGTTCGCGGCCACCGCCGCGCCATAGGGATTGTCACGGCAGGGGATGGAGGAAGGGCCCAGAAGATAGGGCGTGTCCTTGCCGATCATGTTGCGGGTGGAGGCGATGATCGAGGGGAGCGACTCCAGCGTCTCCATCACTGAGATGTCGTCAGCCGCATGCACGATCGGGCACACCGTGTGGGTGATGAAGTCGAACACGCCCTTGGGTGCGGGCTTGCGGTTCAGTTCGGTGAAGAACGACAGCATGCCGCCGCCCAGCGTGACGCCGGGAAATTCCTTGCGCACCGCGGCGGCCATTTCCTCGTAGCTCGGCCCCCACGGCCGTGGCGTGTTGGGCTGGAACGACTTGAGGTCATGCACCTGGGTGATGACGATGGCATCGGGCTTGTAATCCGCCGCGCGGATTTCCTTGGCGATGGCAGCAACTTCTTCCGCGGCGGGCTTCTTTGCCGGCAGCACGATCTCGAGGAAGGAGAGGGCGCCCGTGCGCTCGCGCAGTTCGCGGAAGGCGGCAGCCGCCTCGCGCTGCCCACCATTGCGGCCATCGATCTGGCAGACCAGGTGGTTGGGTTCCATCGCCGCGATGAGGTCAAGCTTGGCGAGCGCGTGCTTGGCCTCCGACATCGGCACGCCGATGCCAATGGCGGGGACCATGCCCTTGACGCCGCCGACGTCAACACTGATGCCCGAGCCCGCCTTCGCCGCTTTCTTCGCAGCAGGCTTGCCTTCGATCGTCACGGTAATCGACTGGGTGAAGGGCTCGCCCGTCTTGAGCGTGTAGGGCCAGGGGTCCAGCAGCGAGCACACATAGGTCTTGTAGGAGGCATCCATCCAGTTGCGGTGGTCCTCCATCTCGAACTTGTTACCCTCCATCAGCACGGTCGCGGTCACGCCCGGCACCACCTGGTGCTTCAGCGAGCGGATCTCGAACACCGGCTGGCCGGGGCTGATGATCTTGGGGAAGCGCCCCTTCTTCTTCTTGCCGTCGGTGTGGACGATCTCGACGGGCTCACCCACCACACCATTCAGCGGATGCAGGATGGTGAAGCCGGTGCGGTTGGTGAGGAAGTCGGTCGATGGCGTGCCGGTGACGGTGAAGTTCAGCGTGCCCTTGGCACTCGCTTCGATCTTCGCCACATAGTGCAGGCCCTGGGTCCTGTCCTTGGTGGTGGCGGAATAGCTGATGGAGAAGCCGTCCTTGCCCTGCCTGATCTTCAGGTTCTCGATCGCAGGCGCATAGGTGCCCCAGTCCTTGTCGCGCACCAGATAGGCGATGCCGCGCAGCACTTCGGCGCCGCGATAGCGGATGTAGCGCAGCGCGCCATTGTCGAACATGGCGGTGATCGGCCCCGCCGTGAGGGTGCGGCGCTTGCCTTCGGCGACGTCGGTGCCGGTCAGCTTCACTGCGCGGGTAAGGGTGCTCTTGCGCATGGGGTTCCTCAAATCACCTGTTCGTTCTGGGGATCGATGATGACCGCACGTGTCATGTCGATGTCAATCTCCGTCCGCTCGCCGGGGCGGGACACGTCATGGGCTGCCAGTTCGGCGATGATGGTCGCGCCGCCCAGCGGCATGGTGGCCTGAACGCGCGAGCCGGTGGGCTGGACGAGCTCGATGGTGACCGGCACGCGCGCATGGCCCGGCGCCAGCGACTGCCCCGCCATGGCGATGTATTGCGGGCGGAGGCCCAGCACCACGGCCTGTCCGGCCTTCAGCCCGCTGCGTCCCGGCACGTCCAGCCGCGTGCCATCGCTCAACGCAACGCCCGTCTCGGTGGTGGTTGCCGGAATGAAGTTCATCTTGGGGCTGCCGAGGAAGCCCGCCACGAATCGCGTCTTCGGCCGCTCGAACAGGTCGAGCGGTGCGCCCTGCTGCTCGATCAGCCCATCGCGCAGCAGCACGATGCGGTCGGCCAGCGTCATCGCCTCGATCTGGTCATGCGTCACATAGACCATGGTGCGCCCCAGCTCCTGGTGCAGGCGCTTGATCTCGACGCGCATGTCGTCGCGCAACTGCGCATCAAGATTGGAAAGCGGCTCGTCGAAGAGATAAAGGATCGCGTCGCGCACGATGGCCCGCCCGATGGCCACGCGCTGGCGCTGCCCGCCCGAAAGCTCGCGCGGGAAGCGTTTCAGCAGATGCCCGATGCCCAGCATCTCGGCGGCACGCGACACGCGCTTCTCCACCTCCGCCTCGGGCACCTTCCGCGAGCGAAGCCCGAAGGCGATGTTGTCCTTCACGTTGAGATAGGGGTAGAGCGCGTAGTTCTGGAACACCATGGCGATGTTGCGGTCGCGCGGGCGTGCCCAGGTCACGTCCTCGCCGCCGATTTCCACGGTTCCGGAGCTTGCCTCCTCCAGCCCGGCAATGGTGCGCAGCAGGGTGGACTTGCCGCAGCCCGAAGGTCCGACCAGCACGGTGAACTCGCCCGACGGCACGTCGAGGTCAATGCCCTTCACGGCATGGAAGGCGCCGTAGTGCTTGTGGAGGTTGGTGATCTTGAGGTCAGACATCGTTAGCCCTTGACTGCGCCCATGGAGATGCCGCGCACCAGGTAGCGCTGCATTATCGCGACGGTGAAGAAGACAGGAATGGTGCCCAGCACCGACATGGCGGCGATCTTGGCCCAGAAGTTGGACTGCCCGCCAAAGTAATGCGTCACCTGCACGGTATAGGTTGTGACTTCGGTGCGCGTCAGCACCAGCGCGAACAGGAAGTCGTTCCACGCGAAGATGAAGGTGAACACGGCGGTGGCGAACAGCCCGGAGCGCGCCATCGGCAGCACCACCTTCCACAGCACTTCCCAGCGCGTGCAGCCATCAACCAGCGCCGACTCTTCCAGCTCCAGCGGAATGTCCTCGATGTAGCCGCGCATCATCCAGATCACGTAGGGCAGCGAGAAGGCGGTGTAGAGCAGGATGAGGCCGAAATAGGTGTCGACCCAGCCCATCCACACATAGAGCAGGAACAGCGGAAACACGATGGCGACAGGCGGCATCATGCGCTGCGAGATGATCCACACCGCGAGGTTCTCGCCCCCGGTCTTGAAGCGCACCAGGCTGTAGGCGGCAATCGTGCCCAGGATCATCGCGAAGAAGGTTGAGACGGAGGCAAGGATCAGGCTGTTGCCCACAGTCGCGGCATCGCCGTCCTTGAACAGCACGGCATAGTTCGCGAACTGGATGGAGTTGGGATACCACACCGGCGGAAAGGCGAAGATCTCGTCGGGTGTCTTGAACGAGATGATGAACAGCCAGTAGACCGGGAAGACGAAGATCACCACGAGGATCAGCGCCACCAGGTAGCGCATCGCAAGCCTGGTGGCGTGGCGGCGGTGGAAGGGAAGCGCGCTCATTTCACCAATCCCATGCGGCGGATCGCCCAGGTGCAGACAACCGTCAGCAGGAAGATGACGAGGAAGGCGATGGCCGCCGTGTAGCTCGTCTCGAACTGCTTGAAGCCCTGCACATAAGCGTAGATGGAAATCGTCTCGGTCTTGGTGCCGGGCCCGCCCTGGGTCAGGGCCCAGATGATGTCGAAGATGCGGAACAGGTCGAGGCCGCGGATCAATATGGCAATGGCCATCACCGGCCAGATGGCGGGCAGCACCACATAGCGGAAGGTCCGGATGAACGACGCCCCGTCGATTTCTGCGGCTTCCGTTTGCGACTTGTCGACGTTGGACAGGGCCGCCAGCAGGATCAGGAACATGAACGGCGTCCACTGCCAGATCTCGCAGAAGATGATGGCCGGGTAGACCAGCGAAGGATTGATCGTCCACAGCGCGTCCACGCGCTGGCCAGCGATCCAGCTGATGATCTGGTTGATCGGGCCATATTTGTTGTCGAACAGCAGGCGCCACGTGGCACCCGCCACGATGGGCGAGATGATGGTGGGCAGCACCAGCAGCGAGATGAAGATCTGGCGGCTCGGCAGCTTTTCGAGGAAGAGGTAGGCCATGGCGAGGCCGAGTACCAGTTCCAGCGGCAGCGCGATCACGGTTATCAGCAGCGTGTGCGCCAGCGACCACCACAGCCGGGAGTCCTTGAACAGCTGCTTGTAATTGTAAAGTCCCGCGAAGGACGTGTCGGTGTCCATCATGTCGATGCGCATGAAGGAGACGACCAGCGAATAGATCAGCGGGAACAGCCCGATCAGCAGCAGCAGGAACACCGCGGGCGCGATGATCCAGTACTTGAAGTTCCGGTCCGGTTGGTGGTGGGCGGCGATGGCGGGCATGAAACTCAACGTCAGGAGTGGATGTCCCTCCCCGCGAGGGGGGAGGGACCTGGTTGCGTGCTTACATCTTCGGATAGGCGCCGGACTTCGACGCCCAGTCGGCGTAGACCGCCTTCTGCTTGTCGACGCCGATCTTCTCGGTGATGGCGTCCCACTCCGCCGCCGCGGCATCGAGGATCGCCTTCGGGTCATCGCCTGCCCACAGCTTCGAAACCGACTGGCGCAGCACTTCCTCATACTTGTCGGTCTGCAGCAGCGACAGGTCGAGGAGACCGTTGTTGGCGCCATCCTGCAGGGCCTTCAGGTAGTCCTTGGCTTCCGGCCAGAGTGCCGCATAGCCCGCGTCGGTGAAGTGCGAGTCGCGGAACGGGTCGCGCAGCGCATAGGGAAGCTTGACGCGCTCGAGGCTGGTGGCCTCGCTGTTCAGCCACTGGATGAACAGGTAGGCCGCTTCCTTGTTCTTCGAGGTGGAGGAAACCGACAGGCAGAAGCCCGCCGCCAGTTCCGGGTGTCCGCCCGGCGTCATGGCATAGCCAACCTTGCCGGCGATGGTGGACTTCGGCACCCAGCTCATCACTTCCTGGTCGGTTCCGTAGCTGGCGGCCCAGCGGCCATAGGGCGGCCACGAGATCGTCATTGCCGTCTGGCCCTGCAGGAAGGCGGCGAGGTTCTCGACGAAGCCCCACTGCTCAACGCCTGCCGGCGCCCACTTGTTCTCGGCCACCCAGTCGGTGAACACCTTCACGCCGGCGTCGGAGTTGATCGTCGCCTTCATGGTGTCGGCGTCGAAGAACTTGCCGCCTTCGTTGCGGAAGCGCTCCTGGAACATGAAGTTGCCGTAGCCCGGCTCACGGAAGAAGGCCGCGCCATAGAGCTTGCCGCCACCTGCCTCGGTGATGACCTGGCCGACCTGGTCGAAGTCCTTCCAGTTAGTGGGCGGCACCGGCATGTCGGCGCCGTACTTGTCCTTGTAGGCCTTCTGGATGGCCGGGTCGTTCAGCACGTCGGTGCGGTAGTACATGACGAACACGTCGCCGTCGTCCGGCAGGCCATAGATCTTGCCGTTCACCTTCATCTGGTTGTCGCGATAGGTGGACGCGATCTTCATCAACTCGTCGCGGTAGCCGTACTTGTCGACGAAGGGGTCGAGGTCTTCCAGCGCACCGGCATTGGCGAGGTCGGGCATCCAGGACGGGATCACGTTGAGCGCGTCATAGGCGCCGGCACCCGACTTGAAGTCCTGCATGATCTTGGTGAACATCTCGGCCACCGGAACCTCGACGACCTTGACGTCGATGCCGGTGAGTTCCTTCCACTTGGGACCCGAGAAGTTGAGCGGGTCCAGCGACTGCAGGCCGGCTTCCCACACGATGGTGATCGTCTGGCCGGCGTATTGCTTGGCCGCTTCGACCGCCGTCGCGGCGCCATCTGCGGCATAGGCCGCGCGCGGAGCCAGTCCGGCCGTCCCGGCAATCCCGGCCGCAATGCCGATCTTGCCCACGTCACGTCTTGTAACCATGTCTTCCTCCCATTGTTGAACGGCGGCAAGACGCAGCCATTCGCTTCCCCGTTTGCCGGGGAATTTCGTGTCAGCCGAAGCGCGTGCCGAAAGCCGCCAGCTTGGCCTTGAAACCGTCTGTCTCCAGAACCTCGCGATTGACGACGCCGCGCGGCACCTGGCCCTTCATCACGTCCAGCACGGCCCTGATGTCAGCCGCGCCATTGCCCGCGAAGCACTGGTCCGTCCAGCACAGGGCGTGGGGTGCCGCGATGAGGTTGTCGAGCCTGAGCAGCTGGTCATTCGGGTCGGTCGGTTCCTGCTCGAACACGTCGAGGCCCGCTCCGGCAATCCTGTTCTCCTGCAGCACCCTGGTCAGTGCTTTCTGGTCCACGATGGGCCCGCGTGCGGTGTTGATGAGGTAAGCCGTGGGCTTCATCAGCGCGAGGCGCTCGGCATTGACGATGTGATGGGTCTCGGGCGTCAGCGGGCAGTTGACGCAGAGAATGTCGGCGCGCCTGAACAGCTCCTCCAATGACACGAGTTCGATGCCGAGTTCGGCGGCGACCCTTTTGTCCGCGAAGGGGTCGTGCGCGATGAAGTTCATGTCGAAGGGCTTGGCCAGCCGGAACATCTCTGCGCCGATGTTGCCAACGCCCAGCGAGCCCAGTGTCTTGCCGACGAGGCCAACACCCATGTGCTGGCCGCGTGCTGCAAAGCCGGGGCCGCCCTGCCGGGCAAGCTTGTCCTTCACCATCATCTTGCCGGTAAGGGCGAGGATGAAGGTCAGGATCGATACGGCCACCGGGCGGCGCACACCATCGGGCGTGATGGCAAGCGCGATGTCATTTGCCGTGCAGGCGGGAACGTCCACCGTGTCATAGCCCACGCCGAAGCGCGCCACCACGGCAAGCCTGCCGGACTTCGGCACGCTCGTCGCATCGAAGCGGTGGGCCAGCAGGATCAGCGCGTCGAAATCCTCAAGCTGGTCGCCCCGAATCGGCGAGGCATTGTCGAGGAACACCATCTCGACGTCCTTCGCTTGGGCGAGCGGTGTCAGATCGAAGTCGGGGAAGGTGGGCGATCCGTCTGCCTTCCTGAAGTCTCCGGACAGGGCGACGCGGAACGGGCCCATCACTTCGCCCCTTCGCGGATTGCCTTGGCGGCGGCAGCAAGCCCGTCGCGCAGCACCCAGATGTCGCCGGAGTAGCAGATGAAGTCGAAGCCCTCCTTGTAGAAGGCGATGCCGGCGTCTGCACTCGGCACGAGGCGACCGAGGAACTTGCCATGCTTCTTCGCGGCAAAGACGGTGCGGTCGATGGCGGCGGTGAATTTCGGGTGGTTGAACTCGCCCGGAATGCCGAGTGAGACCGAGAGGTCGAAGTGCCCGACCCAGAGGCCGTCCACGCCCTCAATCGCCGCGATGGCATCAACATTCTCGGCGCCCTCTGCCGTCTCGATAAGGCAGATCACCGAAGTGCGCTCGTTTGCAGCCTTCAGTGCGTCAGCCACCGGGGCGGCGCGGTAATTGTCGTGCGCCATCTGCAGGCCCACGCCGCGATTGCCGGCGGGGAAATACTTCACCGAGTCGACCATCGCCTGCGCCTGTGCAGCGGTCGAGATCATCGGCGCGATGAGGCCTTCCGCGCCCATGTCGCAGGCCCGGGCCAGCATGTCGTTCTCCTGGGCGGGCACGCGCACGATAAGCGGCACCTGCGCCGCCTCGAAATAGCGCACAGCACTCTTCAGCGTCTCGAAGGAAAAGCCCGAATGCTCCATGTCGAAGAAGGCGAAGTCCAGGCCTGCCGCTTTCAGGATGTGGCCGATCCCGGGAGTTGCGAATTCAACAATGAAATTGCCGATCTTCGGCCCCGGCGCACGCGCGAGTTCCTTGAGCCCCATCGGGGTCGTTCCTCCCGTCATCGGCCCGGTTGCTTCCAGGTCGCACTGTTTGACTTATCATACCAGTAGCATGTAAGCAGAGCGAAAAGCTATCCGAGGTTTTTGCATGACGTCAATCGCTCTCTTCGGAGCCGGCGGCAAAATGGGCCACCGACTCTCTCGCAATCTCAAGGACTCGGCATTTACGTTGCGTCATGTTGAAGTGAGCGAGCAGGGCCGCGCGCGCCTCGCCCAGGACTTCGGCGTGCAATGTGTCTCGCCCGAGGTTGCGCTGTCCGATGCGCAGGTCGCCATTCTTGCGGTGCCCGACACCCACATCGGCAAGGTGGCGCAATCCATCAATCACCTGCTGAAACCGGGCACCATCGTCGTGGTGCTCGATGCCGCGGCACCCTTCGCCGGCCATCTGCCGGAGCGCCCGGACCTCACCTATTTCGTCACCCACCCCTGCCACCCGCCGATCTTCAACGACGAGACGGATCCGAATGCCAAGCTCGATCGCTTCGGCGGCATCGCCGCGAAGCAGCACATCGTCTCGGCTCTCATGCAGGGACCGGAGGAGCACTATGCGCTGGGCGAAGAGGTCGCGCGCACCATCTGGGCCCCCGTCATGCGCTCGCACCGCGTCACGGTGGAGCAGATGGCGCTGCTGGAGCCCGGCCTCTCCGAAACCGTCGTCGCCTCCCTTCTTGACGTCATGCGCGAGGCCATGGACGAGGTGGTGGCCAGGGGCGTTCCCGCCGAGGCCGCGCGGGACTTCCTGCTGGGCCACATGAACATCCTTGGCGCCGTCATCTTCAAGGAGCAGCCTGGCGTGTTCTCGGACGCCTGCAACAAGGCCATCCAGTTCGGCAAGCCCATGCTGATGCGGGACGACTGGAAGCGCGTCTTCGAGCCCGACGAAATCGCCGCCTCGATCAAGAGGATCACGTAAACCACATGCCGTCATCCCGGCGCAGGCCGGGATCCCGCTTCCTTTCGGGCGCCCCTAGCTGGACCCCGGCCTTCGCCGGGGTGACGCCATTGGGGAATGCAAGGAAACCCTTGCGCTTTCCGTCGCGTTGGTGCTGAAAGCCGCAAGGAGTATCACATGCTGGAATTCGTGCAGTCTCTGCTGACGCCTGATGCCCTTTGGGCGCTCGGCCAGGTCATCATGATCGATCTCGTGCTGGCCGGCGACAACGCCGTTGTCATTGGCCTGGCTGCGGCCGGCCTTCCCAAGGACCAGCGTAACAAGGCGATCTTCGTCGGCATCATCGCTGCCACCGTGCTGCGCATCGGCTTTGCCAGCATCACCACCCAGCTTCTGCAGGTCCTCGGCCTGATCCTGGTCGGCGGCATCCTTCTGCTCTGGGTCAGCTGGAAGATGTGGCGCGAACTGCGCGACGGACACGCCGAGGAAGAGGGTGTCGAAGCCGTCACCGGAGAGGACATCAACGCCGACGGCACCGTCGCCGGCGGCACGCCGCGCAAGACCTTCGCCCAGGCCGCCTGGCAGATCATCGTGGCGGACGTTTCCATGTCGCTCGACAACGTGCTGGCCGTGGCCGGTGCAGCGCGCGAGCATCCTGGTGTTCTCGTCATCGGGCTGGTGCTGTCGATCGCTCTCATGGGGCTCGCCGCTTCCTTCATCGCCAAGCTTCTCAACCGGCACCGCTGGATCGCCTATGTTGGTCTCGCCATCATCCTCTATGTGGCCCTCGACATGATCTGGCGTGGCATTCTCGAAATCTATCCGGTGTTGGTCTGATGCTGAACTTCGATGCCGACCGCTTCCTCAAAATCGAGTCCGGCGCGCTTGCGCTGGCCCCGGC
Organism: Rhizobium sp. Q54; assembly: GCA_945889445.1. Classification (GTDB taxonomy): domain Bacteria; phylum Pseudomonadota; class Alphaproteobacteria; order Rhizobiales; family Aestuariivirgaceae; genus Aestuariivirga. The sequence continues at coordinate 38,409 of CAMDBX010000025.1, forward strand.
CATTCATGAAGCCATCGGTGCATGCATCGCGAAGGGGGCGAAGAACGTCTTCTTCCTTGGCACGGGTGGTGCGGCCATCCTCATGCAGCCTGCGGCCCTGTTACTGCAGCGCCGCTCTGGCTTTCCCGCCTTCATGGAGATCGCCGCGGAATTGGTGATCACCGGTCATCACGCACTGGGCAAGCACTCGATCGTCGTCATCCCGTCGCTGTCGGGCACCACGAAGGAATCGGTCGCGACGCTCGAGTATTGCAAGGCAAGGGGCGCCACCGTCATCACGCTGGTCGGCCACCGAGACACGCCGCTTGGCCAGAAGGCGGACCACAGCTTCGTCAACTTCGCCGAGGACGATACATCGTCGGAGTCCTTCTACCTGCAGTCGCTGCTCATTGCGCTTTCAATCATGGCGCACCGTGGCGAGTTCGCGAGCTACGACGGCACGGTGTCGGAACTCTCCACCCTGCCGCAGCATCTCCTCGCCGCCAAGCAGGCCTTCGAGCCGGAGGCTGAACGGCTGGCGGAAACCTTCCGCACCGAACCCTACCATATCATTACCGCGGCCGGCGGCTGCTGGGCGGAGGCCTGGTATTACGGCATGTGCATCCTGGAAGAGATGCAGTGGATCAGAACAAGGCCTGTCCACGCCGCCGACTTCTTCCACGGCACGCTGGAACTGGTGGAGAAGGGCGTCAGCGTCATTGTCTTCAAAGGCGAGGATGACTGCCGCCCCCTCGCTGACCGCGTCGAGGCTTTTGCCCGCCAGTACACCGACAAGGTCACAGTGCTCGACACCACGAGCTTCGGCATGCCCGGCCTCTCTGCCGAGACGCGCGCGTTGATCTCGCCTGCCGTCCTTGCCACCATCCTCGAGCGGCTCTCGGCCCATCTCGAGGTGAAGCGCAACCATCCGCTCACCACCAGGCGCTACTACAAGAAAGTGTCCTACTGAGGAGAAGACGTTGAACACCCCATATCCGCGCGACATGAAGGGTTATGGCCGTGCCATTCCCGACCCGAAGTGGCCGGGTGGTGCGAATGTCGCCGTGCAGTTCGTGCTGAACTACGAGGAGGGGGGCGAAAACAACATCCTCCACGGCGATGCGGCGTCGGAAGCCTTCCTGTCCGAGATCGTCGGGGCGCAGGCCTGGGCTGGCCAGCGCCACTGGAACATGGAGTCGATTTACGAATATGGCGCGCGGGCCGGCTTCTGGCGGTTGTGGCGCATGTTCACCGAACGCAATGTGCCGCTCACCATCTATGGCGTGGCCACCGCGCTGACGCGCTCGCCCGAGCAGGTGCAGGCGATGCAGCAGGCGGGTTGGGAAATCGCCAGCCACGGCCTCAAGTGGGTCGAGCACAAGGACATGCCGGAGGACGAGGAGCGCCGCCAGATCGCCGAGGCGATCCGCCTGCACACGCAAATGACGGGTGAGCGTCCGCTGGGGTGGTACACGGGCCGCTGCTCGATGAACACCACGAAGCTGGTGATGGAGGAGGGCGGATTCCTCTATTCCTCCGACGACTACGCCGATGACCTTCCTTACTTCCTGAAGAAACCCGACGGGGCGAAGCACCTCATCATCCCCTACACGCTCGATGCCAATGACATGCGATTTGCAACGCCGCAGGGCTTCAACACCGGCGAGCACTTCTTCCAGTATCTCAAGGACAGTTTCGACTGCCTTTACGAGGAAGGCCGCCGCGGCAGCCCGAAGATGATGTCGGTGGGTCTGCACTGCCGCCTCGCCGGCCGCCCCGGCCGCGCCCTCGGCCTCGCGAAATTCATCGACTATGTTCTCTCGCACGACAAGGTGTGGATCCCCCGTCGGATCGACATCGCCCGGCACTGGCACAAGACCTTCGGCTTGCTCTGATCGGAAACGCCATGACAATCTCATTCCACGATCTCTCCAAGATGACGCGCACCGCGCGTGACCTGCTGTTGAGGCGCAGCGAGGCCGACCTCGCCGACTTCGAGGAGAAGGCCAGGCCCATCGTCTTCGCCGTGAAGAACGAGGGCGACGAGGCGGTGGCCCGCTTCGCCCGCCAGTTCGACAAGGCGCCTGTCGAGGCCAATGCGCTGGCCGCGACGGAGGCCGATTTCGCCCGTGCCGAGAAGACACTCGATCCCAAGGTGAAGGACGCGCTGGAGTACATGGCCGTCAACATCCGCCGTTTCCACGAGGACCAGAAGCCGGAGGAGATGTGGTTCCACGAAATCCGTCCCGGCGTCTTCGCGGGTGACCGCACCAACGCCATTCCCTCGGTGGCCTGCTACATCCCGCGCGGCAAGGGAGCATTTCCCTCATCGGTGCTGATGCAGTCGATCCCGGCCACGGTGGCGGGCGTGAAGGAGATCTGCATCATCACGCCGCCAGGCCCCGATGGAAGCCTCGATGATGCAACACTGGTCGCCGCCCGCATGGCCGGTGTCTCGAAGGTGTTCAAGGCTGGTGGCGCACAGGGCATCGCGGCCGTTGCCTATGGCACGCAGACTATCCCGAAATGCGCAAAGGTCGTCGGCCCCGGCAGCCCCTGGGTGGGTGCCGCCAAGCGCCTGTGCTCGCACCTGATCGACGTCGGCACGCCGGCCGGCCCCAGCGAACTGATCGTGCTGGCGGATGATACGGCGGATGGCCGCCTCGCGGCGCTCGACCTCATCATCGAGTCCGAGCACGGGCCGGACTCTTCTGCCTTCCTGGTCACGTGGAGCCGCAAGGTCGCCGAGGATGCTCTCGCCGCCATCCCTGAGTTCTGGGGCCAGATGGGCGAACAGCGCGTGTCCTACTCCTCGACCGTGCTGGGCGGCCCGATGGGCGGCATCGTGCTGGCGCGCGATGAGGAGGAGGCGATCGCCTTCTGCAACGACTATGCGCCGGAGCATCTGGGCGTGCACTCCGACGAGCCTTTCCAGTATCTGTGTCGCCTCGTGAATGCGGGCGAGATCCTGCTTGGCCGCCACACCCCGCCGACGCTCGGCAACTTCACCATCGGCGTGAACCACGTGCTGCCGACGAGTGGCTGGGCCAAGACCGGCTCGCCCCTGACTGTCCATGACTTCATGAAGCGCACCTCGGTGGCCTATGTCACCGGCAAGGCTTATCCTGAGCAGGCCAAGCATGCCGAGGTGATTGCGCGATACGAGGGCTTCGACGGTCATGCCAATGCCGTCTCCGAAACCCGTGCGCGCCTGTTGAGGACCAATCGATGAGCATGCGCACCGGCGGCCAGATCCTCGTCGACCAGCTGAAGATCCACGGCACCAGCCACGTCTTCTGCGTGCCGGGCGAAAGCTATCTCGCCGTGCTCGACGCGCTGCATGACGTGGACATCAAGACCATCGTGTGCCGCCAGGAGGGTGGCGCTGCCTACATGGCGGAAGCCGCGGGCAAGATCACCGGCCAGCCCGGCATCGTCATGGTCACGCGTGGCCCCGGCGCCACCAACGCCTCCTGCGGCATCCATGTCGCCTCTCAGGATTCGACCCCGCTCATCATGTTCGTGGGCCAGGTTGCGCGCGACATGAAGGAGCGCGAGGCGTTTCAGGAACTCGACTACAAGGCGGTCTTCGGCACCATGGCCAAGTGGGTGGTCGAGATCGACCGCGCCGAGCGCATTCCGGAAATCGTCAGCCGCGCCTTCCATGTGGCAACTCAAGGCCGCCCCGGCCCGGTGGTGATTGCCCTGCCTGAGGACATGCTCACCGACGAGGTGGAGATGGCTGACGCGCTTCCTTACGCACCGGTCGTCATGAAGCCGGGCCCATCCGACATGGAGGCGCTGCAGCGCCGCCTGCTCGAAGCCGAGCGCCCCATCGTTCTGGCGGGCGGCTCCGGTTGGAGCGAGCAGGGCGTGAAGGATCTTCAGCGCTTCGCCGAGACCTTCGATCTTCCCGTCGCCGTCTCCTTCCGCCGCCAGATGCTGTTTCCGGCTCACCATCCGAACTTCGCGGGCGATCTCGGCATTGGCCCCAACCCCAAGCTCCTCGAACGCGTGAAGAACGCCGACCTCGTGCTGCTGGTCGGCGGCCGCCTGTCGGAAATGCCCTCGCAGAGCTACACGCTGTTCGATATTCCGGGCGATGGCTCGAAGCTTGTCCATGTTCATCCGGGTGCGGAGGAGCTGAACAAGGTCTACCGCGCGGGCATCGGCATTCTCGCCACGCCGCATGCCTTCGCGGCGGCTGCCGCCGAATTGCCGAAGCCCAATGCCGTGAAATGGGCCGGCAGCCCCAAGGCGGCGCATGCCGATTACCTCGCGTGGAGCGACACCGCGAAGGTGAAGACGGCGGGCGAGTTGCAGATGGCGCAAGCCATGGCGCACCTGAAGCAGGTGATGCCGGCCGACACGGTCTACTGCAATGGCGCTGGCAACTACGCCACCTGGGTGCACCGCTTCTGGCCCTTCCGCGCCTTTGCCTCGCAGCTTGCCCCCACATCCGGAACCATGGGCTATGGCGTGCCCGCCGCAGTCGCTGCCAAGGCGCTGCAGCCTGAGCGTGAGGTCATGGCCTTCGCGGGCGACGGCTGCTTCATGATGAACGGCCAGGAATTCGCGACCATGATGCAATATGACCTGCCGGTCATCGTGGTGGTGGTCGACAACGGCATGTACGGCACCATCCGCATGCACCAGGAGCGGGAATACCCCGGTCGCATCTCGGCCACGGCGCTGAAGAACCCGGACTTTGCCGCACTGGCCCGGTCCTACGGCGGCCATGGTGAAACGGTGCGGAACACCGCCGAATTCGGCCCCGCGCTGGCGCGCGCCCGGGCCAGCGGCAAGGCCTCGATCATCCATTGCCTGATCGACCCGGAGGCCATTACCCCGGCCAGAAGCCTCACCGACATCCGCAATGCCGCGCTGAAGAAATAGCAAAACTTGACGGCGGGCCCCCCGGGGGGCTCAAATAGGGGCATGACAACCGCTTCACGCGCCGAAAACGTACCCTTCGCTGCCCACGCAACCTGCGCCGCCGCAGGCGTGCGCGATGGGCTCAGGGCTGCCCAGTACTATATCCGCGATCTAGCCAATGCCGATCGCTTCGGCAAGGGCGAGCCCGGCCGCGTGCCGTTTCTGTCCCGCGTGGTGGCTCGCGGCGCCCGCCTGGTGGACGGGCTGATGAGCTGCGGCGCCAATCTGTCGATCGCCCTGTTCCTGCCGTCCTGGCGCAAGCTGCCCTCGCCCTTCACCCCCGGCCTCATGCATGCGGTGGCCCGCGACATCCGCAACGACAGCCTCACCCACAATCCGACCTTCAACGCCTATTTCTACCGTGCTGCCATCCATGTCGCCGGGCGCTATTCGGCGCCGCCCTGGCTCATCCTCGAACACCGGGTGGATGCCGCCCGCCGCAGCCTCGCGCCCCGCGTCGAGGAGCCCGTCTCCGAGAGCGTGATGATGGCCCGCATCCTCATCGCGCTGGTCGAGCAGGGCCCGGTTGCGCGCATCGGCGCGGTGACCGAGAAGAACCGCTTCTTCACCAAGGTCGAGCCCAATGTGGCGGTGTTCGCCATCGCCTGCGTGGCGCTGCTCTTCGCCGAGGAGGGCCGCCCCGGCGAAGCGATCGACGAAGACGAGTTCTTCACCGTCACCGGCGCGCTGATCGGCCCGCGCCTGCCCGTCATCGCCGCCTTCATCGGAGCACGCGACGAGGCAGGCCTCGCCCGGGAACTTGCCGACATCAAGTCCATGTACTGACGCGAGGGGCCGGGCCGCCGATGAAGAAGGCAAGGCGCGGCGGCTTCCTGGTCGGCATCCTCGTCGCCGTCCTGCTCACCCTGTTGCGCTGGCTCGACCCGCAGCCCCTGCAGGACCTGCGCGCCGCCTCGCTGGACCTCTACCAGCGTCTCAAACCACGTGCTGCCGTCGAGACGCCCGTCACCGTGCTTGCCATCGACGAGGCCTCGCTCAAGGCGCAGGGCCAGTGGCCCTGGCCCCGGCACAAGATGGCGGAGTTGAACGCCCGTCTGCTGGAACTGGGTGCCGCCTCCGTCAACTACGACATTCTCTTTGCCGAGCCGGACCGGCTGTCGCCTGCCGCCATCGGCCGCGATCTCGGGCTCAGTGATCCGCAGCTGCTCGCGGCCCTGCGTGATGGTGACGCCGATTTCGCCGCCGCCATCGCCGGGCAGCCCGTGGCGCTGGCCTTCACCGACACGCCGGGCCAAGTCGCACTGCCGCCCGTCAAGGCGGGCTTCGCGATCTCGGGCGAGGAGGTGGCAAGCGGTCTCACCCCCGTCACGGCCGCCATCCTGCCACTGCCGGCCCTCGTCGAGGCGGCCTCCGGCCTTGGCCACATCAGCCTCAGCGGCCGGCAGGCAGGCTCCACGGTGCGCGAGGTGCCGCTGCTCATGGCGGGGGGCGGCAACCTCTACCCGGCGCTGCTGCTCGAGGCGCTGCGGCTCGGGGCAGGGGCCTCGACCTATATGGTGCAGGGCGATCCTGCCTATGCGGGCCAGATGCAGTCGCTGCGCGTTGCCGACTTCGTCGTGCCCACCGACGAGCGCGGCCTGTTCCGCTTCTATGCCGCGCCTGGCAATACAATTCCCACGGTCTCGGCCGCCGCCGTCCTGTCGGGCGAAGCCGATGCGGAGAAGATCGCAGGTTCGATCGTGCTGGTCGGCGTCACCGCCGCAGGGCTGCAGGACATTCGCGTCACGCCGCTGGGCGAGGCCATGCCGGGCGTCAACATCCATGCCCAGGTCATCAGCCAGATCATGGCCGGGCAGTTCCTCAACCGCCCTGCCTGGGTTGACGGAGCAGAGGTGCTGGCCATCGCCGCGCTGTCCGTGCTGCTGGTCAGCATTGCCAGCTTCATTGGACCGCTGACAGGCCTGGTCGCGGCCGGCCTGCTCATGGCGGTGATCGCGGGGCTCTGCTGGTACCTGTTCTCCGCACTGGGCCTGTTGGTTGATCCGGTGGCCCCCATCGGTGGTGCGCTGCTCACCGTCTTCGCCACCACCGCCTTCTGGTACATCGTCATCGAGCGCCAGCGGGTCTACATCCGGCAGGCCTTCGGCCGCTATGTCTCGCCCACCCTGCTGGCCCGCATCGAGCAGAGCCCGGAGGCATTGCGGCTGGGCGGCGTCAACCGCGAGATCACCGTTCTGTTCATGGACATCCGCGGCTTCACCACGTTGAGCGAGGCGCTCTCCCCGCAGGAGACGATCCGCTTCCTCAACACCGTCCACGGCGCCCTCAGCGTGCCGGTGGTGGAACTCGATGGCACGCTCGACAAGTATATCGGCGATTCCATCATGGCCTTCTGGAACGCCCCGCTCGACGTGGGCGAACACGCCGCCAAGGCCGCCGAAGCAGCGCTGCGCATGCGGCAGGCGCTGGCGGGCCTCAACGCGGCGGGCGCCTTTGGCCTGCCTGAGGGCCAGCAAGTCAGGATCGGCATCGGCATCCACACCGGTCTGGCCTGTGTCGGCAATGTCGGCACCCAAAGCCGCCTCAACTATTCCGCGGTCGGCGACACGGTGAATACCGCCGCCCGTATCGAGGCCGCCTGCAAGGACTTCGCCACCGACATCCTGGTCTCGGCCGAAACCGCCCGCCGTATCCCCCGGTTCCGCAAGCGGCCAGCGGGTGAGGTCCATCTGCGCGGCAAGAGCCACGCCGAGCAGGTGTTTTTCCTCGACGGCGGCCCGGAGGACGCGGAGGTTGAAAACGATCTTCCTTGAACGCGGGGCCGTGCTGTGCGTAGATTTACGCAACAGCGATACGTGAAGGGGTGTGACGGCATGGCAACTCCTGGTCTTTCCCGGCTCATCTTGGCAGGGCTCGT
>CAMDBX010000026.1 GCA_945889445.1 Rhizobium sp. Q54
ATGCAAAGATGACGGGGACCACGCTTGACCACGGTCTCTAGGGACCAGCCCGGTAAATCGGTCTCCCGTCAACACCGGAGGTGCGGTCAAGGCGCCTCCGGTGTCCCGTTTATAGCCCAATTCTTCGAGACAAGCCCGGCGATGATGAACGTCTGATGATGAGCGATGGTGACGTGCTGTAAGGTTGCGCTTCCGCCTCAATCGATGCTGACCCAGCCCCGCGCCTTTGACGAGGCGATGGCCGCGTCGACCACCTTCTGGATCTCATAGGCCTCGCGGAAGTCCGGCGTCGACCGCTCGCCCCGGCCGATGGCGCGCAGGAACTCGCCCATCTCGATGGTCTTCAGGTCATTGAAGCCAAGCTGGTGGCCGCCGGCGATGCAGAACTCACCATAGGGCGGGTGCTGCGGGCCGGACTCGATCTTCATGTAGCCATTGGTTTTCGCATCGCCCCCGGCGCGGTAGAACAGCAATTCGTTCAGCCGCTCCTGGGTGAAGACCAGCGAGCCCTTGGCGCCGCTGATCTCGAAGCCCAGCTGCATCTTGCGCCCGGTGGCGATCCAGTTCGCTTCGATGGTGCCGCCGCAGCCGCGCCCGAAGTTGACGAGGATGCGCGCCACGTCGTCGACGAGGACATCCTTTCGTTCGGTCGCGCCGCGCGACACCGGCCGTGACGTGACCACGGTGCGCACGTCGGCGCTCACCTCGGCAATGGGCCCCAGCATGAAGCGCGCCATGCCGATGATGTGTGAGCCCAGGTCAGCAATCACGCCGGGTCCGCCAACGGGGTCGATGCGCCAGCTGTAAGGGCTTTCCGGGTCATGCATGTAGTCCTCGGCATGGATGCCGCGGAAGCCGGTGATCTCGCCCAGTTCGCCCGCGGCGATCATGTCGCGCGCCTGCTTTAACAGCGGGTTCTTGATGTAGTTGAAGCCAACTTGGGTGGCCACGCCGGCCTTCTCGGCCGCCTCCACCATGACAAGCGAATCCACCAGCGATGGCGACAGCGGCTTCTCGCAATGCACGTGCTTGCCAGCGGCAATGGCGGCCAGCGCCATCTCCTTGTGCAGCGTATTGGGCGTGGTGATCGACACGACGTCGATGCGTGGATCATTTACCAGCGTCCGCCAGTCGGCAGAAGACCGCGCGAAACCATATTGGTGCGCGGCCTTGGATGCCAAGGCCTCATTGACGTCGGCGATCATCTCCAGCCGCGGCACCGGAATGTCCGGGAAGGCGGCAAGGGCTGCACGATAGGCAAAGGCATGCGCCTTGCCCATGAAGCCCGTGCCGATGATGCCGATGCCCAATTCCTTCGCGGCAAGCCCCTTCATCAGGCCACCACCTCATAGCCCGCTGCCGTCATCACCCGCATCAACTCCTTGTGGCCCACTTGCGCCATCTTCAACGGCGGCGCCTTCTTCGGGTCCTGCTCGGCCTCGACCACGAACCAGCCTTCATAGCCATGACCCGCCAGCTTCTTCACGATCGCCGCGAAGTCGAGCGAGCCGTCGCCCGGAACGGTGAAGGCTCCCTTGATCACCGCATCGAGGAAGCTTTCCTTGCTGCGGTCGAGCGTGTTGATCACCTCCATGCGCACGTCCTTGGTGTGCACGTGGCGAATGCGCTTGTGATGCTTGTCGATGCAGCGCAGAACGTCACCGCCCGCGAAGGCCATGTGGCCCGCGTCGAACAGCAGCGAGATCGTCGAGTTCGCCATGAAGGCGTCAAGCTCCGGTTCGGTTTCAACCACCGCCGCCATGTGGTGGTGATAGACCAGCGGCATGCCCTGCGCCTCCACCCATGTGGCGAATTCCGACATCTTCGCCCCGTAGTCCTTCATCTCGGCGTCGGAGAGCCTGGGCTTGGTGGCGAGCGGCTTCGACTGGTCGCCCTGGATCGAACGGCCCACCTCGCCATAGACGATGCACGGCGCGTTGACCGCCTTGAACAGGTCGATCATCGGCTGGATGCGCTGCTTGTTGGCCTCAATGGACTCGTTGACGATGGTTCCGGAGTACCAGCCGCCGCACAGGGTAACGTCGGCGTTTTTCAGGATCGGCAGCATCTCGGCTGCGGTTTCCGGAAAGCGACGGCCCTTCTCCATGCCTGTGAAACCAGCTGAACGCGACTGGCGCAGGCATTCTTCCAGTGACACGTCATCCGAGAGTTGCGGAAGGTCATCGTTCCACCAGGCGATGGGCGACATGCCCAGCTTTGCTTTCATCTCAATCACACTCCAATGCGTTGCTTCTTGCGAATGGTCTCATGGTGGGCGCGCGCCTTGTTCACCTCGGGTCGGTCAGAAACTTCCGGAACGCCCACGTCCCAGTCGGCGTCGCCCGGCACCCAGGCGAAGGCGTCGGTGACGATCGAGATCACCGTCGTGCGGTCCGTCGTCTTGGCCCATTTCAATGCAGCCTCAAGGTCGGCGAGGCTCTCGCAATGGCGCGTCAGCGCCCCCATCGATGCGGCATGCTGCGCGAAGTTTACCGCGAAGGGTTCCTTCACGCGGCTGTCCTTGATCAGGTTGTTGAAGCTCGGCGTGCCCTTGAAGTTCTGCAGCCGGTTGATCACCGCATATCCGCCATTGTCGCACACGATGACGATCATCTTGTGGCCGGTCAGCACGGTTGAATAGATGTCGGAGTTCATCATCAGGTAGGAGCCGTCACCCACCATCACGATGGTCTCGCCATCGCCCTTCTTGGCCATGGCATGGCCCCAGCCGCCGGCGATCTCGTAGCCCATGGCGGAAAAGCCGAATTCAAGGTCATAGGTATTGGGGTTCTTGATCTTCCAGCCCTTGGCCGTTTCGCCGGGAAGTCCGCCCGCCGCCGTCACCATCGTGTCGTTGGGTGCCGCCCATGTGTTGACGATGCCCACGACCTGCGCATAGGTCGGCACCGCCGCGTTGGTGGGCTTCTGGTGCGCGTCAAGCAGGTCATTCCAGCCCTTGAAGGCGGTCTTGCCCTTGGTGGTCCAAGCCGCATCGGCCTTCCAGCTGCCAAGTGCGGTTTCGAGTTCAGCCACCGTCTCCTTTGCGTCGCCCACCACCGCGAGTGCGCGGTGCTTGGTCGCGTCATAGCGCGCGGCGTTGATCGACACGAACTGCGCATCCTGCGCGAACACCGTCCATGAGCCCGTGGTGAAGTCCTGCAGCCTCGTTCCGATGGCGATGATGACGTCCGCCGCCCCTGCCATCTCGTTGGCGGAGGATGAGCCGATCACCCCGATGGGCCCCACATGCGCCGGGTGGTCATGCGTGACGGCACCCTTGCCGGCAATGGTCTCGGCCATCGGCACGCCGTGCTTCAGCGCGAAGTCGGCAACCTCCGTCTCGGCACCCGAATAGCGCACGCCACCGCCGGAGATGATGAGGGGCCGCTTGGCGCCCTTGATCAACTTCACCGCCTCGGCCACGCGATCGCGATCAGGACGCGGGCGCGGAATGGTGTGAATGGTCGGCGCGAAGAAGGCCTCCGGATAGTCGAAGGCGAGTTCCTGGGTATCCTGGCACAGGCCGATGAAGGCCGGGCCGCAGTCGCCGGGATCCAGCATGGTGGCGATGGCCTGGGGCAGGGAGGAGATGATCTGCTCGGGGTGGGTGATGCGGTCCCAGTAGCGCGTCACGGCCTTGAAGGCGTCGTTCACCGAGGTCGTGGGATTGCCGAAGTGCTCCACCTGCTGCAGCACCGGGTCCGGCCTGCGGTTGGCGAAGATGTCGCCCGCCAGGAACAGCACCGGCAGCCGGTTGGCGTGTGCGCAGCCCGCCGCCGTCACCATGTTCAGCGCGCCGGGGCCGATGGAGGAGAGTGCGATCATCATCTGCCGCCGCCGCATCGCCTTGGCATAGGCCACTGCCGCCAGCGCCATCGACTGTTCGTTCTGCCCGCGCCAGGTCGGCAGCTTGTCCTGCACCGCCTCGAGCGCTTCCGAGATGCAGGTCACGTTGCCATGCCCGAAGATGCCGAACAGCCCGGCGAACAGCGGCTCCTTCTTGCCGTCGATGACGGTGTACTGGTTGCACAGGTAGCGCACGAGCGCCTGGCCCATGGTCAAACGGACGGTCGACATGGCGGAATCTCCCCTTGGCGTTCCATTTTGGAACGTTTCGTCTGTTTATTCAAGATATAGAATGAAGCTTCCATTCTCGAGCGCGCGGGCTCGCAGACAGTCTAGGCCCACCCCCACGAAATCGGCAACGGCCGGCATGCGGGCCGCAACGTTTTTCGCATCGGCGGCATGCGTTTGGGCATACATCCCACGGCACCGTCCAAGCTCCACCAGAGGAGCCGTCATCCCGGCGAAAGCCGGGAGGTGGATCCAGCTTTCCAGCCAGAAAGCAAGATGACGGGATTGCGGCAGCAACGCGCAGGGCAGCATCCCTTTTGCATCGGCGGCATGCCCTTTGGCAACATCAGGGGCACTTCGGTATCTGCTCCCGTCGTCATGTAGCGGCACCACCTCCGCATCCTCCGGAGATGACAAGGGGTCGAATTCTGCGATCTGCCGCAAGTTGAACATATTCCTGTTGCGCAACAATGTTTCGCATTGCCGGAGAGGTTTGCGAACCGCATCCCACAGCAACATGCTCTGGATGCTCTGCGTGGCGATCACCGCGTGCTACGGCAGCAACGCTTTTTGCATCCAGAGCAACGGTGTCTGCATGCGCCCGCAACCCATTCGCAACACCACCGGGCTTGACGGCGGGCTGCCGCTGGCCAATCAAAGGTGTGGACGACCGGTCGCAAGGGAGGGAACGACGCCATGACCCAGAACAACATCCGCCGCCTGTGGGCTTCCGGAAAGCCGGTGCTCAACGGCTGGCTGTCGATCGGCAATGCCTTCACCGCCGAGATCCTCTCGCAGCAGGGCTATGACTCGCTGACCGTCGACCAGCAGCACGGCTTCCTCGGCTATGACGCGCTGGCCCCCATGCTGCAGGCGATGAAGGCCGCTCCTGTGACGCCCATGGTGCGCGTGCCGTGGCTGTCGGCGGGTGACATCATGAAGGCGCTGGACGGTGGCGCCATGGGCATCATCTGCCCGATGGTGAATACGGCCGAGGAGGCCGCATTTCTCGTCTCCTGCATGCGCTATCCGCCTCATGGCCAGCGCAGCATGGGGCCGACGCGCGCCGTCTTCGCGCACGGGGCAGACTACGGCAAATGGGCCGACGAACAGGTGGTGGCGCTTGCCATGATCGAGACGGCGGACGGCATGAAGAACCTGAAGGACATCGTGAGGACGCCCGGCCTCGACGGCGTCTACATCGGCCCTGCCGACCTGACGCTGGGCCTCACCGGGCGCAAGTATCCCACCGGCTTCGACCGCGAGGAGCCGGAGATGATCGAGGCCATCAAGGAGATTCTGGCGCGCGCCCATGAGGCGGGCATCAAGGCCTGCCTCCACTGCGGCAGCTCGGCCTATGCGGCCCGCGCCATCGGCTGGGGCTTCGACATGGTGACGCTGCTGAACGACGTGCGCCTGCTGGCCAGTTCCGCCAAGGCCAGCGTCGAGCAGGCGCGCAAGCTGATCGGCGAGCAGGTGGCTGACGCGCCTGCGCCAAGGAATGCGGGTTACTGAGATGGCGCACATTCTGGTCGCGGGAAAGCTTCACCCGGCAGGCATCGAGCGCCTGAAAGCCGCGCAGGGCATGACCTTCACGCTGGTGGACGAGATCTCGCTCGAGTCCTACCTGCCGCATGTGGCCGAGGCCGACGCGATCGTGCTGCGGACGCAGCCGATGACGGCGGAGGTGGTTGCCGCTGCGCCCCGCCTCAGCATCGTGTCGCGCCATGGCGTGGGCTATGACGCGGTGGACGTGAAGGCGCTGAGTGCGCGGCATATTCCGCTCGCCATCGTCGGCGACGTGAACTCGCGTGCGGTGGCCGAGCACACGCTGATGCTGATGCTGGCGGTGGCCCGCAAGGCGGCCCAGCACGACGCCGCGATCCACCGGGGCGAATGGAACGTGCGCAACCGCTTCGAGACGGTGGAGCTTGACGGCAAGAGCCTGCTGCTCGTCGGCTTCGGCCGCATCGGGCGGCGCGTGGCGGAGCTTGCCCGCGCCTTCGGCATGACGGTTGCCGCCTATGACCCCTTCGTGAAGCCCGATGCCATGGCCAAGCACGGCGTCCGCCCCACTGCCGACTTGGTGAAGGCACTGGCGGACGCGGACTATGTGTCGCTCCACATGCCCGGCTCCACCGCAGGCGCGGTGATCTTCGAGGAGGAGATCAACGCCATGAAGCCCGGCGCCATCCTCATCAACGCCGCGCGCGGTGGCCTTGTCGACGAGGTGCTGCTCGACCGCGCGTTGCGCGAGGGCCGCCTTGGCGGCGCCGGCCTCGACGTGCTGGCGGCTGAACCCCCAGCCCCGGACCACCCGCTGCTCAGCAACGACCGCGTGCTGCTCAGCCCCCACGCGGCCGGCCTCACGGCCGAGTGCGCGGCGCGCATGGCGGTGGCCTCGGTCCAGAACGTGCTGGACCATTTTGCCGGCCGGCTGGACCCCGCGCTGGTGGTCAACGCCGCCGAGATCGGCTACCGCCGGTGATGCTTTGGCTTTGCTGGATGATGCAACAGCATGCGGTTTCCGGTGCAAAACGGTTGCCGCCGTTGACATGCTGTCCGGCAAGATCGTGCATCCGATTTCGGATGCGCAAGATTGTTGCGCAACAGGATTATGTTCATCCTGTGTCGGCAACACCAAGGGCCAGGATTACATTCGGAACGTCTGTTCTGGAATCGGCACAGGCGTTTCAATCACCGCAAGCCAGCTGACCGTCAGGCAGGATCGCGGACCAACGGGGTGGTGGAGCAGTGGAGGCCGCCGCCGTTGAGTTGCATGGCGCCATAGGGCAGCACGGTCCAGCGGATGCCGTGGGCGGCAAGCCGGTCGAGTGTCTGGTTGGTGGCACCCTCGGGCATGATCAATTCGCCTGGCGCCACCGCAAGGGAATTGACGATCCACTTGTTATCAGCGGGGGTGATCTCGACGGTGCGCACCTTCAGCTCCTTCAGCTTCTCGAGGAAGGAGAAGGGCAGGCCGAAGGGGTCAACCAGCGCCAGGTCATGGTCGATCATCAGGAAGGAGCCGTCGATGTGGATGTCGTAGCCGACGAGATCGATGGCGAGCAGATCGACCCCCTGGCGCTTGAGAACTTCCGCCACCTGTTCCGCACCCTCGTGGTTGACGCGGATGCCGCAGCCGATCACCGCGGTCTTCGGATTGATCCAGGCGAAGCTGCCGCCTTCCATCAGCGCTGAACCCGACAGGGTGCGGAGGATGGGAATGCCGAGCCTGGCCAGGGTGCGGGTGATGGCCAGTTCCTCGCCGCGGCGGATGCGCGTGCCCATGCGACAGACGATGGCGCCGCCCTTGACCATGATGACCGGATCACGTGTGTAGCAGGACTTGAGTCGCCCGCCATCCACTCCGTCGACGAAGTGGACCTCCACGCCGCGGGCTTGCAGTGCGGCCACGAAGGCATCGTGCTGGGCCTGCATTTGGGCAAGGGGCGGCACGCTGTCGCTCTGGAAATACCAGCCCGCTGCGAGATCGCCAAAGGAGCCGATGCTCTCGATCCGCTTGGTGGGATCGACGACATTCATTTCAGGGCCGGGGCGATGCATGAGGATGGAGCGGATCTTGCCCACGTCATTGTCGACCCCCCAGGCGCGACCCCAGTGGCGGACGAGTTCACTCTCATCCTCGAAGGGTGGATCGCCGGGCGTGGCGAACATGCGAACGGTCTCGTTGTAGATCCATCCGGGCGGTGCACTGTCGGCCATGGCCTTACTCCGTCGCTTCGCCGCTGCGGCCAAAACGGCCACCGGCCGGCAGATCATAGGCAAACACATGGATTGTGCAATCTGCGGGGAGCAACGGTGCGGGCTGGAATTGGCGGGCAGGGTGGGGTAACCACCTCGCCCAAGATCGTGGAAAGGAAAGCGGATGTCGGACGCTGGAATGGTGATCGTGGGGGGCGGCATGGCGGGGGCGCGGGCCATCGTGAGCTTGCGCGCCAATGGCTTTCAGGGGCCGATCACGCTGGTCAGCGAGGAGACGCTGCTGCCCTATGACCGGCCGCCGCTGTCCAAGGCGATGCTGGTGGAGGAGCAGGAACCGCAGCCGGTGCTGCTGCTCGACGAGGGCATGATCGCCTCGCTGAACGCCATTTTCGTGCGCGGCGTGAAGGCCATCGGAATCGACCGCAAGGCGAAAGCGCTGGTGCTGGAGGACGGCCGGGCCCTTTCATATGACAAGCTGCTGATCGCCACCGGCGCCAAGCCGCGGCGGCTGTCGATCGAAGGCGGCGAACTGGCCTATACGCTGCGCGATTTTGCCGATGGCGACCATTTGCGCAGCCGTCTGCGGCAGAGCAAATCCGCCGCCATCATCGGCGGTGGCTTCATCGGGCTGGAGGTGGCATCGAGCGCGCGCAAGCTGGGCCTCGACGTGACGCTGGTGGAAGCGCAGCCGCGCATCCTGATGCGCGGCGTGCCGGAAGAGATCGCCAAGGTCGTGCACGGACGGCACGTGGAGGCGGGGGTGACCATGCAGGTGGGCACCGCGCTGAAGGCGGTTGAAACCGATGGCGTGCGGCTGGCGGATGACCGCAAGGTGAAGGCCGAGATCGTGGTGGCAGGCATTGGTGCATCTCCCGAGATCGCCCTTGCGCAGGCGGCGGGCCTCACCATCGAGAACGGCATTTCCTGCGACGCAACGCTTCAGACCAGCGACCCCGACATCTATGCGGCGGGTGACTGCTGCTCATTCCCGCACGGGCTGTTTGGCAACAAGCGCATGCGGCTGGAAGCCTGGCGCAATGCCACCGACCAGGCCAATGTTGCAACCGAGAACATGCTTGGCGCTTCGAAGCCCTACATGGCGGTGCCGTGGTTCTGGTCCGACCAGTATGACCTGTCGCTGCAGATTGCCGGCAACCCGGCGGACGGGCCCGAGATCATCAGGCGGCAGACGGGGGAGCAGTCCTTCGTGATGTTCCACCGCGACCATGAGGGCCGTCTTGTGGGCGCTTCGGGCATCGGCCCCGGCAATTCCATCGCGCGTGACGTGAAACTTGCCGAGATGCTGATCGGCAAGCGTGCGGCACCTTCGGCTGAGCAACTGGCCGACCCCACCGTTCAACTCAAAGTGCTTCTCAAGGGCTGACCTCACATGAATTTCGCATCCGACAATGTCTATGGCGTACATCCGAAGATTCTTGCCGCGCTCGCTGAGGTGAATGGCGGAACCGCGCCGTCCTATGGCGGCGACGACCACACCAAGCGTGCCGAGGACAGGCTGAAGGAGATTTTCGGCTGCGAGCTCCGCGCCTTCCTGGTGACCAGCGGCACGGCGGCCAACGGGCTTGCACTGTCAACGATCACGCCCGGCTTCGGCGCCATCTTCTGCAATTCGGAAGCGCACATCGCGGTGGATGAATGCAACTCGCCGGAGATGTTCACCGGCGGTGCCAAGATCATCGGGCTCAACGGGCCGGCCGGCAAGATCACGCCGGCACAGGTCGAGAAGGCGCTCAAGGGATTCATCCGCGGCGAGCACGACCCCAAGCCGAAGGGCGTATCGCTGACCAATGCGAGCGAACTTGGCACGGTCTATTCGCCCGCCGAGGTGAAGGCCTTCTCGGATCTCATCCGCCCGCGGGGCATGAAGCTGCACATGGATGGCGCGCGCTTTGCCAATGCGGTGGCAGGGCTTGGCTGCTCGGCCGCCGAACTCACCTGGAAATCGGGCGTTGACGTGATGAGCTTCGGCGCCACCAAGAATGGCGCGATGATGCTGGAGGCGGTGGTGTTCTTCGACCTCGCGCTGGCCGAGGACTTCGCCTACCGACGCATGCGGGGCGGACAGCTCTTGTCCAAGAGCCGCTATCTCGGTGCGCAGATGCTGGCCTATCTCGAGGGCGGGCTGTGGTTGGAGAACGCCCGGCGCGCCAATGCGCTGGCACAGAAGCTGGCCAAGGGCCTGACGGCCGGCGGCAAGGTGAGGATCCCCAACCCGGTGCAGGCCAACGAGGTGTTCGCGGTGCTGCCCAAGGCGATGTTCGACCGGCTGCAGGCAAGCGGCGCCAAGTTCTATGACTGGATGCCCGACAGCCTTGGCGACGGGATTTCAGATGATGAAGTGTTCTCGCGCTTCGTGCTGTCCTTCGCGACGCCGGAGGAGGAGGTCGATGCCTTCGTGAAGCTGGTGGCGGAAGGCCAGGCCTGAGGGCCGCTTTGCGAACAACACAAAAGGCGCCCCCTTGCGGGAGCGCCCCTCGTTCATTCAACTGATGCCGGTTCAGGCAGCCTTGCGGGCTTCGATGACCTTGTGGCCTTCAACGCCGTTCACCGGAATGGTGCGCGGCTTGAGGGCTTCCGGCACTTCGCGCTTCAGCGCGACGTGGAGGAGCCCGTTCTCCATGCCAGCCGACTGCACATGCATGTGGTCAGCGAGCTGGAAGCGGCGCTCGAAGGCGCGCGATGCGATCCCCTGGTGAAGGAACTCGCCGGTCTGCTCCTGCTTCTCGGTCTTTCTGGCCGAGACGGTGAGGGCGTTGCCCTTGACTTCGACCGTGATGTCCTCGGGCGCGAAGCCGGCCACCGCCATGGTGATGCGGTAGTCATCTTCCGAGAGCTTCTCGATGTTGTAGGGGGGGTAGGTCGGCGCATCGAAGGCCGAGGCCTCGTTGAGGGTACGAGCCAGACGGTCAAAACCGACGGTCGAACGATAGAGGGGGGTGAGGTCGAACATGGTCACATTCTCCTTGAGCAATGTCACAGTTGGATGCCCGCCGTGGTGGCCGGGCTGGTTGATCCGCAGACCCCGGATGGGCGCCTGCAGCAGGAGAGATAGGGAGCCCCGGCGGTGTTTCAAGTCTTCGCCGAGGTGAACGGCGGATGAACGGGCGGTTCGGGTTGGGTTCAAGCAGGGCACGCTAGCTTGCCCTCAACGATGACCGATCACCGGCATCGCACCGACACAAGGAGCACCATCATGACCGTCAAGGCTTTTTCCCTGAAGACGCTGCTCGCCGCCGGCGCCCTTGCCGCAGTGATTGGCATTGCGCTGCCCGCAACTGCCGCCAAGGCCGACGTGGCCGTTGGCATCGGTGTTGGCATCTATCCGCCTGTCAGCGCCGGCATCGGCTGGGGCGGCTATGAAGGCGGATATGAAGGTGGCTATGGCGGCGGCTATGAAGGCGGCTATGGCGGTGGATATCACCGTCCGCGCTATCCCGACTATGACCGCTACGTCAGCTGCCGCGACGGCCGCCGCATCCTGTGGCGCTCGGGTTATTCGGGAATCGAGGTGCGCAGCTGCCGCGGCGGCTTCTACCGCTACACCGCCTGGCGCAACGGCAAGCAGTTCCTGATGGCCGTGGACGCCCGCGGCGACGTGAGCCGCCTGCGGCGGATACACTGAGCGACATCTGCGTTGGGGATGGCGGCGGTCCGCCGTCCCCAACGCCGCAGAATGGCCATGAAGGTTCTCGACAAAAAGAACCTTCCCAGTTGCGGATTGCCGCATCATCTGTTTCACTTGCAGCGCGAAGGGCCGTGCGCCCGGACCGCGGAGGTAGAGTTCAATGTTCGGATCAACGTTCACTCGCGGCGTGGGACTGTGCGGCGTGGCGCTGTTGGCGCTGGGCAGCCTGGGCGGCGCGGCGCAGGCCGGCAGCGATACGCGCGAGCAGCCCTCGGTCTACGATGACACCTACAGCGGGCCACCGGTCATCCGCCGCATTCCCGGCCTGCGCATCCTGTTCGGCGATTCCGCCCAGCCTGATGCGGACAATCTTTACGACAACAAGAAGAAGAAAAAGAAGAACCAGCAGATCGACGAGAGCTATTACGAGCCTGCGCCAGCGCAGCCCAAGGTGGTGAAGCCGCCCGCCAAGGCGGCCGCCAAGCCGTCGGCTAACCCGGCCCTGCCGCAGAAGTCGGCCGCGGCCAACCCGGCCAAGCCGTTGGCGGAAGGCCCGCTCAGCTGCGAAAAGGCCACCACGGTGGTGAGCGGCTTCGGCTTTTCCAGCGTCGAGGCGGCAAGCTGCGCGGGCAAGGTCTATGCCTTCAACGCCAAGCGCGGCGGCAAGAGCTTCGCGATCAAGCTGGACCCGACCTCGGGCGAGCTGACCGAAGTGAAGAAACTGCCCTGAGCGACGTGCAGGCGATCCTCCACCCCACCGACGAGAACCCGTCGCCGCCGGGTGCCGAATGCATCACGCTGGTGACGAGCGACAAGGTGCACCTGCGCGCCATGAAGGCGGTGCCGGAGAATGCGCGCGGCACCGTCGTGATCCTTGGCGGGCGCGGCGACTTCATCGAGCGCTATTTCGAGACGGCGCGCGATCTGATCGACCGCGGCTTCGCGGTGGCGATGCTCGACATGCGCGGCCAGGGCGGCTCGCAGCGGCCCAAGCGCCAGCCCTTCAGAGACCGGACGCGCAGCTTCGCCGGTTTCGATGAGGACGTCCGTACACTGATGGACGACCTCGTCATTCGATCCTGCCCCGGCCCCTATTATGCGCTGGGCCATTCGACGGGTGCCCATGTCCTGCTGCGGCTGCTGCGCAAGAACAAATGGTTTGCGCGCGCCATCCTGGTGTCACCGCTCGTCGAGATCATCTATGGCCCGTGGCCGCGGCCGGTTGCGTGGCTGCTGCTCAACACCATGTGGTTCACCGGGCTTGCAAACGTCTTCTTGCCGGGTGTCCGGAAACAGCCGATGGGCCGGGCCGACTTTCCCGGCAATCCGCTGACCTCCGACCGCCAGCGCTGGAACCGTGACAGCACGACGCTGGAGGTGGCGCCGCAGCTGGGCCTGGGCGGGCCCACCTTTGGCTGGCTGGGCGCCGCGCGGCAGTCGATTGCCAGGATTCGCCGCATGAAGAAGCCGACCGCCCCGGTGCTGATCGTGGCGGCGGGGGCCGACCGCGTGGTGGGCAATGAGGGCATCCGCCAGCTGGCGCGCAAGGTGCCGGGCGTGGCGCTGACCTTCATCCCGGATGCCCGCCACGAAATCCTTGGCGAACGCGACATGATCCGCCGCCAGTTCCTGGCCGCGCTGGACAGCTTCCTGCCGGCCTGACTAGCTGCCGATCTGCTCGAAGGCGAGGTTGATGCGCACCAGCATGGTGCGGACATAGTCCTTCACCTCGTCGGGCAGCTCATAGGAGGCGATGCGGTCCGGGTGGTAGAGCCTGGCCATGCGGTGGTAGGCGGACTGATGTCCTCGGGGCTGGCGTCCTTCGCCACCTTCAGGATGGCATAGGGGTCAAAGGCCGGGGTGCCCGGCACGCGGCCTTCGGTGTCGAGCTGGTCAGCCCGCGGCACATTGGCCGAGCGCACCAGCTTGATCGTCGACTTGGCGATGAACTGCTGCTGGCCCGAGGGCGTGATCGCGTCGAGGAAAACGTCATCATTGTTGAGCGCGTCCGCCAGCCGCCTGGACAGCGGCAGGCGGATGGAGACGGTTACCACCTGGTTGTCGGCCAGCGTCAGGAGCACTGCGGTGCGGTTGGCGTTGTCGTCACGTCCGTTGAACATGGTGATTCCCCCGAAAGTTGAGTATATCGCCAAAGGTGAACCAACCGTTAAATTGCCTTTCCATGCTGCGCATGCTAAGCGCGCCGCAACTCCCGCGAAATCCACGCATAAAGAAAGTCTGTGCGCCTCATGAACTTGCGCAATATCGCCATCATTGCCCACGTCGACCACGGCAAGACCACGCTGATCGACCGCCTCCTCTCGCAGTCGGGCTCGTTCCGCGAGAACCAGAAGGTCGCCGAGCGCGCCATGGACTCGAACGACCTGGAGCGTGAGCGCGGCATCACCATCCTGGCCAAGGTGACCTCCCTCAACTGGAAGGACACCCGCATCAACATCGTCGACACGCCCGGCCACGCCGACTTCGGCGGCGAGGTGGAGCGCATCCTCAACATGGTGGACGGCGCCGTGCTGCTGGTGGATGCCGCCGAAGGCCCGATGCCGCAGACCAAGTTCGTGCTGCAGAAGGCTCTCAAGATCGGCCTTCGCCCCATCGTCTGCATCAACAAGATCGACCGCCCGGACGAGCGCCACAACGAGGTCGTGAACGAGGTGTTCGACCTGTTCGCCAACCTCGACGCCAATGAAGAGCAGCTCGACTTCCCGATCATCTATGGGTCCGCCAAGCAGGGCTGGATGGCGGACACGCCCACGGGCTCGCAGGAGAACATGGCGCCGCTGTTCGACCTGATCGTCAAGCACTTCCAGCCGCCGGTCGTGGAGGAAGGCCCCTTCCGCATGCTGGTGACGACGATCGAAGCCAACCCCTTCCTCGGCCGCGTGCTGACGGGGCGCGTGCGCTCCGGCTCCATCAAGGCCAACCAGTCGGTGAAGGCGCTGTCACGCGACGGCTCGATTGCCGAGCAGGGCCGCATCTCCAAGGTGCTGGCCTTCCGCGGCCTCGAGCGCGTTCCGGTGGACGAGGCGGAAGCCGGCGACATAATCGCCATTTCGGGCCTGACCACGGCAACCGTCGCCGACACGATCTGCGACACCACCGTGACCGAACCGATCTACGCCCAGCCCATCGACCCGCCGACGCTGACCATGACCTTCCGAATCAACGACGGCCCGCTGGCCGGCAAGGAAGGCGACAAGGTGCAGTCGCGCGTCATCCGTGACCGCCTGCTGCGCGAGGCCGAAGGCAATGTGGCCCTCAAGGTTACGCCGTCGGTGAACGAAACCGACGCCTTCGAAGTGGCGGGCCGTGGCGAGTTGCAGCTCGGCATCCTGATCGAAACGATGCGCCGCGAAGGCTTCGAGCTGACCGTGGGCCGCCCGCGCGTGGTGTTCAAGACCGACGAGGCGACCGGCGAGAAGCTGGAGCCCGTCGAGGAAGTGATCGTCGACGTCGACGAGGAATATACCGGCGTCGTCGTCCAGAAGCTCTCCGAGCGCCGTGCGGAAATGCGCGACATGCGCCCCTCTGGCGTTGGCCGCCAGCGCATCGTGTTCCATGCGCCGACGCGCGGCCTGATCGGCTACCAGTCGGAGCTTCTGTCGGATACGCGCGGCACGGCGATCATGAACCGCCTGTTCCACGCCTATGCGCCGTATTTCGGTGAGATCCCCGGCCGCCACACCGGTGCCCTGCTGTCCAACAGCGACGGCGACGCGGTGGCCTATGCCATCTTCAACCTGCAGGACCGTGGCCCGATGTTCATCGAACACGGCACCAAGGTCTATGCCGGCATGATCATCGGCGAGCACACCCGCGGCAACGACCTCGAGCTCAATGTCATCAAGGGCAAGAAGCTCACCAACGTCCGCGCCTCCGGCAAGGACGAAGCGGTGGTGCTGACCCCGCCGATCCGCATGTCGCTGGAAAAGGCGCTTGCTTACGTTGGCGAGGACGAACTCGTCGAGGTGACGCCGAAGTCGATCCGCTTGCGCAAGGCGATCCTCGATCCCAACGAGCGCAAGAAGGTGAGCCGCCAGAAGGAAGCCGCCAGCGAGGCGTAAGCGCCGCGCTTATCTTCTTCGCACAGTCATCATGCCCGGGCTTCAACCCGGGCATTTTTTGTGCGGCGTGGTGAGCGGCCCTCATCCGGCCTGTCGGCCACCTTCTCCCATTGCTTCGCAACGGGAGAAGGGACTTCATCGGCCCCAGTTCCTTCTCCCGTCCGCAGGATGGGAGAAGGTGCCCGACAGGGCGGATGAGGGCGCCATGCGGCGTGGATTGGCTACTCCGCCTTCGCCTCGGTGCAGGTCATGAAGGTGATGCCCTCCGTGCCCACCTTCGAGTCCACCGTGGGCGTGTCCTGCGCGCAGTCGAAATCTTCCGCCAGATCATCGGCCGCCCGGCGGGCCTGTTCATTGGCGTTGGGATAGGAGCCCGCGACATAGTGGACGGGGCAGGCCTCCTTGCCCTTCAGCGCGGTGACGACCAGCCAGGTGACGGTGTTGCCATCATCGTTCGTCACCACCCGCCAGCGCTCGATCGCTGCGAAGGGCTTGCCGTTCCTGAGGCGCCACTCGACTGGGGAGAGGGCGGTGTTGAAGCGCGAGAAGGTCTTGGCGTAGCTGCAGCTTGCCTTCGCCGCCGGGCCCAGCCCGACGAAACTCCGCTCGTCATCGACCGAGACGACGATGTCGTTGCCCTTGAAGCCGGCGCATGTCCAGGTGCCGGCGAAGGTCATCCCATCGCCCCTTTCCACCTGGATGCAGGTCTTTTCGAGGTCGAAGGGGGTGTAAACGCTGGTGGTTTCGGCGGCAAGCGCAGCCAGTGGCCACAGACAGAAGGAGGATAGCCAGAGCGCCTTTCTCATGGCAGACAGGCTGCCACAAACGCCATTCTCGAGGAAGCCCCATGCGCATCGACGCCATTTCGATTGGCAAGAACCCGCCCAAGGAAGTCAACGTCATCGTCGAGGTGCCGGTTGGTGGCGAACCGATCAAGTACGAGATGGACAAGGCCGCGGGCACGCTGGTGGTCGACCGCTTCCTCTATACCTCGATGCGCTATCCCGGCAATTACGGGTTCATCCCGCACACGCTGTCGGACGACGGCGACCCGATCGACGTGCTGATCGCCAACCAGCGCGGCATCATCCCCGGTGCCCTGGTGGCCGTCAGGCCGGTGGGCGTCCTGAAGATGCAGGACGAGGCCGGCGGCGACGAGAAGATCATCGCGGTGCCGACGCCCAAGCTGACCAGGCGCTATGAGAATGTGCATGAATACACCGACCTGCCGGACATCACGCTGAAGCAGATCGAGCACTTCTTCGAGCACTACAAGGACCTAGAGCCCGGCAAGTGGGTGAAGGTCGTTGGCTGGGGCAATGCGGCGGAAGCCGAGCAGATGATCCTCGAGGCCATTGAACGCGCAAAGAACGCGAAGGGCTGAGGGCTCAGCCCTTCAGATTCGCCGCCTCGGCTGCCAGCTTCTCGATCCCCGCCCAGTCCTTCGCCTCGACCAGCTTCTTCGGCGCCATCCAGGAGCCGCCGACGGTCATCACGTTCGGCAGCTTCAGATAGGAAACGGCCGTCTCCGGCGTGATGCCACCTGTCGGGCAGAAGCGGATCTGCGGGAGCGGCGAGGCGAGAGACGAGAGATAGGCCGTCCCGCCCGCGGGCTCCGCGGGGAAGAACTTCTGGATGGTGTAGCCCCACTCCAGGAGCGCCATGCACTCGGACGCGGTTACGCCACCGGGCAGCAGCGCAATGTCGTAATCCTCGCCAGCACCCATCAGCCTGCCGGTAGAGCCCGGCGACACCGCGAACTTGCAGCCCAGCTTGTAGCTGTCGCGCAGCTGTTCCGGTGTCAGCACCGTGCCGGAGCCGACGATGGCGCCTTCGACCTCGGCGATGATGGCGCGGATGCAATCCATGGCCTTTGCCGTGCGCAGCGTGATTTCGAGAACCGGAAGGCCACCCTTCACCAGTGCCCGGGCCAGCGGAACGGCGTCTTCGACATTCTCGATCACCATCACCGGAACGACCGGCGCCAGCTGCAAGGCCTCGGCGAGGCCCTTCTGATATTCTTTCGTCATCATACTGCCTCGAAAATAGATGCGCCCTGATCGGCGCGGCCCGCAATGTTGCGGAAAGCCTGGAACAGTTCGCGCCCGGTCCCGACATTGTTGGCGGAAAGATCGGCCTTCACGGCGTCCCGCGTGGAGAGATCGGCCAGCACCTCCAGCGTGCCGGCATCGGCGTCGAGCCTGATGATGTCGCCGTCCCTGATCTTGGCAATGGGGCCGCCGTCGACGGCTTCCGGCGTCAGGTGGATCGCGGCGGGCACCTTGCCCGAAGCACCCGACATGCGCCCATCGGTGACGAGCGCCACCTTGAAGCCGCGCTCCTGCAACACGGCCAGCGGCGGCGTGAGGCGGTGGAGTTCCGGCATGCCATTGGCCTTCGGCCCCTGGAAGCGCACCACGGCGACCATGTCGCCATTGAGTTCGCCCGCCCGGAAGGCCGCCTGCAGGTCCTCCTGGGAGTGGAAGATGCGGGCCGGGGCCTCGATGAAATGGCGGTCCGCCGGGATCGAGGAGGTCTTGATGACCGAGAGGCCAAGATTGCCCTTCAGCACATTGAGGCCGCCGGTTGGCTGGAAGGGCTTCGACGCATCACGCAACACGCCCTCGTCATGGGATGTCACGGCAGCAGCGGCATAGACCAGCTCACCATCTGCGCCGAGGCGCGCTTCCTTGGTGTAGCCCGAGAGGCCGGTGCCCATGATGGTCTGCACGTCCTCGTGCAGAAGCCCTGCGCTGAGCAGTTCGCGGATCAGGAAGCCCATGCCGCCTGCCGCGTTGAAGTGGTTCACATCCGCCTTGCCGTTGGGGTAGACGCGCGCCATCAGCGGCACGGCCTTGGAGAGTTCGGCCAAGTCTTCCCAGGTGAGTGCGATGCCCGCTGCCGCCGCCATGGCGATCAGATGCATGGTGTGGTTGGTGGAGCCGCCGGTGGCCAAGAGGCCGACGACGCCGTTCACCACTGCCTTCTCGTCATAGATTCGGCCGATGGGCTGATAGTCGTTGCCCAGCGCGGTGATGGAGAGCGCGCGCTTGGCGGATTCGCGCGTGATCGCGTCGCGCAACGGCGTGTTGGGGTTGACGAAGGTCGAGCCCGGCAAGTGCAGGCCCATGATCTCCATCAGCATCTGGTTCGAGTTGGCCGTGCCATAGAAGGTGCAGGTGCCGGGGCCGTGATAGGACAGGGCCTCGGCCTCGAGCAGCTGGCTGCGGTCCACCTTCCCCTCGGCATAGAGCTGGCGGATCCTTGCTTTCTCGTCGTTCGGCAGGCCGCTGGTCATCGGGCCTGCCGGGATGAACACGGCGGGCAGGTGCCCGAAGGAGAGGGCACCGATGATGAGGCCCGGCACGATCTTGTCGCAGACACCCAAGTAGACTGCCGCATCGAACATCTGGTGCGACAGCGCCACGGCGGTCGACAGCGCGATCACGTCACGCGAGAACAGCGACAGCTCCATGCCCGTCTCGCCCTGGGTCACGCCATCGCACATGGCGGGCACGCCACCTGCCACCTGCGCGGTGCCGCCGACGACGCGGGCCGCCTCGCGGATCATGTTGGGATAGGTCTCGAAGGGCTGGTGCGCCGAGAGCATGTCGTTGTAGGCGGTGACGATGGCGAGGTTCGGCGCATTGCCGTTCCGGAGCGCGTTCTTGTCATGCGGGCTGCAGGCCGCGAAGCCATGCGCGATGTTGGCGCAGCCCAGTGCCTTGCGCTTGGGCGTCAGGGCGATGGCCGCGTCGATCTTCTCGAGGTAGCGCCGCCGCGGCTGGCGGCTGCGTTCGATGATCTTCTCGGTGACGGCGGAAATCGTTGCGTTCACGGACATCGGCTTCACTTTCTCAGGGGCACCAATAGAGCGTCACGGGGGCGGCACCGCGCAACACGGCGCGCACCGGCATGTCTTCCTCAGGGCCTTCGGCCAGCGCCTGCTTCAGAACCTTCTGCTTTTCCGCACCTTCGATGTGGAGTGCCAGGCGGCCCGCCTGCTCGAGAACGGGGAGCGTGAAGGTGAGGCGCGGCTCACCCGCACCGGGTGCATTGATGGCGATGAGGCGTTTCTGCGTCCCGGCATCGATGGCTTCGGCCAGCGTGTCGCCACCGGGGAAGAAGGAGGCGGTGTGGCCGTCGTTTCCCATGCCCAGCACGGCGACGTCGAAGGCGGGGATCTTCGCGGCGTCCGGATTGTCCACCAGCGGCACGAAGCGTGCGACGGCGGCCTTGTTCTGCAACAGGTGCGCGCGCACCAGGCGGGCGTTGGAGCGCTCGGAGCTTTCGGGCACCTGGCGCTCGTCGACGAGCGTCACCGATACACGGCTCCACGGGATGTCGATCATCGACAGCTTCTCGAAGAACAGCTTGGGTGTCGTCCCGCCGGAGACGGCGAGCGTTGCCCGGCCCTTGGCCTGAATGGCGCGGGCCAGTTCATCGCCCACGTCGCGGGCCAGCCCCTCGGCCAGCGCCTCGCGCGCTTCGAAGATGCGTTCGGCTTCAATCAATGTCCTGGTCCTCGTACCACGTGCGGCCGTCGCGCTCGATCAGCGCCACGGCGGAGGAGGGGCCCCATGTGCCCGCGGTATACTGCTTCGGAAGTTCGGATGAGGCCGACCAGGCGTCGAGCACCGGGTCGATCCAGCCCCAGGCCTCTTCCACCTCGTCGCGGCGCATGAACAGCGCCTGGTTGCCGCGGACGACATCCATCAGGAGGCGCTCATAGGCATCCGGGTTGCGCACGTTGAAGGCGTCCGCAAAGCTCATGTCGAGCGGCACATTGGACAGCCGCATGCCGCCCGGCCCCGGGTCCTTGATCATCAGCCACAGCTTCACGCCCTCGTCGGGCTGCAGGCGGATGACGAGGCGGTTGGGGGCGATCGGCCCCGCCTGCCCGTCGAACACCGAATGCGGGATCGGCTTGAAGGTGACGACGATCTCGGACACGCGCGAGGGCAGCCGCTTGCCGGTGCGGAGGTAGAAAGGCACGCCGGACCAGCGCCAGTTGGCGATCTCGGCCTTGAGCGCCACAAAGGTCTCGGTCTTGGACGTCGAGGAGCCGAGCTCCTCGAGATAGCCTCTCACCGCCTCGCCATTGGCCGCACCAGCGCGATACTGCCCGCGCACCGTGGCATTGGGCACGGCATCGGCAGTGATCGGCTTCAGCGACTTCAGCACCTTCAGCTTCTCGTCACGCAGCGCATCGGCCTGGGTGGAGGTGGGCGGCTCCATGGCGACCAGACACAAGAGCTGCAGCATGTGGTTCTGCACCATGTCACGCAACGCGCCTGCGGTGTCGTAGTAGCCCGCGCGGCCTTCCACACCCAGCGTCTCGGCCACGGTGATCTGCACGTGGTCGATGTGGCCGGAGTTCCACACGGGTTCGAACAAAGCGTTGGCAAAGCGCAGCGCCATCAGATTCTGAACCGTCTCCTTCCCGAGGTAATGGTCGATGCGGTAGATCTGCGGTTCCTTGAACACCTTGCCGATCGACTCGTTCAGCGCATGCGCCGAGGCGCCCGACTTGCCGAGTGGCTTCTCGATGACGACGCGGGTGCGCGGGGTCACCAGATGGTGGGCGGCCAGCTTGTCGCAGATCGGCCCGAACAGGTCAGGCCCCACTGCGAGGTAGAAGACGCGGATGCGCTCGGTCTCGGGCTTCAGCAGATGCCCGAGATCGGCCCAGCCGGCATCCTGCGCGGCATCCGCCGTCACGTAGTGCAGTCGGTCGAGGAAGCGCGCCATCATCTCAGGCAGACGGTCGGCGGCGGCCACGTGGTCCTCGATGGCCTTCCTGGCGAAGGCCTGGAATGCCTCATTGGTCATCGCCCGGCGCGAACAGCCGATGATGCGCGAGCCGGGCGGGATCTGGCCGGCGAGGTCGCGGTGGAACAGCGCGGGCAAGAGCTTGCGCTGGGAGAGGTCGCCCGTGGCGCCGAAGACCACGAGGTCGAACAGCTCCACCGGGATGATGCGCGGGGTCATTGAAAATCTTTCCGCCGTGTTTGATGTGCGCCACTCAAATAGCGGCTTTCGATTACGAGTCAATGAAGGCGGCAATACGTCAGGGCAAGTGATTTATTGCAATCCTCAATAAAATGGCCCATGATTGCTGAAAAATCAGCAGGTTGGGAGGGTGGCATGATCCTGTGTTGCGGCGAGGCGTTGATCGATTTTCTGCCTAGAAAAACGGCAGAGGGGGCGGCTGCCTATGAACCGGTCTGCGGTGGCTCGGTCTACAATACGGCCATCGCGCTGGGCCGCCTGGGCGTGCCGGTCGGCCTGTTCACCGGCCTGTCGACCGACTTTTTCGGCGACATGCTGAGGGACGGCCTCAAGGCCTCGAACGTGAGCCTCGCCTTCATCAAGGACTGGGACAGGCCCTCGACGCTGGCCTTCGTCAAGCTCAGCAAGGGCCACGCCCGCTATTCCTTCTTCGACGACAATTCGGCGGGCCGCATGCTGACAAAGCGCGACCTGCCCAAGCTGGCGAAGACGGTTCAGGCCCTGCACTTCGGCTCCATCAGCCTGATCCCGGAACCGGGCGGCGACGCGCTGGAAGCGCTGATGAAGCGCGAGGCGAAATCGCGCGTCATCTGCCTCGACCCCAACATCCGCCCCGGCATGATCAAGGACCGCCGGAAGCACATGGCCCGCCTCACCCGCATGATCGCCATGGCCGACATCGTGAAGGTCTCGGACGAGGACGTGGCCTGGATGACGGCTAAGGACGATGCCGCTGCCGCCGCGAAGAGGTGGCTGAAGCTTGGCGCCAAGCTGGTCGTCGTCACGCGCGGCGCCAAGGGTGTGGAGGCCTTCACCGCACAGGGCTTCATGACCATGGCCGCACAGAAGGTGAAGGTTGCCGACACGGTGGGGGCGGGTGACACCTTCACCGCCGGGCTGCTCACGGCGCTCCGCGCCATGAAGCTGCTCGACAAGAAGAAGCTCGCCGCGCTGAAGGCCGAGGATCTCGCGCTGGCGCTGGGCTTTGCCGCCAAGGCCGCGTCGATCACGTGTTCGCGGCCGGGCGCCAACCCGCCGTGGGCTAGGGAGATGGTGTGATCGCCATCCCCAAATTGTTCCGGCACCTCGGCACCCCGTAATCCCGTCACCCTAGCGAAAGCTGGGGCCCAGCTTTGGCCAAAATCGAGTTCGTAACGATTGCTTTTGGCTATCATCTTGCAGAGCTATTACCCTAGCCGGATCAGATAGGATTGGCTCTACAGCTTCTCCAGGGCCTTTGGAGATGTCTCCGCTGACCCAAAGCTAGGCCCCGGCTTTCGCCGGGGTGACGGCCTCAATGGGTGATCAGGGGGTTGATCAATGGGTTGACAATCCTCTCCGCCCCGTCGAGGTGATCTCGCCATGGATTTCCCCGTCGACCAGATCATCCCGCAGCTCTCGGACGCCCTCGCCACGAGCCCCGCCGCACTGCTCGTCGCCGAGCCGGGCGCGGGCAAGACCACGCGCGTGCCGTTGAAGCTGCTCGATGCACCTTGGTTGAAGCATCAGAAGATCGTCATGCTGGAGCCCCGCCGCCTTGCCGCGCGCAACGCCGCGCACCGCATGGCGGAGACGCTGGGCGAGGAGGTGGGCGGAACGGTTGGCTACACCGTGCGCCTCGAGCGGCGCGTCTCGGCGAAAACGCGGATCGAGGTCGTCACCGAGGGCATCCTCACCCGCAGGCTCCAGCAGGATCCGGAGCTTTCCGGCACCGGGCTCGTCATCTTCGACGAATTCCACGAACGCTCGCTCGATGCCGACTTCGGCTTGGCACTCACGCTCGACATCCAGCGCGGGCTTCGCGACGATCTCAAGATCCTCGTCATGTCCGCCACCCTCGATGCCGCGCGCGTCGCCGCGCACCTTGGCGACGCGCCGGTCATCGATGCGCCGGGCCGTGTCTTCCCGGTCGAGACGCGCCACCTCGACAAGGCGCAACGCCAGACCATTTCGGCCGATGCCCTGCGCGCCGTCCATCGCGCGCTGGATGAAACCGACACGTCGATCCTCGTGTTCCTCCCCGGCGAGGCGGAGATCCGCCGCACCGAGGACGCGCTCAATTCATCAGGCCTGCCGAAGAATACGGTGGTCCGCCCGCTCTACGGCGCGATGAGCTTCGCCGAGCAGGACGCGGCGATCCGCCCGTCACCCCCGGGCGAACGCAAGATCGTGCTGGCCACCACGATTGCCGAGACGAGCCTCACCATCGACGGCATCGGTGCGGTCATCGACTGCGGCTTCAAGCGCGTGCCGCGTTTCGATCCGGCATCGGGCATGACGGCGCTTGAAACCGTGCGCGTGTCGCTCGCCAGTGCCGACCAGCGCCGTGGCCGCGCGGGACGTCTCGGCCCTGGCGTCGGCTATCGCCTGTGGCCCGAGGCCGAATCGCGCGCGCTCAAGGCCCATGACGATCCGGAAATCTTCGTCGCCGACCTTGCACCCCTGGTGCTGGAGCTCGCCGCCTGGGGCG
Source organism: Rhizobium sp. Q54 (assembly GCA_945889445.1). Classification (GTDB taxonomy): domain Bacteria; phylum Pseudomonadota; class Alphaproteobacteria; order Rhizobiales; family Aestuariivirgaceae; genus Aestuariivirga. The sequence continues at coordinate 24,011 of CAMDBX010000026.1, forward strand.
TCACCGATCCGAAGGCGCTGCCCTGGCTCGACCCGCCGCCCGCCGCCCCCTTCGCCCAGGCACAGGACCTGCTGAAGCGGCTTGAGGCGCTGGACGCGGAGAACAAGATCACCGCCATGGGCAAGCAGATGGTGCGCCTGCCACTGCACCCGCGGCTTGCCCACATGGTGGTGAAGGGCCACAGCGCGCTCGCCGCCGACCTCGCCGCCATGCTGTCGGAACGTGACGGCCTGCCGCGTGCCGTGGGCGTGGACATCACCGCGCGCCTGACGGCGATCCGCGGCGGTGCGCGCGACCGCATCCGCCAGACGGCGAAGCAGATCCGCCAGATCGCCGGCATCAAGGACGAGGAGACCGACGTCAGCCCCGGCGTGCTCGTCGCCTACGCCTTCCCGGACCGCATCGCGCAGGCGCGCGGCGGGGACCGCCGCTATCGCCTGTCGGGCGGCGGCGGCGCGGTGCTGCCCGAGCATGATGCACTGGTCACGCAGGACTTCCTTGCGGTCGCCACCACGGATGGCGCCGCGGGTGACCAGAAGATCTACCTCGCGGCACCCCTGTCGCTGAAGGAGATCGAGGAACATTTCCGCGACCAGATCGAAGCCCGCGACGGCGTCTTCTGGGACAGCCGCACGAAGGCGGTGAGCGCGTCGAAGTCCCGCCGCCTCGGCGCGCTGGTGCTGGAGGAGAAGCCGTCGACCAACGCCGACCCTACGCTCATCGCTGACGCGATGACGCAGGGCGTGCGCGAGATGGGCCTCGCATCGCTGCCATGGACCGAAGGTGCGAAGATCCTCCGCGCCCGCGTGATGTTCCTCCGCCGGCTCTTCCCCGAGGAAGGCTGGCCCGATCTCTCGGACGAGGCTTTGCTCGCCAGCCTCGAAGACTGGCTCGCACCCTATCTCGCCGGCATCAGCCGCAAAGCCCATCTCGACCGGTTGGACATGCACCAGATCATCCAGTCGCTGATCCCGCACGAACTCGCCCGCAAGATGGACCGCCTCGCTCCCGTCCGCATCGAAGTCCCTTCGGGCGCCGACGTGCGCATCGATTACGAGACCGAGGGCGACCCCGTCTTGCGCGTCCGCCTGCAGGAAATGTTCGGCCTCGCCAGGACGCCCGCCATCGCCGAAGGCCGCAGCCCCTTGCGCATCGAACTGCTGTCCCCCGCCGGAAGGCCCTTGGCCGTCACCCAGTCGCTCGAAACCTTCTGGACCAACGGCTACCCCTCCGTGCGCTCCGACATGCGCGGCAGATACCCCAAGCACGCATGGCCCGAGGACCCGCTGAACGCCGCCCCGGTGAAGCCGCGACGGCTGCGGTAACTCTTTCTTGCCGTAATCCCGGCGAAAGTCGGGACCCCGCTTTCTCTCCGCGAGGCAGCCGCCCAAAGCGGGACCCCGGCTTTCGCCGGGGTGACGAGAACAGGGGAGCGTCTTTCATGACTTTTGCAGTCCGACTCGCTCTAACCTTCAAACATGCTCGACGCCGCGACCTTTAGGGACATCGCCCTCTCCAACCCTGCCAACCGGCAACTTCTCGACGGCCTTGCCGAACTCGCCCTACCGCAATGTCACCTCACGGCAGGATGCCTCTTCCAGACCGTCTGGAACGTCCTCTCCGGCCGACCACCGGCGGAGAACATCAAGGACTATGATGTGTTCTATTTCGATGGCAGCGATCTCTCCTGGGAGGCGGAGGATGCCGTCATCCGCCGCATTGCGCCGCTGGCGCAGCGCCTTGGCCTCCCCGTCGAGGTGAAGAACCAGGCCCGCGTCCATCTCTGGTACCGCCAGCGCTTCGGCGGCGATTATCCGCAGCTCCTCTCGGCGCGTGACGGCATCTCGCGCTACCTCGTGCGCTGCACCTGCGTAGGTATCGATACCGTGACCGGAGCAATCTTCGCACCCGATGGTTTCGCCGATCTTGAAGCCGGCATCCTCCGCATCAATCCGGTCAGGCCACAGCCAGACAAGTGGCGGGCAAAGGCGGAGACTTACCGCGAGCGCTGGCCGTGGCTCAGGATCGTGGAGGTGGAGGGAGCATCCGCTTGATTGCCAGGATCCCGTTTTCCCTCCGCTCGATCATCCTGCCCCCCCTAGGCTCCGTCGCCCCTGCGAATTCTTGGGTCCAGCTCGCCCGCCAGCCTTACAAGCGGCCACACTGCGCCGGGCAGCGCCCGAACCTCCCCTTTCACCCCTGGGGGGACCAGTGCCACCCCCGGAAAAGCAGGGCGCACGAGCCGCGACCCGGCGGCGCTTGACCTTGCCCACCCCCGATGCCAAACAGCCCGCAATCATGATTGACACCGCACACATCCGGAATTTCTCCATCATCGCCCACATCGACCACGGCAAGTCGACCCTTGCCGACCGGTTGATCCAGCTCTGCGGCGCCGTCGCGGACCGGGACATGGTGAACCAGATCCTCGACTCGATGGATATCGAGCGCGAACGCGGCATCACCATCAAGGCCAACACCGTCCGCCTCGACTACACGGCGAAGAACGGTGAGAAGTACGTGTTGAACCTCATCGACACGCCCGGCCACGTGGACTTCGCCTACGAGGTGTCCCGCTCGCTGGCGGCCTGCGAGGGCTCGCTGCTGGTGGTCGACGCCTCGCAGGGCGTGGAAGCCCAGACGCTCGCCAACGTCTACCAGGCCATCAACAACAACCACGAGATCGTGCCGGTCCTCAACAAGGTCGATCTTCCCGCGGCGGACGCCGAGCGGGTGCGCCAGCAGATAGAGGACGTGATCGGCATCGACGCCTCTGACGCGATCCCGATTTCCGCCAAGACCGGCGTCGGCGTGCCGGACGTTCTGGAAGCAATTGTCCACCGCCTTCCCGCCCCCAAGGGCGACCGCAATGCGCCCCTGAAGGCGCTGCTCGTCGACAGCTGGTATGATGCCTATCTCGGCGTCGTCGTGCTGGTGCGCATCATCGACGGCGTGCTGAAGAAGGGCATGAAGGTGCGGCTGATGTCCACCAATGCCGTCTACCAGCTCGAGCGCGTCGGCGTGTCACGCCCCAAGAAGGAAACCGTGGACGAGCTGGGCCCGGGCGAGATCGGCTTCTTCACCGCCTCGATCAAGCAGGTGGCCGACACCCGCGTCGGCGACACCGTGGTCGATGAAAAGAACCTGACGGCCACCCAGCTGCCGGGCTTCCGCCCCGCGCAGTCCGTCGTCTTCGCCGGCTTCTTCCCCGTCGATGCCGCGCGCTTCGAGGACCTTCGCGAGGCCATCGGCAGGCTACGCCTCAACGACGCGAGCTTCACCTACGACATGGAAACCTCCGCCGCCCTCGGCTTCGGCTTCCGCTGCGGCTTCCTCGGGCTGCTGCATCTCGAAATCGTCCGTGAGCGGATCGAGCGCGAGTTCAACGTCGATATCATCACCACGGCACCCTCGGTCATTTACAAGGTCAACCTGCGTGACGGCACGCACATCGACCTGCACAATCCGGCGGACCTTCCCGACCAGACGCTGATCGAATCGATCGAGGAACCGTGGATCGAGGCGACGATCCTGGTGCCGGACGAATATCTGGGCTCCATCCTCAAGCTCTGCGAGGACCGCCGCGGCCGCCAGAAGCAGCTCACCTATGCGGGCTCGCGCGCCATGGTGGTCTATGAGTTGCCGCTCAACGAGGTGGTGTTCGACTTCTATGACCGTCTCAAGTCCGTGTCGCGTGGCTATGCTTCCTTCGACTACAAGATGACCGACTATGAAGAGGGCGACCTCGTGCGCCTCGGCATCCTCGTCAATGCCGAGCCGGTCGATGCGCTGGCGATGATCGTGCACCGGGCGCGCGCCGAGCAGCGCGGCCGCGTGATGTGCGAGAAGCTGAAGGAACTGATCCCGCGCCACATGTTCCAGGTGCCTATCCAGGCGGCGATTGGCGGCAAGATCGTGGCGCGCGAGACGCTGTCGGCCATGCGCAAGGACGTGACGTCGAAGTGCTACGGCGGCGACATCAGCCGCAAGAAGAAGCTTCTGGACAAGCAGAAGGAAGGCAAGAAGAAGATGCGGCAGTTCGGCAAGGTCGAAATCCCGCAGGAAGCCTTCATATCTGCGCTGAAGATGGACGAGAACTGAGCGGGCTGCGCCTCACCCACTGCCCGGCGAGCCACCAGCACACGACCGCGATGAGCGCGCCGGCGTAGCCATCCACCGCGTAATGCCAGGCGAGCAGCACCGAGCCCAGCATGACCATCACGGCAAAGATGCCGGTGAACCAGGTGAGCCAGCGGACGCCCGAGGCCCGCGCGCACAGGAAGAAGATGACGGAGGTTCCCACATGCATCGATGGCATGGCGGAGATTCCCGAGATCGTGCCCTGGCTCGACACGTAGCTTTCCCACAACATGTCCTGCGTGCCGACAGCCCAGACCGGATAGATGGCGTTGACCCCGGCGAGATAGCTCATCAGCCCGGCGTAGGGATCAGGGCCCGGCAGCAGGCGGCCATAGAAGCATGGCCCCGCCGATGAGAAGATCGTACCGAACAGGCAGGTGCCAAGCGCCCAGCACAGCAGATAGGCGATGAAGAACTGCTGGCGCAGCGGCGTGTCCTTGTCGCGGAAGCCCTGCCACAGGTAAAAGCCCATGAGCAGGAAGAACCATGCATTGTAGATGATGTTCACCAGGAAGGTGACCAGCGGATAGGCGAGCACCGGCGCCAGGATCTCATGCGGCAGGACGCCGAAGTGCAGTGTCTTGTCCATGGCCATGAAGACCTCGTCCCAGCTGAAGGGATTGATCTTCGGGATGTTGGACTTGATGGTGGTGAAGCCGATGGCGAAGAAGCCGGTGGCGATGAAGGCGTGAAACCCGTTGGCGATGCGCCCCGGCGTGAGGATGTCGTTGAAGAGGATTTTCGTCAGCGCGACGGTGGGGCTGCCGGAGTAGCCCGAACGCCAGAGCCGGATCAGATCGGCGAGGAGCCAGACGCTGATGACCCCGGCTGCCACGACCAGGATGGAGCTGCCAGCTATGCCGGGCAGGCCCAGCGACACGCTCTCGCCAAGCATGCGGCTCTGGATCATGCCGACCGCATAGGTGGTGAAGGCAATGGCATAGATGGCGAGGTGCGGCCGGATGCCGGCCAGCACGGCCCGGCCCCGCTGCCTCAGCCAGGACAGGGCGTGGTTGGCGGCGCGCCGGGTTGGCGCTTCGGCGGCTGTGGTCATGACGTCCCCTGCAGATGCATCAAGATAGCGCGGCACACTTAAAGATGTGTTTTCCTAGTGATCCACCGGCAAGTCTGGACCATAGATTGGAATGATTCTAAGGTTGCTTTCTGTCGACTGGATGACTTGCCGTGAAGAGCTTTTCCGACCTCACCGAACAGGAACTTCTGGCGCTCGCCATCTCCAGCGAGGATGACGATGCGCGCGCCTATGCCGGTTTTGCCCATTCCCTGATGGACACCTACCCGGCCTCCGCCAAGGTGTTCATGGAAATGGCCGAGGAAGAGCACGAGCACCGCCGCTGGCTGACTGATCTCTATGCCAAGAAGTTCGGCGACTACATCCCGCTCATCCGCCGCTCCGACATCCAGGGCTTCGTGCGCCACAAGCCGGCCTGGACCATCGGCAAGATGAACATCGAGGAAATGCGCCAGCGCGCCGAGGTGATCGAACTCGAGAACTATCGCTTCTACAAGCAGGCTGCCGAGCGCTCACAGGACCCGCAGGTGAAGACGCTGCTGCTCGATCTCGCTGAAGCCGAGAAGGGCCATGAATCGATTGCCGTGAAGCTGGGTACCACCCATCTCACGGCAGACGCCAAGATCGAGGAAGGCGAGGCCAAGCGCCGCCTGTTCCTGCTGCAGGTGATTCAACCGGGCCTCGTCGGGTTGATGGACGGTTCGGTGTCGACGCTGGCGCCGCTGTTCGCCGCCGCCTTCGCCACCCACAGCACGTGGGAGACCTTCCTGGTGGGCACGGCGGCCTCGGTGGGTGCGGGCATCTCCATGGGCCTCGCCGAGGGCCTGTCGGACGACGGCAAGCTGACGGGGCGCGGCCATCCGCTGATCCGCGGCCTTGCCGCCGGCATCATGACGGCGGTGGGCGGCCTGGGCCATGCGCTGCCCTATCTCATTCCGGATTTCTGGGTCGCCACATGGCTGGCCATCGCGGTGGTTTTCGTCGAGCTCTGGGCGATCTCGTGGATTCGCTACAAGTACATGGACACGCCCTTCCTGAAGGCGGCGTTCCAGATCGCTGTCGGCGGCTTTCTGGTGTTCCTCACGGGCATCCTGATCGGCAGCGCCTGAGAACTCAGGCCAGCCTGATCAGCACCGCGCCGACAACGATCAGAACGGCACCCGCAAGGCGTGGCAGGCTGACGGTTTCCTTCAGCACCCGCATCGAGAGCAGCATCACGATGAGGATGCTGGTCTCCCGCAGTGCCGCGACACTGGCGATGGGCGCCTTGGTCATGGCCCAGATGGCGATCCAGTAGGCGCCGACCGACAGCGTGGCTCCCACCACGCCGGTCTTCCAGTAGGGCGCCACCTCACGCACGATGCCAGGCCCGCGCATGCCGATGGCGGTAGCGGCAAGGAAAATCGCATCGAACACGAAAACCATGCCGGCATAGGACGAGGGTTGGCCTGAGGCCCGCCCGCCCATGCCGTCGACAATCGTATATGCTGCGATGAACACCGACGTGCCGATGGCGAAGAACAGCGTCAGCCCGTCGAGCCGCATGCCGCGGTGGCCCAGCAGGCTGATCATCCAGATGCCGGCGACCAGCACGGCCACGCCGATACCGCCCACCAGCGTGAGATCCTCGTGCATGAAGGTCCAGGTGACGGCGAGAGTGAGGAGCGGTGCTGCACCCCGTGCAATGGGATAGACCTGGCTCAGGTCGCCCGTGCGGTAGCTTCTGGCGAGGAACAGGTTGTAGCCGAGGTGCAGCACGCCTGAAGCGAGCGCGTAGGGCAGGCTCGCCAACGACGGCGCCGGGAAAACCAGCAGCATCGCCAGCCCCATGAACCCCATCAGCGTCTGGATCAGGCACAGGGACAGGAACCGGTCCAGCTTCAGCTTGACCAGCACGTTCCAGCCGGCATGCATGACGGCCGCGGCAAGCACAGCGAGAAAGACCGATAATTCCAAGGCAGGCGCTCCAGCCCGCCCGCTTAGCGCAGCGCTGCGTGTTTCGCCAGCGGCTATGGGGAACAGTCGGTGCAGCTGAGTTTGTCCGACTGGCGCGGCCTGAGGGCGACGGATTTTTGTGGTACGGCCAGGGTCGGCAAGCCGGGAAAGCGGGCAGGGGCGGCATAGCCGGGAATGCACGCAACAGCGATCAGGACGTCGCTCACTGCCAGCATCTTGACGATCTCCGGGTCCGACGTGTTGGGTGCAGTGCAGGTTCCGGCGGTCCTGAACTTGCTCCACCGCAAAACGGCAACGCCATTCTTGTCATCGTCGTGATAGTTGTAGAGTTGGACCTGCAGGCCGTCGGCCGCGGCCGGCAGGAACAGCAATGCCGCAGCCTTGAAGTAGTCTTCAATGTCACTGGACGTGATTGTCTTGTCGTGCCGGGAGACCAGATCGGTCACGAGTTCGGCGGCGGAGTTCACCTTGCGCAGCGTCGAAAGGTAGCTGGTGAGGTTGATCATTCCGAAAAACAGCAGGAGCAGCACCGGCAGCACGATTACGAATTCGATGGCTGCAACCCCGGCGTCCTTGTGCTGTCGGCACTGAGACTTGTGCGAAGACTTGACCCTTCCCGGCATCATTGCTCGTTCTTGTAAATGGAGAGCCCGAAGAGACGGCGGTTGCCATTGGGCAGGTTTCCGAAGGTGGCATTCATGAATGGGAAGCTGAAATCCCAGTCAAAGGTGACGATGAGCGATCCCCACTGTGCAGATCCACCGGGCGCGAATGTCTCGGTGTGATCGGGGCCGACCTCAGGTACCTCGTTCGTCCTGAAGGGGATCTTCGCGGCAAGGCCAGTGAAGCTGCTGTCGTTGCGGACATCGACATACACCTTGTTGGCGCAATCATATATCGCGATGCCGGCGCAGATTTCGGTCTTGAAGTCGCTGAGAGTGGCCGTTGACGGGACCTGGTTGGTCCGGATCCTGCGGCCGGCGGTTTCGGCAGCATTCTGCAGATTGAACTGGACGATCAGGAAGATCCCCGTCTCAATGATGGTGCCCAGCACCACGATGAGCCAGCCGCCAACGATCGCGAATTCAACGGCAACGCTGCCCTTCTGGCGCTGCCGGCGACGATCCAGCCTGCTTGGTAAGCCAACCCGCATGTCTCAACTCCTGAACTGGCCCATGGTCTGGGCACTGGTTCAGGATTGGTTGTACGACGTTTCCGGTTAAAATTACAATTAAAGGTCGTTTATACCATCAGCGGATGGGCGCGGCGGTGATGATCGTGTTGGTGGTGTCTTGCGTCGTGACGGTATCCCCCAGCGCCTGGCCGCGGGCCAGGCTGTTCTTGAGTTTGAACTGCTCCGCGTAGTCTTCGACGAAACCCGTTCCGTCACCAAGGCGCATCATGGCTTCGCAGTCCTTGCGGCAGCTGAAGGTCTGGCGGCCACCGGGCGCGTACATGGAAACGCTGTAGCTGTCTTCGAAGACGACGCGCACGACATAGTCGCCGATCTTCTTGCCCTCGTTGTCCAGCGCGATGACGTTGGTGAGGCCGAAGCCCCGCGGATGGAAGAACAGGAAGCTTCCCTCCGTCGTCACGTCGGCCACAGCCGGATTGCCGACGATGATTGTATCGGGTGTTGCCGGCAGCTTGATGATCTGCGTCTGGTCGCTGACCAGAACGAGTTGCTGTGCCGCCTGCACGGGGCTTCCGGCAAGCGGGGCGGCCGCAAGCAGGCCGACCGCGATTCTCAGTATTCTAAAGTAAAAGGACATGAAATTACGCAACTCCCTCATGACGTCACCATCCGACGGTGGCTGAATGATGATGGAGGAGTGCTGAATCATCCCTTAATCGCGCCACAGGAGCGAGCGTTCCGCCGCGCCAGGGATATCTCAGAAAAAACTCGCTGAAAGAGTAGTTTAAATAGAAATCGATCGCTTTTCGGGACTCTCAAGTTTTTCCGCCAGATGATCTTTTTTGGCGGTCATTTTTATCTTTGATTGCAATTGTTTACATCTTTGAATTGACGTTATCGCAATGGTTGAACTCAAGTTTAAGCCCTCAGGCATGAAGTATAAATCACAAAATACAGATAATATACTTAAGATCGTGAATTTTTTCGTTTGATAAACGATGCAATTCTACTCAACCCACGAGTTTAGTTCACTTGACTTCCGGATTTACTTCTCCTTAAAACGGTTTGGCTAAAATGCCACCTATGGTTACAAGCGGGCACCGAAATGCCTTTGGTCTTGGGCCAGGTGCTTCAAATTCAACCGGAGTTACAACATGACCAAACTCATTCGCTTCCTGAAGGACGATTCAGGTGCCACCGCCATCGAATATGGCTTGCTCGCTTCGCTGATTGCCGTGGTCCTGATCGGGGTGGTCGCTACCTTGGGGACTACTCTTGAGGCCAAATTCTCGGATATCGCTTCGAGCATTAAGAACGCTGGGACCTAAACAGTCATCGGCAGGCAACGCTCATGGCCGATCGCGCGCTTCTCGGACGTCACCGATGCTGAATTCGGTGGCGTCCGGATTTTGTGCCTTGCTGTCCTGCCTCTGAGCCTTGGGCATAGGCAAGATGAGCGGAACTGAAGGCGTGGGGCAGTTCTTCCTGATGCTTTTCCCGCTCCTGATGATCATGGCCGGAGCGGGGGACGTGATGACCCGGCGCATTCCCAATGCACTGATCATCGGCACCGTGGTTCTGTTTTTTCCCGCAGCCCTCGTGACCGGCATGCCGCTTTGGATCATGTCGCTCCATGTCGCAACGGCAGCCTTGCTGCTCTTGCTTGGCTTCGGCCTGTTCTCCTTCGGCGTCATCGGCGGGGGTGATGCCAAGATGATGGCCGCGGCAGGGCTGTGGCTCGGCTTTCCCTGTTCGATCCTGTTCGTCACCTTTTTCCGCGCTGGCGGGCGGCATTCTCGCGGCCGCGATAGGATTGTGGTTCCTCGTGACCATGGAGGGCGGCATGCACAGCAACTGGTTCGACAAGGCGGTGGCCCCGTTGAAGCCCAGTGTGCCCTATGGCTTCGCGTTGGCTGCGGGGGCCATTCTGGCAACCCCGTTCAGCTGGTGGATGCGGGCTGCCACCGGATAATCATAGTTAACGCAAATTTGACGAATACACCTCAAGGTAGCCAAATATACCAGTTTGATACCTCGTAGGAACACTTCAATGAACAGGATGCGGCTCATTCTCCTTGCGGCGGCCATTTTCGCCGCGGTGCTGGCGGCCTACCTGGCAACGGGGTTGATGCGCCAGCGGCCAGCCCCGTCGGCGCCACCGGTGGTGCAAAAACCAGCAACCGTCGACGTGCTGGTGGCGGCGCGCAACGTGGCAACCGGCGAGCAGTTGGGGAACCTTGGCGTGCAGTGGCGGCCCTGGCCGGCCGAGAGCGTTGCGCCGGAAATGATCACCCGGGAGGAGATGCCGGACGGGGTCGAAACCATGCAGGGTGCCCGTGCCCGGTCCGCCTTTCTGGTCGGCGAGCCGATCGTCGATGCGAGGATCGTCCGCCCCGGCGAAGCCGGCTTTCTGAGCTCCATTCTGCGAGATGGCATGCGGGCGGTTGCCATTCCCGTCACCGAACTTTCCTCGGTGAGCGGCTTCGTCCTGCCCAATGACCGGGTGGACGTGATTGCCAGCAACAGTACCTCTGTCGACGCACTCGGCAACAAGGTGTTCAGGAGCGATGTGGCGTTGAGCAATGTCAAGGTGCTGGCCATCAACCAGACCCTTGGCTCCGGCGTTGGCGAGGCGTCCATCCCGGATTCGCGCACCGCTGTGCTTGAACTTGACCCACGGCAGGCGGCGGTCATTTCAAGGATCCTTGCCTCCGGCCAGATCTCGCTGGCCCTGCGCTCGCTCAGTGATATCGGCAATGGCAAGCCCGAGCTTGCCGATGCTTTCCGAAACCCGACCCGCGCCACGCCCGGGCCGTTGATCATCCGCTATGGCCTCGAGCGCCAGCTCATGCCGGGCCAGTGAGGAACGAAGTCATGCGCATGCCAAGCCCCTCTTTGTCCCACCTGACCCGCAGCCTGATCGCGTTGTTGGCCATTGCACTTCTGGGCGGTGCCCCTCTCATGCCGCCCGCCGTGCAGGCCTCGGAAACGGAAACCATCGACCTCAGCAGTTCGCAGCAGGCGGGACGCATGCTCCGTCTCGGCCTGCAGAAGAGTGCGGTGCTGAAGCTTCCCGCCGTGGTGAAGGACGTGATCGTCGGCAATCCCGGCATGGTGGATGTGGTGCTCAAGAACCGCAACACGGCCTATCTCTTCGCGCGCGCCGCCGGACAGACAAACATCTTCTTCCTCGATGCCGCCGGCCAGCAGATCCTGCAGCTCGACGTCGAGGTGACACTCGACACCAAGGCGCTGAAGGCGCTGCTGGACCGCGCGATACCTGGAAACTCGATCCAGCTTGACAGCACCGGATCGAACGTCGTGCTCAAGGGCACGGTGGCAGATGCCCAGCAGGGCAAGACAGCCGAGGACCTGGCCACGCGCTTCATGTCGACCTATAGCGAAGGTGCATCCGTCCTCAACCTGCTCAAGGTGTCCGAGGGCAACCAGGTGATGCTGAAGGTGCGCGTGGTTGAACTCAAGCGCTCGATTCTCAAGTGGCTGGGCATCAGCCTCGCGGGCGAGATCACGGCGGGCACGTTCAACTTCGAATTCCTGAACTCGACAGCACCGATCAACCTGCCGCACACCTTCAATGGCATCGCCTCCTTCCCGGGGCCGCCGCTCGACATCTCCGCCCAAATCCGCGCACTCGAAGAAAACGGCCTTGCGACGATTCTGGCGGAGCCCACGCTGACCGCGGTTTCAGGTGCACCTGCCCGCTTCCGCGCCGGCGGCGAATATCCCTATCAGAATTGCGACATCCAGAACCAGAACACGGACAACCAGTTCCTGGACTGCACCGTCGAGTTCCGGGACTACGGCATCACCCTCGATTTCACGCCGACGGTGCTCTCGGAGGGTCGTATCGCCCTCAACATCTTCACCGAGGTGAGCGATCTCGCCCCCAATCCCTATGGCGACGCGCCGCTGATCGACACCCGCAATGCGCAGACTTCGATCGAACTGCCCACCGGCGGCTCCATGATGCTGGCGGGCCTCATCAAGAACATCTCGTCGCAGAAGATGGAAAATACACCGGGCCTGCGGTCTCTGCCCGTCCTCGGTGCGCTGTTTTCCAGCCAGGAGTTTGAACGCAAGCAAAGCGAACTGGTGGTGATCGTGACGCCTTACATCGTCAGTCCCACCGAAGAAAAGAAGCTCGCGACACCCATTGACAGGTTCAACAACGCCACTGACCTGCAGCAGTTCTTCCTCGGCCGCATGAACAGGGTCTATGGCCTGCCCGGCAGCGAGGATGGAGCCGGCACCTACAATGGCCAGGTTGGCCACATCATCGAATGAGAGTTGCAGCAGGATTGACCATGTACATGCCGATGTTCCGTTCCCTTCGCATCACCGCTTCAGCGAGCCTGCTGGCCGCAGCAACGCTGCTTGCCGGTTGCTCAACCGAGCTTGCCAGCTTCGATGACACTTATGTTCCAGCCAGCGTGGAGGAGAACTTCCCGATCACCGTCGTGGAGCGCCCGGTGAAGCTGACGGTGAAGGCCACGGCAGGGGGGATTCCATCCGGCGAGGTGAACGAGGTGATCCGCTTCGGCAAGAAGGCGGCAGCAATGGCCTCCACCCCTGTCACGGTGGGATATCCATCGCGCAGCAAGGCGGCGCGGCAGGCTGCCAACCAGGCAGCGGGACTCCTCGTCCAACAGGGTGTTGCTCGGCAATCCATCATCATTTCTCCGGTCGGAGGGGCAGGCCATGCCGTAACCCTCACCTTCGCGGCAAAGGTGGCGGAAACGAAGCCCTGCGGAGACTGGTCGGAGAACCTGCGCGCCAACCAGTTCAACGAGTCAGGCACGGCCTTCGGCTGCGCCGTCCAGCAGAACTTTGCGGCGATGGTCACAAATCCAGAGGACTTTGAGACACCACGCCGCCAGACGCCGACCCAAAGCGCGACGCAGAACCCCACGCTTGAGAGGTACAACAACGGTACGTGGACAACTCCCACCTCAGATTCGAGCTTCTAGGAAGACCGATGGCCAACATCTTCAGCCAAGTGGTGCGCGAGCAGACGTTGCAGGGGCAACGGCCATGACCCCCGTCGCGCTGGTGCCGCGCATCAACATCCAGGCCTTTTTCGAATCACCCCAGACGGTTGAGGCCATCCAGACTGCCTTCGCCGACCGGCGCATGGCGCGTGCCCATGGCACGACGATGGCAGGCGGCATTCCGGCCGCCATCCGACTGTTTCAAACCCAGTCGACACCCAACCTGCTTCTCGTTGAATCGACCGGGCCACGCGAGGCGCTGCTTGCCAACCTCGCCTCTCTCGCCGAGGTCTGCCAGCCGGATACCAAGGTCGTGGTCATCGGGCACGTGAATGACGTGATCCTGTATCGCGACCTGATCCGTCAGGGTGTCAGTGAGTACATCGTGGCACCGGTGCAGCCATTGCAGATCGTCGAGACCATCGCTGCGCTCTATCGCAGCGAGAAGGCGGCGCCGATTGGTCGTGTCATTGCCTTCATGGGTGCAAAGGGTGGCTGCGGGTCGAGCACTATTTGCCACAACTGCGCCTGGGACCTTGCCCGCAATGCGGGCGTCGAGACCACCATCATCGATCTTGACCTGGCCTTCGGTACGGCAGCGCTCGACTTCAACCTCGACGCGTCCGGCGGAATCATGGAGGCGATCGCACAGCCGGAGCGCGTTGATTCCCTGCTGCTCGACCGTTTGCTGGTGAGGCTTGGCGACAAGCTCAATCTGCTGGGCGGACCTGGCGGCGTGGACAAGGACTTCACCATTGAGGCTCACGCCGTCGAGACCATTCTTACCGCCATGCGGGTCAGCGTGCCCACGATCGTGGTGGACTTGCCGAACCTGTGGGCTCCGTGGGTTCGCTTCACCCTGTTGCATGCCGATCAGATCGTGCTCACCGCAGAACCGGAACTTGCCAGCCTGCGCAATGCCAAGGCACTGGTGGATATGTTGAAAGTCGCACGCCCCAATGATCCTCCGCCCACTCTGGTGCTCAACCAGGTGGGGGTGCCCAAGCGGCCGGAGATTGCCGCGGCTGATTTCCGCAAGGCAATCGGAACCGAGGTGGCTGTGACGATTCCGTTCGATCCGGCCAGTTTCGGCGCGGCCCTCAACAATGGACGCATGGTGCTCGACATGACGCCGCGCAGCAAGGCAGCGGAGGCCATGCGCAAGCTGGCGCGCGATCTGGCTGGTGACAAACCCGGCACTTCCGTGGTGGCGAGCGGCCAGTCAATTCTCAAGAAGATCTTGGGTCGAGGTAAGATGTGATGTTTGGAAAGCGCTCCGGGGACAGCCCGTCGAAGGATGTCCTGGCTCCGACTCAACTGGGCCGCAGCGATGCAGGTGCCAACCAGGGCCGGCAGGTCTCTCGGCCGGCGCTGCTTCCCAGCGTGGCTCCCTTGCCAATCCTGGTGGTTATCAGGGGGCTGCCGGAGCGCGACTGGACGGCAGCCAGGCTGCGCGGCGCTCTGAAAGCTATTACGACATCAAGAGCACCATCTTCAACGCTCTGATTGATGCCATCGACCTGACCCAGCTCTCGCAGATCGACCGCGATGCAGCGCGTGAGGAGATCCGCGATATCGTGAGCGAGATCATCACCCTCAAGGATGTGGTGATGTCGGTCTCCGAGCAGGAGGAGTTGCTCGAGGACATTTGCAACGATGTGCTGGGTTTCGGCCCGCTGGAGCCGCTGCTGGCGCGCGACGACATCTCGGACATCATGGTGAATGGCGCCGGCGCCACCTTCATCGAAGTCGAAGGCAAGGTGCTCAAGACCGGCGTCAGGTTCCGCGACAACTCGCAATTGCTCAACATCTGCCAGCGCATCGTCAGCCAGATCGGGCGGCGCGTCGACGAGGCGAGCCCAATCTGCGATGCGCGCCTGCTTGATGGTTCTCGCGTCAACGTGATCGCGCCACCACTGTCGATCGACGGTCCGGCGCTCACCATCCGCAAGTTCAAGAAGGACCGGCTGAGACTTCCCGATCTCGTGCGCTTCGGCTCCATCACGCCGGAGGGCGCGGTTCTGCTGGAAATCATCGGGCGGGTACGTTGCAACGTGCTGATCTCGGGTGGCACCGGATCGGGCAAGACAACGCTTCTCAACTGCCTCACCGCCTATATCGAAAACGACGAACGCATCATTACCTGCGAAGACGCAGCCGAACTGCAATTGCAGCAGCCCCATGTGGTGCGCCTCGAAACACGTCCTCCCAACCTTGAAGGGGAAGGCGAGATCACCATGCGCGAGCTTGTGAAGAACTGCCTGCGCATGCGGCCAGAGCGCATCATCGTGGGCGAAGTGCGCGGGCCGGAGGCCTTCGATCTCCTGCAGGCGATGAACACCGGCCATGATGGATCCATGGGCACGCTGCACGCCAACTCGCCGCGCGAGGCGCTGTCGCGAATCGAATTGATGATCACCATGGGTGGATTTTCGCTGCCATCCAAGACCATCAAGGAGATGGTGTGCGGCTCGATCGACGTGATCGTGCAGGCCACGCGTCTGCGTGATGGCTCCCGCCGCATCACCCACATTACCGAGGTGATCGGCCTGGAGGGCGACGTGATCATCACGCAGGACCTTCTGGTCTATGAGATCACCGGCGAGGATGCCAACGGCAAGGTGATCGGGCGCCATCGCGCGACGGGCATTGCCCGTCCGCATTTCTGGGACCGGGCGCGCTACTTCAACGAGGACCGGCGCCTTGCCGAGACGCTCGAGATGGCCGACAGGCGAGACGAATAGAGTGGCACGCGATGTTCGGCCTTGACGCGCAGCAACTGATCTTCCTCCTTCTGGTCGCAATGGCGACCGGCGGAGCGGTGTTGGCGCTCGCCCTGCCGTTCATGGGGTCATCGGGCGTTGAGGCGCGAGTCAGGACGATCGCCGGGGCGAGGAAGTCGACCGAGCCCAAGAGGCAGTCGGCGGTCAGCCGCTTGCTGGACGGCCAGAAGGACAACCGGCGGCGGCAGGTTCAGGAATCCCTCAAGCAGATTGAGGAGCGGGCCAGGCAGCAAAAGCGTGGCGTGCCGCTCAGGCTGCTCATCAACCGCTCTGGAATCGACATCTCGGTGCGTAAATTCTGGGTGATCTCGGCCGCGGTTGGGCTTGCCTTGGCCCTGCTGCCCGCGCTGCTCGGCTTTCCATGGTTCGTTAGTGTAATGGGTGCCGTCATTGGCGCTGTCGGCCTGCCACGCTGGTTCTTGTCGTCACTGGCCAAGCGGCGCCAGAAGGCCTTCCTGGAGGATCTCGCCGATTCAGTGGACGTCATGGTCCGGGGCCTCAAAGCTGGTCTTCCCTTGTCTGATGCCATGCGGCTGATCGCTACCGAGGCTAGCCCACCTGTCGGTCCGGAGTTCATGCAGGTCGTGGAGGGTCAACGCCTCGGCATCACCATCGATCAGGGCGTGGAGCGCATGTTCGAGCGCATTCCACTGCCCGAAGTGAGCTTTCTCGGGATCGTCATCAGCATTCAGTCGAAGTCGGGTGGCAACCTGTCGGAGGCGCTCAACAACCTGTCGAAGGTGCTGCGCGACCGCAAGAAGCTGAAAGGCAAGGTTCGTTCCATGTCGCAGGAAGCAAAGTCCTCCGCCGCCATCATCGGCGTTCTGCCGTTTCTGATCATCGGCGCACTCATGCTCTTGAGCCCGGATTACCTGACGCCGCTGCTGTCGACCTCCACTGGCCACATGATTCTCATCGGTTGCGGTGTCTGGATGCTGTTGGGCATTCTCATCATGCGCAAGATGATCAGCTTCGACGTTTGAGCGGGGGAGCTTCAACGTGCTGCAAATCGTTTCGGATCTGATGAGGCCCGAGACGCTGGTGACGCTGCTCTTTGCGCTCGCCGCCTTTGCGGCTGTGCTGAGTGCGACCGCGCCGTTGCTGCAGGACGACCCGCTCAAGGAGCGGATGAGGCTGGTGAGCTTGGAGCGCGATAAGATGCGCGCCGAGCGACAGAAGGAGATGGGTCAGGGCAAGCTCCGGGATGGCCGCAATGGTGGCGTGGCCCGGCGCATGGTCGACCTTCTGAGCTTGCGGAAGGTATTCGAGGCCGAGTCTTCGCGCGAACTTCTGCGCCAGGCGGGATTGCGCCACGAGCGCCACCTCATCCTCTATCTTGCGTCGCGCGTCGTGGCGCCCATTGGCCTCGGGCTCTTCGCCTTCGTTTATATCTCGACGATATATGACACGCTGCCTCCCCAGATGCGCATCGCTGCCGCCGCCATTGGCATGGTGATCGGCAATTATCTTCCCTTCGTGATGCTACGTAACCTCATTTCCAGGCGGCAGACGTCGATCCGCCGTGCATGGCCCGACTCGCTCGACCTCATGCTCATCTGCGTCGAGTCCGGCATGGCAATCGAGCCCGCGATGCAACGCGTGTCGCGCGAGATCGGGACGATGTCCGTGCCGCTCGCGGAGGAACTGGCGTTGACGGTGGCCGAGCTGTCATTCCTGCCGGACCGACGCAAGGCGTTCGAGAACCTGGGCAAGCGCACCGGCATGCCGCAGGTGAAGTCGGTGGTGACGAGCCTCATCCAGTCGGAGCGTTACGGCACGCCGCTTGGCACCGCGCTGCGCGTGCTGGCCCAGGAAAATCGAGACATGCGCATCGCCGAGGCAGAACGCAAGGCGGCAGCGCTGCCGCCCCGCCTCACCGTTCCGATGATGCTGTTCTTCATGCCGGTGATCTTCGTCGTGATCCTGGGACCCGTGGTCATGACCATCTCGAAGTTCTTCTAGGGAATTGGCCCGGCTCAGCCCTGGCTGCTGGTGTCGCTGATCTGCTGCCAGATGTTGGGCTGCGACAGCATCTTCTTGAGATAGGCCATGTTCTCCTGCACCTTCTCGGGAGGAAGGTCCTGCTGGGCCAGCTTGGCGGCCTCATCGAAGCGCCCCTGCAAGCCGACGACGAGCGCCAGGTTCTGGCGGATGCGCGGTTCGCTCCTGGAGCGGGGCAATGCATCGGCGGTCCGGAGTTCCGCCTCGGCCTGCTTGAGATTTCCCTCAAGGGCGTAGGACATGGCAAGATTGTTCATGACTGCGAGGTTCTGCGGGTCAGCCGCCAGCGCTTTCGCATATTGCTCGCGCGCCTTTGGGTAGAGCCCCTTCTGGTCATAGGCGCTGCCCAGTGCCGACATTACGCGCCAGTCGCTGTCGCCCTTCTTCTCTGCACTCTCGAGAAGGGGGATGGCCTGATCGGGCTTCCCGGCCATCATCAGCTTGCGGCCATAGAGACCAGCCAGCTTGGCATTGTCGGGGTCAGTCTCCACGAGTTTCTGGTAGACGCCCAGCGCCTCGTTCTTCTGGCCAAGGCTTTCGAGGCCGTTGGCATAGGCAAGTCCCTTGTTCACGTCCTTCGGGCTGGCCCGCCACTTTTCACCGAGCTCGGCCAACGCCTCGTAGGATGCGGGTGTGGTCGAGGCAGTGGCAAGATTGCTGGCACCAGTGATTTGCGCAGTCGTCTTGCTGCAGCCCGTCAGGATCACGGCGGAAGCCAGCAGGAAAAAAATGGCTGGGCGGGACACGGCCCTTGGCATGACGAAACTCCAGTCCGGTTTATTCGGCTACCTTGGCGCGCAACGGTCAATATTTGATTAACCATAAAGGTGTTTCGCGATAAGGAAGGCGAAACCCGGAGCCCGACATGACCGAGCCTGCAGACATCCTCCTCGCACCCGCCGCCCGCGGCATTCCCCTCACCGTCATCGAAGGTCGCGACTGGGAAAAGAAACGCCGGGAGTTGCCCGCCGATCATCGCGGCTGGGCCGATGCGAATGGTTTCAAGGCACAGGCGGGCCGGGTGCTGGCCGTTCCGTCGCCAACCGGCGAGGTGAAGCAGGTGCTGGCAGGAGCTGATGCAAGCGACCCCTTCGCCCTTGGCAAGCTGAGCCGCAGCCTGCCCCCCGGCGCATATGCCGTTGGCGGTGCCGTGTTGCAGCCGGACCTTCTGGCGCTGGGCTGGTGTCTCGAATCATATGGCTTCGGCCGCTATGGCAAGCAGGTTCAGCCTGTGGCGCAGCTCGTGTGCCCGAAGGGTGTCGACCGCGAGGCGGTACTGCGCGCCGCACGCGCCAGCTGGATGGTGCGCGACCTCGTCAATACGCCCGCCTCCGACATGGGGCCTGACGAATTGGAGCAGGCGGCCCGCGCCGTTGCGCGCGCCTATAAGGCAAAGCTGAGAGTGGTGTCCGGCAAGGCGCTCGAGAAGGGCTTCCCGATGATCCACGCGGTGGGCAGGGCCAGCCCGCGTGCGCCCCGGCTCATCGATTTCAGCTGGGGTCCGGCGCGCGCGCCAAAGGTCACGCTGGTTGGCAAGGGCGTGTGCTTCGACACCGGCGGCCTCGACATCAAGCCTGCCTCCGGCATGGCGCTGATGAAGAAGGACATGGGGGGTGCAGCAAACGTGTTGGGTCTGGCACAGATGATCATGGCGGCGAACCTGAAGGTCAGGCTGCGCGTGCTCATTCCGGCCGTCGAGAATTCCATTGCCGGCAACGCCTTCCGGCCCGGTGACGTGCTGACCAGCCGAAAGGGCATCACGGTGGAGATCGGCAATACCGATGCCGAAGGCCGCCTTGTTCTGGGCGATGCGCTGGCGCTGGCGGATGAGGAGCAAGCGGACCTGCTCATCGACATGGCAACTCTCACCGGGGCGGCTCGCGTGGCGCTCGGCCCCGACCTGCCGCCTTACTACACCGATGACGAGGCGCTGGCCGAGGCCATCGCAAGGGCGGGCCAAGAGGTGAACGACCCCGTCTGGCGGCTGCCGTTCTGGCAGCCCTACAATCGTCTCTTCGAATCCTCCGTGGCGGACATGAACAATGCCGGCGACTCCGGCTTTGCGGGTTCCATTACCGCCGCGCTGTTCCTCAAGCGCTTCGTCGACAAGGCGAAGGCCTATGTTCATTTCGACATCTTCGCGTGGACGCCAAGCCCGCGCCCCGGCCGGCCCAAGGGCGGGGAGGCGCAGGCCATGCGGGCGCTGTTCGAGGTCATCCGCCGCCGGGCCACATAGCGACTTGCAACGCCGGTCATTTGCCGCCAGACTGTAACGGACCCGAAACAACCAGAGCGGTTGCGAAAAGGCTGTTTATGTCCGTTGCGTTGTCCACCGCCCAGTCCCTGACCCTCTGGCACGATGTCGCCCTCGCCATGGTGCGCGACGACGAGCCCGATCTTTCGGTGCGCCAGGTCTGCATCCTGCTGACGATCTACCTTGAGGCGCCGCCTCACACGGTGCGCGACCTCGCGAAGAAGCTGGGCGTGACCAAGCCCGTCATCACCCGCGCGCTCGATACCATGGGCAAGCTGGAGCTGGTCAGTCGCCGGCGCGACGACAAGGACCGCCGCAACGTGCTGATCCAGCGCACGGTGAAGGGTGCGCTCTATCTCGAGCGTCTGGCGGACACGATTGGCAATCACGCGAAAAGACTCTAGGGATCGCGCATGACCAAGCTCGACCTGCGCCTCCATGCCTATCGCCCCGATCTTGCGGATGCCGCCCTGCAAGGCCACGTGGAGGCCGCAGGCTTCGTCGAGCCGCGGCTGATGCAGGTTGTCGAACCTGTCATCACCGTTCACAAGGCGCCGCGCTTCGATGCCATGCAACTGACCCAGGCGCTGTTCGGCGAAACGGTGAAACTCTTTGCCGAGGAGGAGGGCTGGGCCTGGGTGCAACTCGCACGCGATGGCTATGTGGGTTACGTTAACGGCAATGCGCTGTCACCGCAGATGATGCCACCCACCCACCGCGTGGCGGTGCCGTCAACCTTCATGTACCCCGAGGCGAGCCTCAAGACGCAGCCTGCCATTCCTCTCACGCTCAATGCACAGGTGACGGTGGCGTCTGAGGCTGGCGCATTTTCGCGGCTGGCCAACGGCCGCTTCGTCTTTACCGCACACCTGAAGACGGTGGATGAAGTCGAGAGCGACTATGTTTCCGTGGCGGAGATGTTCCGGCACGTGCCCTATTACTGGGGCGGCAAGTCGGTCCATGGCCTGGACTGCTCGGGCCTCGTGCAGCTGTCACTCGAAGCTTGCGGCAAGCCGGCGCTGCGTGACAGCGACATGCAGGAGGCCACGCTGGGTGAGAGGCTGATGGTCAACGACCTCGACGCGTTGAAGCGCGGCGACCTCGTCTTCTGGGATGGCCACGTCGGCATCATGACGGATGAGAAGACGCTGCTGCACGCCAATGGCCACCACATGATGGTGGTGACAGAACCGCTGAAGGAGGCAGTCGATCGCATCGCTGCACGCTACGGGCAGTTGACGTCCGTGAGGCGCTTC